>NZ_JASCOZ010000216.1 GCF_029960115.1 Stenotrophomonas sp. PS02289
GAGGCGGGGTGAGGTGTGGGGTCGTGGGTGGTGTGCGGACGTGGAATCCGATGTGGTTGCAGGTTTTAGCGCGCCGCGTTCGATGGTCATGCCCTACCGGATGTTGATGTGATATCGGCGGTCGACTGTCGTGCGACCCTACCGGCCAGATCTACGTGCGCGTTACCACCGCGAGTTCGGCGTGTGCGTTGCCAGGACGAGGTCGGCGGGTGCCGATGTGCGAGAGCATTCATATCGAGCGCGACAGGCGCACGATTCGACACGCTTGGCTACTAGTTTGTTCTGAACGATTTACATTGGTGCGCTTCATGTCTTCGCATTGCCCTGTTTCCGGCACATTAGTCTCACGGGCATGCGCGCAGAGTCGATCCATCGGCCTCATGGTGACGCCGAGTTTGGAGAAGATCATGACCAACCAGAACCAGCAGAATCAGCAGAACCAACAAGGCCAGCAGAACCAGCAGGATCGCGAAGGTCAGCGCCAGGGTCAGCAGCAGCAACAGCAGGATCAGAAGCGTGAGCGCTCTGGCCAGCAGGGTGACCAGGAAGAAGAGTGAGCTTGATCCCTTAGTGGGACAGAAGCCCGGCCGTCGGCCGGGCTTGTTGTATCCGCGTCCGTATGGAACGGCGATCTCATCGCGTTACCGCGTTCTGCTAAGCTTGCCGCCCATCAAGCAGTACCAAGAGGCGAACTGTGCCCCTGTGTGCCATCGCCTATCGCAGCGACGCTGCGGACGGCATTTCCGTTGACCGCCTTAACGCTCTGGTTCGAGATGCGTCCCACCACAATCGGTTGGCGGGCGTTACGGGCGTTTTGTTGTTTGACGGGAAGCAGTTCCTGCAATACATCGAAGGGCCGGACGACGGCATCGATTTCGTTTATTCGCGGCTGAATAACGCCAAGAGCCATAAGCATGTGGTGGAGCTGGCGCGCGGTCATGGTGGCGTGCGTCGCTTTCCTTACTGGTCCATGCATTGGATTCTGGTTGAGCAGCACCAGTTACATGCGCTCGCCGTGGCGGACTGGACGATGATTGAGAAGCACCGCAGTGAGTCGGAAGTTGTGGTGCCTGCAGTGGCGGAGCTTACTGCGCTGGTGCGCCCGCATCTTCAAGATGCCGGTTGAGTGCGCCTGAATTATTCAGGACCTGTCCGTCACTTCGGCGAAGAGTTGATTGCTGACGCCCTGCCGCGAGCCACAGGCGGGACAGGTTATGACCACACCGCCTTCTACGGTTTCAAGGCCTTTGCCTGGGTGCGCGCGTAGTGTTGTTTTGCAGCTGAGGCATTCGGCGTGCAGCCGTTGCACGCTGCGGCATTCGTCAGGGTGGACGGGCGCGGGTGCGTGCGCGTGCAGGATATTGAATCGACCTGTTGTGGGCATGGGCGGACGCACTGTGGGGTAGCGGGCATTGGAGCGCAGATGCCGGATGGATGAGGTCAATTCATTGTGATGATGATGTGCTGGGTGTGGGGCTTCGTTGTCTGGCGGAGGGGGCGCTGCGTTCGGTGGTCATGCCTTACCGGGCGTTGAGGTGTTATCGGCGGTCGACTGGCGTGCGACCCTACCAAAGCGAGGTTCACGTGCGCGGGTGGGGCCGAAGCGGGGTTCACGTGCACGGGTAGGGCCGAAGCGAGGTTCGCGTGTGCGGGTCGGGCCGAAGTGAGGTCCGCGTGCGTGGGTGGGGCCGACGCGAGGTCAGTGTGCGCGGATGGGCCGGAGCGGCGTCAGCGTGTGTAGGTGAGCATCCATTGCGGTGCTCAGCTCAGGGCCGGCGCGCGGAAGATGTGGTCGCGGGTGAGCGGGGCGAGTTCCAGGTCCCCGGGGTTCTTCGGGTCGATCCAGGCGATTTCTTCCAGTTCGGCCTTGGGGTGCAGTTCGTCGTTGTGGCTGAAGGTGTACACCTGTGCGGTTACGGTGCTGCCGCGTTCGTTGACGGCGGGTGCGCTGAAGGTTCCGATGAAGACGGGCAGGGTGAGGGCGATCGTCAGGCCGAGTTCTTCGTCCAGCTCACGGCACAGGGCCTGGATGGGGTCTTCACCCGGTTCGATCTTGCCGCCGGGCTGGATGAAGGCGTGTGATCCCTTCTTTCTTACTACGAGCACTTTGCCGTCATCCCGGGAGATGACGGCTGCTGCGATGCGGATTACTTCGGGGGACATCGGATGCCTTGTTCTCGCTGCGAGGGACGATAGAGAGGCCCCAGTTTAGTCGCGCGGGCAGGTTGGATCCTACCCGCGCATGGCTCACCCCGCCTTAGGCATCAACGCTTCCGCATCCTTGCCCGCGGCAATGCGCATCGGCGCTGCCGGGTCTGTCACGGCGCGCCAAACTGCCTCCGCTACGTCCTGCCCTTCAGTAATCGGACCACTGCTGTCGCGGAGGCTTGCGAATACCTTTCGCGCAAATTCGCTGTAGGCATTCTGGTCATCCGTCTGAGGAAGTACCAGCGCATTGGACCCGAACTTTGTGCTCGGCGCGCGGCCAGGCAGCACTAGGCGCACGCGTACACCGAACGGTTCAACCTCAATTGCCAGCGATTCAGTGAGGGCGTTCACTGCGGCTTTGGTGGCGGAGTAGAAGCCGACCAGAGGCAAGGGCTTCAGCGTGACCGAGGAGGTCACGTTGACGATCACACCTTCGCCGCGCGCCCGCATCTGCGGCAGCACGGCTTGGGCGACGGCCAGCGTGCCGAGCGTGTTGGTTTCCAGCAGGGACCGGGCGGTTTCCATCGTGGTGAGTTCCAAGGGAACAGCTGCGCCTACGCCAGCATTGTTGACCACAGCATCGAGCGGGCCGGCGGCTGCGATGGCTCGCTCAATGCTGCCCGGGTCGGTGATGTCCAGCGGCAATACGGTAAGGCGGTCGGAGCGCGGCAGGAGGTCCTCGCGTGGTGTGCGCATGGTGGCCACCACGTTCCAGCCGCGGTCGAGGAAGAGTTTGGCGGTGTCCAGGCCGAAGCCGGAGGAGGTGCCGGTGATGAGTACGGTGGGCATCCGGTGTTTCCTTGATGGGTTGGGGAAGCCCATGTTCACTGGTTGGGGCTGGACGGTATATGCTGACGAATCTCTCATTCTTCGTAGATCGTCCAGATATGGCGGATCCACTGGCCCAGGTTGTCTCCCTGCTGCATCCCAGCGCCCGGTTCTCCAAGCGGGTGGAGGGGGCGGGGGAGTGGTGCGTGCACCGCGAGGGTGAGGGCGAACCTTTCTATATCGCCCTGCTGGCGGGGGAGTGCCGGCTGACGGTGGACGATCACCCGCCGTTGCATCTGCAGGCGGGAGATTTCGTCCTGGTGCCTGCGTTACGGTCTCTTTTCAATTGCAGTGCCGGGGCGGGCGCGGAGGTGGTGCCCGAGCTGCCGGTTCGACTGGGGGACGGCTGGTTCCGCGTGGGCCGGCAGGAAGGCCCGGCCGAGGTGTTGATGCAGATCGGGCATTGCCAGTTTGAATCGCCGGATGCGCCATTGCTGGTGTCTTTGCTCCCGCAGGTGCTGCATGTGCGCGGTGTGGAGCGGCTTGCGGTGCTGGTGGAGATGGTGGGGGATGAGTCGCGCTCGGCACGGCCGGGGCGTGAGGTGGTGCTGGAGCGGCTGTTGGAACTGCTGCTGATTGAGGCGTTGCGGAGTGCGGCGCAGTACTCCGATGGGGCGGGGCTGGTGTATGGATTGGCGGATGAGCGTCTGGCCGGGGCGCTGCGGGCGATTCATGAGCGGCCCGAGCAGGCGTGGACGGTGGCTTCGCTGGCGACCGAGGCGGCATTGTCGCGGTCTTCGTTCTCCGCGCGGTTTACCCAGGTCGTGGGGGTTGCGCCGATGGAGTATGTGCTGGCCTGGCGCATGGCGCTGGCAAAGCAGCTGTTGCGGTTGCAGACGTTGACGTTGGAACAGGTGGCGGAGCAGGTGGGGTATGCGAGCGCGGTGACGTTCAGTGCGGCGTTTGCGCGGCGGGTGGGGGTTTCGCCTGGGCGGTATGCGCGGGTGGGGATCTAGACGCCGCGCGATGGTGGCTGCGGTGGCCTTTGGTAGAGGCGGTCGTAAGACGCCTGCCGATAACGGTTGTGGGTGCTTTAACGCAGGGACGTCTGCCGGAGAGGTGCTTGCGTTCGGTGGTCATGCCCCATCGGCCGTTGATTGGTTATCGGCGGTCGACTGGCGTGCGACCCTACCGCCCCTCGACACATTATGGTTATTATCCGCGTACTGGCTCCGGTGGGGATCGGGCCAAGTTAATACCCTGCGGTATATCACTTCCACCTTTCCACGTTGGTTCTCATGACGAACGCACTTCGGTTGTGTCTCGCGGTAGTGGTGTGTCTGTTTCTCCCGTCCTGCAAGATGGATTACTCGGCCATTCGCATGGGCCCACCGCAGGTGCCGGTTGCACATCTGGTGGGCGGTCTGAATCGCCTGGATGGAACGCAGGTCATCATCAAGAAGGTCAATGGCAAGAACGTAGGTACCAACGTCAACGGAAGAGAAATGCTGATTCCTGCGGGTACCAATACCCTGCAGATGTTCTACTTGAACGGGCTGGCGCTCAGCAAAGTGGACTTCACCAGCGATTTTGAGGCCGGTGGCTACTACATCGCCGAGGTGTACCCGTACGAATCGGAGAAGATCGCACGATTCGTTCTCACCCGGGTGTCGCCCCAGGATTTCCAGACCTTCATGTGCCGCGCGCAAGGAGACCTGCAGGAGCGATTGAAGAACGTCAATCCGCAGCCTGCACCGGCGTGCGATGCGATCAAGGCAGCGCGTATGCAGAGCGTCCAGCCGCAGCCGAAGCCGCAGCAGAGCTGGAACGGCTTCAAATCCATAGGGAAGTGAGCAGCCCATGAGAATGGCATTTCGTCTGTTGGCGACGTTGTCGCTGTGTTTGTTGCTGGCGTCCTGCAAGGTGGACTATTCGATGGTGCGCGCGGCACCGCCGGGCGTAGGCGTTGCGTATCTGACCAGTGGGCCCAACCTTTACGGTGAGGGCGGCGCGTTGGTGCTGAAGATCAACGGCAAGAAGTTCGGCGGTCGATTGACCATTGGATACGAAATCCAGGTGCCGGTGGGTCGGAATACGCTTTACATGGCGCATTGGGTGGCGCAGGGGCAGGCGCATGGAGACGTTGTCGCGGACTTCGAGGAGGGTGGCTATTACGTTGTTTCGCCGATCCCCGATCTGGAGCGACGGAGGGTCAGGTTTGACCTGAAGCGAGTTACCCCTGCGCAGTTTCAAGCGGCCAGATGCGCGGCACAACGGCAGGTGCAGGAAAGCATGAAGAACATCAACCCGCAGAAGACACCCGCATGCGATGAGATACGGGTGGGTCGGGGGGCGTGAGGACGGCTGGGTAACGTTTACAAGGGTCTCACGCAATGGCGGCGTACAGAGACACTTCTTCTCGTTCCACGTGCTGCCATCGGCCCTGCGCGAACACGTAGCGCGTCTGCGCGCGCTCGCGCGGCGGTACCGGAGCTTCCAGCGGAGGCTTGGCGGGCGGCGGGTCGCGTTCGGGGGGCGCTTCGTTCGGCGGGTCTTCGCGGGTGGGTTCTGCCGGCGGCGGGGCTTCCACCGGGGGTTCCGGTGCGGTCGGGGCTTGGCCGGGGTTCGGCACCTGCGCGCGGGCGGTGTCGTTGCTGGTTTCGAGCTGCTGCATGGGGGCTGCGGCGGGGGGGGTGTGGTGATCGTCCCATTGCGGATGTCAACGAGGGGCGATGATGGGTGCCTGTTCGGGGAGTTTGCTTCGTTCGTTGGTCATGCCCTAAGGCGCGTTGCATTGCTATTGGCGGTCGACTGTCGTGCGACCCTACCAGCGAACGGACCATCGCCCGGAAGCGGAGCGTGGTCAGCGAACGGATCATTGTCGGGAAGCGGAGCGTGGTCAGCGAACGGATCATTGTCGGGAAGCGGGGCGTGGTCAGCGAACGGATCATTGTCGGGAAGCGGGGCGTGGACAGCGAGCGGATTATTGTCAGGAAGCGTGGCGTGTTCAGCGAGCGGAAA
>NZ_JASCOZ010000217.1 GCF_029960115.1 Stenotrophomonas sp. PS02289
CCCCCCGCGGTTCCGGGGGGGCGGGGGGGGGGGGCCGCGCCGGGCGGCCCCCAACGCCGCATCAGCCGCGGTTGAACACCAACTCAATCGCAAATCGGCTGCCAAAGAACGCCAGCCCCAGCAGCACCATCGCGGTCAGCGTCCAGTGCACGGCCTTCGCCCCGCGCCAGCCATAGCGGCGGCGACCGATCAGCAGCACCCCGAACACCACCCACGACAGCACGCTGAGCACGGTCTTGTGCACCAGCTTCTGCGCCAGCAGGTCGTCGACGAACAGCACGCCGGTTACCAGGGTCAGGGTCAGCAGCGCAAAGCCCACTGCAATCACCCGGAACAGCAGGGACTCCAGGTCGGCCAGCGGCGGCAGGGCGCGCAGCCAGGGGCGGAAATCGCGCCGGCGCAGGGCGCGTTCCTGCAGCCACAGCATGATCGCCAGCAAGGCAGCGATGCTCAGCGTGGCGTAGGCCAGCAGGGCCAGCCAGGCATGGGTGGCCAGCTGCCAGCCCAGCGCCTTGCTCGGCTCATGACCGTAGGCGTGGTAACCGCAGAGCAGGGCGGCAGCGACCGGAAACACCACCACGCCCAGCGCGGCCATGCGCCCACGCGCGCCGACCAGCGAGGTCAGCCAGGCCATGCCCAGGCCGACCAGCGACAGCGCGGCGAAGAAGTGCATGTCCGGTCCGCCACTGGTGCGGATGGCCACCAGCGCGTGGTAGCCGCCGTGCAGCAGCATCGCCGGCAGCGCCGGCCACAGCCAGGTCGGCGAGGTGGCCGCGTCATCGCGGGCGACCGCGCGCACCAGCAGGGCGGTGGCGGTCAGGTACAGCAGGGTCGCGATGAGAACGATTGTCATCGTGTCAGTTTCGCATACCTGACCCCGCGCGGCACGGGGTGGCCCGGTGGACCCGCTATACTGTCTGTCTCTCTGTCTTTCGTTCTGAACAGGTTGCATCCATGTTCGAGTCCCTGACCCAGCGCCTTTCCGGCACCATCGAGCGCCTGCGCGGCCGCGGCCGCCTTACCGAGGACAACATCCGCGAGGCCACCCGCGAAGTCCGCATCGCGCTGCTGGAAGCCGACGTGGCGCTGCCGGTGGTGCAGGCGCTGGTCGAACGCATCAAGGTGCGCGCCGTTGGCCAGGAAGTGCTGAAGTCGCTGACCCCGGGCCAGGCGCTGATCAAGATCGTGCGTGACGAGCTCACCGCGGTCATGGGCGCGGCCGCCAGCGACCTCAACCTCAATGTGCCGGCTCCGGCGGTGATCCTGATGGCCGGCCTGCAGGGTGCGGGCAAGACCACCACCGTGGGCAAGCTGGCCAAGCACCTGAAGGAAAAGCGCAAGAAGAAGGTGATGGTGGTGTCCGCCGACGTGTACCGTCCGGCCGCCATCGAGCAGCTCAAGACCCTGGCTGACCAGGTCGGCGTGCTGTTCTTCCCGTCCAGCGCCGACCAGAAGCCGGAAGCCATCGTGCGCGCGGCCATCGACGACGCCCGCAAGTCCTTCGTGGACGTGCTGCTGGTAGATACCGCCGGCCGCCTGGCCATCGACGAAGCGATGATGGTCGAGATCAAGGCGCTGCATGCCGCGATCAACCCGGCCGAAACCCTGTTCGTGGTCGACGCCATGACCGGCCAGGATGCGGCCAACACCGCCAAGGCCTTCGGTGAAGCGCTGCCGCTGACCGGCGTGGTGCTGACCAAGACCGACGGTGACGCCCGTGGTGGTGCCGCGCTGAGCGTGCGTTACATCACCGGCAAGCCGATCAAGTTCGTCGGTGTCAGCGAAAAGCCGGACGGCCTGGATGTGTTCCACCCGGACCGCATGGCCAGCCGCATCCTGGACATGGGCGACGTGCTGTCGCTGGTGGAGCAGGTCGAGCAGCAGGTCGACAAGGACAAGGCAGCCAAGCTGGCCGAGAAGGTCGCCAAGGGCAAGAAGTTCGACCTCAACGACATGCGCGACCAGCTGGAGCAGATGCAGAACATGGGCGGCATCGGCGGCCTGATGGACAAGCTGCCGGGCCTGGGCCAGATCCCGGAGCATCTGAAGCAGCAGGTCAGCCAGGGCAAGGAAGTGCCGCGCATGATCGCCATCATCAATTCGATGACCAAGAAGGAGCGCCGCAACCCGGGCCTGCTCAACGGCTCGCGCCGTGCCCGCATCGCGCGTGGCTCCGGCCTGACCCCGGCCGACGTCAACAAGCTGATGAAGCAGTATCAGCAGATGGAAAAGATGATGAGCAAGATGGCCGGCGGTGGCATGAAGGGCATGATGCGCAGCATGAAGGGCATGATGGGGGCCATGGGCGGCCGCGGCGGTCTGCCGTTCCGTTGAGGCCACGCCGGGCGGCGTATGCTGTGGGGTATCTGACCCCACAGGTGCGTTACCGATGAGCGACCCGCGAATTCTTGAACGCGCCGACAGCTTCTGTCGGCGTTTTTCATTGCAGAGCCCGATCCTGCTCGCGCCGATGGCCGGTGCCTGCCCTGTGGCGCTTTCGGCGGTGCTGGCCAGTGCCGGCAGCATGGGGGCCATGGGCGCGGTGCTGTCGCAGCCGCAGGACATCGTGGCCTGGATGACCGATTTCCGCGCGCAGTCGGCGGGCCCGGCGCAGGTGAACGTGTGGATTCCCGATGCAACGCCGGTGCGCGATGCAGCGGCCGAAGCAGCGACCCGCGCCTTCCTCGCGCAGTGGGGCCCCGAAGTGGGGGAGGCGGCGGGTGATGCCGGACCGGCCGATTTTGATGCGCAGTTCGATGCGTTGATCGCCGCGCGTCCGGCCGTGGCGTCCACCATCATGGGCGTGTTTTCACCGGCCCAGGTGCAGCGCCTGAAAGACACCGGCATTGCCTGGTTTGCCTGCGCGACCACGCTGGCCGAAGCCCGCGCGGCCGAACAGGCCGGTGCTGACGCGGTGGTGGCGCAGGGTTTTGAAGCGGGCGGTCATCGCGGTGCGTTCGATCCGGGCGCCGCCGAACGCCAACTGGTGGGGCTGTTCGCATTGCTGCCGCGCCTGGCCGACCAGCTGCAGGTGCCGGTGATCGCTGCCGGCGGTATTGCGGACGGACGTGGCGTGGCCGCCGCGCTGATGCTGGGAGCCAGTGCCGTGCAGGTGGGTACGGCCTTCCTGCGCACCCCCGAATGTGCGATCGACCCGGCCTGGTCGCAGGCGTTGGCACAGGCCGAACCGGAAGACACCTGGCCCACGCGCGCCTTCAGCGGCAGGCTCGGGCGCGGTCTGGCCACGCCGTATGTGCGTGCGGCCGCCGCGGCCGATGCGCCGCCCCCGCAGCCGTATCCGGTGCAGCGTGGACTCACCGCACCGATGCGCGCGCAGGCCAACCGCGAGCACCGCATTGACGCGATGCAGGCCTGGGCCGGGCAGTCGGCGTGGATGGCACCGGCGCGACCGGCGGTGGAGGTGCTGCACACGCTGTGGCGCGACGCGCGGGCACTGCTGGCATGAAGCACTATTGCAATGGCAGACCCGCAACGGCGGATGACCTCGCCGGCGCGTTGGTGAACTACGGGCACTTCACCTCATTGCAGGTGCGTGGCGGTGCGGTGCAGGGCCTGGATCTGCATCTGCGACGCCTGCGCCAAGGCACGAGCGAATTGTTTGGCAGCACGCTGGACGGCAGCCAGGTGCAGGCGTGGATCGCGGCCGCATTGCAGGCTGAAGGCGTGGTTGATGCCTCGGTGCGGGTCACGGTGTTTGCACGCGGATTCGATTTCCGACAGCCGCTGCAGGTGCTGCCGGTGGATGTGCTGGTGGCGGTGAGTGCGCCGGTGAGTCTGCCGGCGACGCCGCGCCGGGTGCGCAGCGTGGCGTACGCGCGTGAGATGCCGCAGTTGAAGCACGTCGGCACGTTTGCGTTGTTCCAGCACCGTCGGTTGGCGTTGCAGGCGGGCTTCGACGACGCGCTGTTCGTGGACGGACAGGGCCGGGTCAGCGAAGGCACGACCTGGAACGTGCTGTTCGGCCGCGGCGATGAAGTGGTGTGGCCGCAGGCCGAGGCGCTGCGGGGTACCCAGGAAAGGCTTCTGCAAGCCGGGTGGGGCGGGGTGCCGGTGCTGGAGGCGGTGACCTTGGCGGACCTGGGCGGATTTGATGCGGCGGTGGCCTGCAACGCGGCCGGGGTATGGCCGCTGGCGGCGATTGACGGGGTCGGGTTCGCGGGGTCGGAGGCGTTGTGCCAGCGGGCGGTGGAGGTATTGATCGCGACGCCGTGGGAACCGTTGGTGGGTTGAACGTGTCCGGCACCGCTTGGGCCGGCCACCCCCGCTATAATCGCCGGCTTACCGCGCCATCCTGGCGACTGGGCTACAGAGGAAATACCACCATGGTCAAGATTCGACTGACCCGCGGCGGCGCCAAGAAGCGTCCGTTCTACCACATCATCGTGACCGACTCGCGCAGCGCCCGTGACGGCCGCAACATCGAGCGCGTCGGTTACTACAACCCGGTGGCACAGGGTGCCGAGCAGCGCATCGTGCTCGACCTGCCGCTGGTCGACAAGTGGGTCGCCAACGGCGCCCAGATGACCGACAAGGTCCGCAACCTGTACAAGGAAGCGACCAAGGCCCAGGCCGCTGCGGCCTGATCCTGAAGGGCCGCGCCTGGCGCGGCCCGTCGGCATACGCAGATGAAAGATACCGAGCGCCGGATCCTGCTGGGCAGGATTGTCGGCGCTTTTGGTGTGCGAGGCGAGATCAAGCTCGAGTCCTGGACCGAGCCGCGTACCGCCATCTTCCAATATCAGCCCTGGACGCTGCGGACTCCCGCTGGCCAGGAGAGCACCGTCAAGGGCGTGCGCGGCAAAGCGTCCGGCAAGCACATTGTGGCGGTGTTTCCCGACGTGACCGACCGCGATGTGGTCGAGTCGATGATCGGAACCGAAATCTCCGTGCCCCGCAGCGCCTTGCCGCCGCCGAAGCCGGACGAGTACTACTGGATCGACCTGGAAGGCCTGCAGGTGAAAACCGTGGACGGCGTCGAGCTGGGCCGCGTGTCGCATCTGTTCTCCACCGGTGCCAACGACGTGGCGGTGGTGCAGGGCAGTCGTGAGCGGATGATTCCGTTCGTGCAGCCGGACTTCGTCAAGTCGGTCGATTTCGAGGCCAACCTGATCGTGGTCGACTGGGACCCGGAGTTCTAGTTCGATGCGTATCGACGTCATCACCCTGTTCCCGGAATTCATGGCGCAGTCGGCCGCGCTGGGCGTGGTCGGCCGTGCGGCCGAGCGCGGCCTGCTCGACCTTCATGGCTGGAATCCGCGTGACTACGCTGAAGGCAATTACCGTCGGGTGGACGACCGTCCGTTCGGCGGCGGCCCGGGCATGGTGATGCTGATCGAACCGCTGCGGGCATGTCTCGCGGCGGCGAAAGCAGCCGATCCTGCACCCGCGCCGGTGATCTACCTCAGCCCGCAGGGCAGGCCGCTCACCCAGGCCAAGGTGCGCGAACTGGCCGCGCTGCCGCGCATGATCCTGCTGTGCGGTCGCTATGAGGGCGTGGACGAACGCTTCCTGGCGGCCGAGGTGACCGAGGAGATTTCCCTGGGCGATTACGTGCTGTCCGGCGGCGAGCTGGGCGCGGCGGTGATCGTCGATGCGGTCACCCGTCTGCAGGAGGGCGCGCTGAACGACGCTGAATCGGCCGCCCAGGACAGTTTCGAGGGCCCGCAGGGGCTGCTGGACTGCCCGCATTACAGCCAGCCGGCGCAACATGAATGGGGCAACGTCCCGGACGTGCTGCGCTCAGGCAACCATGCCGCCATCGCCCGCTGGCGTCGCCAGCAGTCGTTGCTGCGCACCTGGCTGCGCCGGCCGGACCTGCTGGACGAAAGCCAGCTGTCCAAGGCCGACCGCCAGCTGCTGGAGCAGGCCAGGGCAGAGCTTCCGGGGATCTGATCCCTGGTAGCGCCGGCCGTTGGCCGGCCCAGGCGG
>NZ_JASCOZ010000218.1 GCF_029960115.1 Stenotrophomonas sp. PS02289
GGGCTTGCCCGGCTGCCGTTGGCGTGATTTATCCCGCGAAGAGCAGCCGGGCAAGCCCGGCTCTACATGGGCGGATGCAGTGTCGCGAAGAGCAGCCGGGCAAGCCCGGCTCTACGGTCATGATTGCCGCCACACCCGGAAAGAACGGTCAGGGTTGCTGCGGGCCGTACGACGGCGGCACGGTTGTACTGCCCCAGTTGGGGTTGTGCTCCCTGCCCACGGTGAAGTCCAGGCTGCCGCCCTTCTGCACGAAGCTCGCCGGCAACCAGCTCTGCTCACTCGCCTTGCCGTTGACCTTCAAGTCCTGCACAAACGGCGCATCCATCGACGCACCCGCTGCCTTGACGACGATCTTCGCACCGGGCCGTTCGATCACTGCTTCCGGGAACAACGGGCTGCCGATCACCAGATCGGCGCGGCCGGGATACACCGGGTACAGCCCCAGCGCCGACCACACGTACCACGACGACATCTGGCCGAGATCGTCATTGCCCGGCATGCCTTCCGGTGCATTGGTCCAGATCTGCTTCATCGCCTGGCGCACGGTGGCCTGGGTCTTCCACGGCTGGCCGACGAAGTTGTACAGCCACGGCGCGGCGATGGACGGTTCGTTGTCCAGTTCGGCGTGCAGGGGACCGGACTTGGTCACTGCCCAGTCGCCATTCTCTTTGCGGAAGAACGCGTCCAGTCGTTGAATCGCCGCCTCGCGTCCGCCCAGCACCGCAATCAGACCGGCCGGATCGAACGGCACCATCCACAGGTACTGCGCGCCGCTGCCTTCGACGAACTCCTCATCCGAGGCCGGATCGAACTTCGGCCAGCTGCCATCGGCGTTGCGCGGCTGGATGTAACCGGCCTGCGCGGTCGCGTTCGGGTTGTAAAGATTGCGCCACCAGCCCGAGCGTTCGCGGAACAGCGCGGCACCGGCTTTATCGCCTGCAGCCGTTGCCAGCTCGGCAAGACCGAAGTCGGCGGCAGCCATTTCCAGCGTGTCCGAGGCAGTGCCCCAGCCCGGTGCACCGACCGGCATGTACTTCAGCTTCATCCACTGGTCGAGACCCGGACGCTGGCCGACGCACAGCACCGGGCAGCCGCGCCGGCTGAGGTCGCGCTCGGTCGGCACGGTGGCCGCTTTCTTCAGGGATGCATAGGCACGCTTGAGGTCGAAGTTGCGCCCGCCGAAGGCGTGGATGGCCGCCACCGATGGCGGCGATGGATCGCCGTTCATCACACCGGTCGGGCCGGTCAGGTGCGTCCAGCGGTCCCACACGCCGCCATTCTGGTCGGCCTGGTTGAGCAGCGACTGGGCGATGTCCGAGCCGACCTGCGGCTGCAGCAGGGTCACCAGCTGCAGCTGGGAGCGGTATACGTCCCAACCGGAGTAGTTGGCGTACTGCGCCTTCTGACCCTTCGACAAGGTGTGGACCTTGCCGTCGATGCCGCGATAACGGCCGTCGCCGTCACTGAACAGATTGGGGGCCAGCAGCGTGTGATACAGCGCGGTGTAGAACACGGTGCGCTCGTCCGGTGTGCCGCCGCTGATCTTTACCTGCCCCAGCTGGCGGTTCCAGGCCGCGCGTGCCGCCGCCTGGGTGGCGGCCAGCGTCGTGCCCACCGGGCTTTCGCGGCGCAGGTTGGCACGTGCGCCGGCCTCGTCCACGTAGGAAATGCCGATGCGTGCGGTCACTACCGGGCTGCGCTTGGCATCGAAGCTGATCCAGCCGCCTGCGCCCTTGCCCACCGGCGGATGCCCCTGCGTGCCATAGGTAGTGCCACCACCGCCCTCGCGCGCGCCCTTGCTGACGTCTTCATCGCGCCAGGTGCCGCCGGCCTCGAACGGCTGGTCGAACTCGGCAACGAAATGCAGCGTGTAATAGCTCTCGCGGCGGTCCTCGGCGAGGTAGCCGCAGAAGTTGCCCGAGGTCACCGTGCCGCGCACGGTGCGGGTGGCCGGATCGATCACGATGGTGGAATCGCTGCTGCCGACCTCGCTGTCGGAGGTGCGGAACAGCAGGTTGGCCGGCTTGTCGGCCGGGAAAGTGAACTGCCCCACGGCCGTGCGATCAGTTGCACCCAGTGCGACGGTGACGCCGTTGTCGAGGGTGAGCTGGTAGGCACCGGGACTGGCCGATTCGCGCTTGTGGTCCAGCCCGCTGGCGTAGCGCAGGCCGGCCTGCACGGATGAGGGCGACATCTCCACCGCCGTGGTCACCGGCATGATCGGGACGTCGCCGCTGGCCCCGGTGCAGCCGGTGCCGTTGACGTGGGTCAGGCTGAAGCCGCGCACCCCGTTGCCGCGCCATTCGTAACCGCCGGGCGCGGCGATGGCAAAGCGCTTGCCGGGCAGCGGGGTCATCTCCGGACTGAAGGCGACCATGCCGAACGGCATCTGCGGGCCGGGATACACATTGCCGGCATTGGTCGTGCCGATGAACGGGTTGACCTCAGCGGCGAGGTCGGCGGCCTGCAGGGCGCCGGGGGTGGCGGTGAGGACCAGCGAAGCAGCAACCAGCATCGTACGGTGCACTACGGACTCCCTTGTGGGTCAGGCCACGCAGGGCGCGGCGACGATTCGAGTCTAGCCGGGCCTGCCGGGCCCGTAACATGTCGTTGGTCACGGATTTCGACCGATCTAAACCCGGATATATGGCGATTGCCCGGGCGACTTCGCGCTAGACTCCGCGCTGGATCTCCGCTGCGACAAGGACTGTCATGATCGTTCCCGAATACTGGGCCGAAGCCATCCGCGACACGCGGCACAAGGGCCGCCGCCTGGTGGTCCGCCGCTTCGGCTGGTCCGATGACAGCGTGGCGGCCGCCCAGGCCCACGCCGAACTGCGGGTACAGGAAGCGCTCGACACCCTCCTGCAGGGGCAGGATGTTCCGCGCCGCGAACGGCTGACCAACTATGGCGTGGACGGCGTGCCCATCCGCGAGCAGATCGTGGAGCGCCAGGACGACCTGGTCATCACCCGCAACAGTTACGGGGCGCTGTGCCTGAACACCCCGAACGTGTTGTTCGCGGACATCGACCACCCTCCTCTGCCAACCACTTGGGCGTTGTCACCGGTGCTGACGGTGGTGCTCTGGAGCGGGTTGTGGGTGCTCGGCGCGAACCTGCTCAATGGCACGGCAGGCTTCCTGCTGGCGGCGGTCGTCGTCATCGCGCTCAATGCGCTGATGCTCCGTCGCACGAAACGCAACACCCAGCGCCGCGCACAACTGGAAACGCAGGCGCTGGCCCGGGTGGAGCGTTTTTCAGCAAAGCACCCGGACTGGCACCTGCGTACTTACCGCACCCCGGCAGGACTGCGGGTGCTGGTCATGCATGCCACCTTCTCGCCGCATGACGACGAGGTGCAGCAGCTGTTCGCCGCCCTGCATACCGACAAGCTCTACATGCGGATGTGCCGCGTGCAGCACTGTTTCCGCGCGCGTCTGACGCCCAAGCCGTGGCGTGTCGGCGTCCGCCGCCGGATTCGACCGCCGTTCGCCGCGTGGTCGGCAGAACAGGCCTTCCGACCTGATCGCCTGCAGTGGATCGCGGAGTACGAACGCCGGGCACGCGGCCATGCCGCCTGCAGTTTTCTGCGCGCGTATGGCAATGAAGCGCAGGTGGATGCCAAGGCAGAGGTCGTGCGGGCGGTGCACGACCGCATGACCCAGGCGTACGCGTCGTTGCCGCTGGCGTAACGGCCAAAAGGTCTCAGTGCGACTTCGTTGTCTCGCCGGTGTCGACAATACCGCCCTCGATGCTCTCCTTGGGAGCCTTCACCCGCTCCATGAAGTCGGCCAGCATCACCGCCCGGCAGTGCTCCACGCTCTGCCCGTCGCGCTCGGCGAACATGCGCGCGGCGTGCTCGAACAGGTCGGACAGGAGTTCGCCGAAGTCTTCCGCCCCGCCACTGAGGTCGGAATTGAGGGTGACGTGCAGTTCTTCATGCGCGGCCCACAGGCGCATGATCTCGAAGGCGTCCGGGTCGCTGAGAACGCCGTCGGGGATGGTCAATTCGTCCGTGTACATGGGTTGCTCCGTGTGGTGAGGGATCAGTTGATGACGTTGAGCGGCGTGGCTGACAGCGCGATGCTGCGCAGCGCACTGTCCTGGTAGACGACGTCGAGTTCCAGGCCCATCGGCGAGGTGGCGGTACCGCCTTTGGCGTGGGGGTCCAGGCCGGTGCAGCGGGTGGCACCGGCGTCCTCGTGGCAGGTCAGCGCCACCTGTTCGCGCGCAAGGAAACCCTCCACGTACATGCGGGCGGTGCCGGTGCGGAGTTCTTTTTCAAAGGCGTCGTTCCAGAAAGCTTCGCGCGCATTGAGATTGCTGCGCGATGACACCTCGTCAAACTGGCCGGTACCCCACAGCATCAGCGCACCGATGATGCTCAGCGCCAGATACGCCCATCCCTTGCCCATGCCCTGCCCCGTTGCGGCTGTGCCGGCCCACCCCCTGCGGGCCGTGACCGCGCCACGGTAAGATGGCGGCGCTTGTTCCGTCAATGGATGCCCTGTGCGCACTGTCCACGCGCTTCGTTACATCACCCCGCTTCGAGAAGGGGGTTCCCTGCCCGCCGTGGTCGAGACCGACGACGAAGGCATGGCCGTGCTCAAGTTCCGGGGGGCCGGCCAAGGCCCGAAGGCGCTGATTGCCGAGCTGATTGCCGGCGAACTGGCCCGTACCCTGGGCCTGCCGATTCCGGAGATCATGTTCGTGGAGCTGGACCGCGAGTTCGCCCGCACCGAGCCGGATCCGGAGATCCAGGATCTGATCCGCGCCAGCGAGGGCTTGAACCTGGGCAGCGACTACCTGCCCGGTGCGATCAATTACGACCCGGCGGCGATGCCGGTCGATGCCGAGCTCGCCTCGCGGATTGTCTGGTTCGATGCGTTCACCAGCAATGTCGACCGTACCGCACGTAACCCCAACCTGATGGTCTGGCATCGCAAGCTGTATCTGATCGACCACGGCGCGGCGATGTACTTCCATCACGATTGGGCCAATGCGGGCGAAGCCTGTGAGAAGCCGTTCCCGTTGATCCGTGACCATGTGTTGCTGCCGTTCGCCACCCGCATTGCCGAGGTGGACGAAGCGTTGGCGGCATTGATGACCGACGCGGAGATAGAGCGCATCGTGGCACTGGTGCCGGACAGCTGGCTGGTGGATGAGCCGTTCTTCGACAGCCCGGCGGCTTACCGCCAGGGTTACATCGATTATCTGAAACGCCGGCTGCGTGCACGCGCCGCGTTTGTCCAGGAGGCCGTCCGTGCCCACGCTGCACACGTATGACTATGCGGTGATCCGCGTGGTGCCGCGGGTCGAGCGCGAGGAATTCATCAACGTCGGGGTGATCGTGTCCTGTCCTGGTGCGCGTCATCTGCAGGCGGCGATCGAGATCGATGTGGCGCGGATGCAGGCATTTGCGCCGGCGCTGGATCTGGAGGCATTGCAGCCGTGGCTGGATGCGATCGTGGCGATCTGTCGAGGCGATGCCAATGCGGGGCCTATCGCGCAGTTGCCGGCGCGGGCGCGTTTTCATTTTTTGACCGCCAAGCGCAGTTCGATTGTGCAGATGTCCAGCACGCATGTCGGCCGCACCGCCGACCCGGAAGGTGTGGTGGAGCACTTGATGCGGAAGATGGTTCGCGTACCGGCTGCGTAACGCCGGGCGCAGTGGAACTGCATCAACACGCCCGGTGCAACGGAATGCGCCGTCGTAACGCCCGGTGCAACGGAACGCGCCGTCGTAGAGCCGGGCTTGCCCGGCTGCCGTTGGCAGGGAGTGTGACGCGAAGAGCAGCCGGGCAAGCC
>NZ_JASCOZ010000219.1 GCF_029960115.1 Stenotrophomonas sp. PS02289
CTCCGGGTTCCAGCATCGTGCGGGCCGGCCAACGGCCGGCGCTACCGGCCACCGTTCTGGTCGGGACAGGCTTATCGCAGGTCCACCCACACCAGATGGTGGTCGCTGCCATCGGCAATCTTCGCCTCGGGCGTTTGGTTGGCCGGCCAGAACACGCCGCTGTTCACGTACTCGAAACCGGTCGAGGGCAGCACGTAGTCCAGGCGCATGGTGCCGGCCTTGGGCCCGAAATCACCGGTGGCATGGAACGGTGCGCCCTTGCGCACGATGCCTGCGGCGGCATAGGACGCGCTGGTCTGTTCGGCACCGACGCTGCGCGGGGTGGGGTAGCGCAGCACGCGGGCGTTTTCGATCAGTTCAACGATGGCGTCATGCTGGCCATCGCCGTCGACCGGATCGTTGTTGAGGTCGCCCAGAATCACAAAGCGCGCGTCCTGGGCCAGGCCACCGCACTGGCCACGGTCATCGCACAGCCAGGGCTTGTCGCCGGCAGACAGATACTGCTGCCACAGACGCAGTTCGTCGCCGTTGCGCTGTGCATTGCGCTTTTCCGGGCCGTCGAACACCGGCGGGGTGGGGTGGGAGACGAGCGCATGAACGACGCCTTCCGGGGTCTTCACCGGCACATCCCAGTGCGACTTGGACGACAGCCGCAGTTGCGCCCAGACCTGCGGGCTGTAGAACGGCTTGCCGGTGCGCGGGTCGACCGGATTCACCGCACCCGGCAGGGTGTTCCACTTCAGCATCTGGAAAGTGCGCACCTTGGCTTCATCGATCGGGTAGCGCGACAGCACCAGCATGCCGTACTGGCCCGGGTGCAGGCCGTAGCCCCAGGCATCGTTGCCGCGTGTACGGCCTTCGCCGCCCACCACGCCGTTGTTGTCCAGGTCCAGCCCGCTGGGCACGCCGGTGTTGACCGGGGCCAGGTAACGATAGGGGTACTTCAGCGGTTCGCCGCCGCCGGGCTGGGCGGTTTCCAGATAGCGCTGCTGGAACAGGTCGGCGGCGCGGTGCTCGTTGTCGAAGTCGAATTCGTTCAGCAGCACCAGGTCGGGGCGGACCTGCTGCAGCACGGCGGCGATCTTGCGCGCGTGCGCGCTGTCGCCCTCGAGCTCGGCGATCAGACCGCCGCGCTCGTCGCTGTACAGCGAGGTGTTGTAGGTGGCGATCCGCAGCGGGGCCGGTTTGCTGTCGGGCATGGCGGCCGTCCGGTTCGGGGTCTGGGCGCAGCCGCTGCAGAGCAGGGCCAGGGCAAGGAGCAGGGCAGGGGTCTTCATCCGCCCATTTTACCTGTGTGCATTGCAGGCCCGCGTCAGCGCCCGTCCAGTTCGTCGTCGAAGTCGTGCCAGCGGCGGCCGTCGTAGGCCTCCAGCGGGCGGAAGCGGCGCTTGTAGTCCATCTTGCGGTGGTCGCGGATCCAGTACCCGAGGTACAGGTGCGGCAGGTTTTCGCGCCGGGCCCAGGCGATCTGCTGGAGGATGCCGAAGGTGCCCAGCCCGCGGTGGGCCTGCTCAGGGTCGAAGAAGGTGTACACCGCCGATAACCCTTGTGGCGTGACATCGGTGACAGCCACCCCCAGCAGTTCGCCCCGGTGTCCGTCATGGGCGGGAGTGCGCATCTCCAGGAAGCGCCCCTGTGACCACTGCCCGATCAGAAACTGGTCGAACTCGTGCGGCCCGTGGTCGTCCATGCCGCCTTGGGCATGACGGTGAGTGAGGTAGCGGTGGTACAGCGCGAACTGTTCGTCGGTCTGCTCGGCGGCGACGATGCGCACTTCCAGATCGGCGTTGCGCGCCAGGCAGCGACGCTGGCTGCGGTCCGGCGCGAAGCGCGCCACCGGAATGCGTACCGACACGCAGGCGTGGCAGTTGGCGCAGTGCGGGCGGTAGACCAGGTCGCCGGAGCGGCGGAACCCCCAGCTCAGCGCCATCGGGTACAGCGATCCCAGTCGGGGATCGTGCGGATCCAGTACCAGGTCGCGTGCGGCCCGGTCCGGCCAGTAGCCACAGGGGTGGTCTCCGGTCTGGAACAGTCGCAGCTCGTCGTCGCGGTCGCCGTGTATCGCCATGCCCACAGCATAGCGCCGGGCCGTCGCAGCCGCCGCGACTGTCTGCTACATGAACACGACCGGTGCCGCTGTCAACGCGGCAGGCGCTGGGGCGTTTTCCCTGGCGTGGGTGCCAACGCACCGCACAGCCAACCCCTGATACCGGAGTGATTCCATGCGCAACCGCAAACCCCTTCTGCTGCTGGCCCTGCTGATGACCACCGGCGCTGCCGGCCTGGCGGTGGCCGCTGACGCCCCGACCGCTGGCGACAAGCCCGCGCGCGTGAAGCTGGACACCAATGGCGACGGCTTCATCGACCGCAGCGAAGCGGCCAAGGCTCCGCGCCTGGCCGAGAAGTTCGACGCGCTCGATACCAACAAGGATGGCAAGCTCTCGCGCGAGGAACTGCCGCGCTGGCACGGCAAGCGCCACGGCCGTGGCCCGGGTGGGCATGACCGCATGGCCAAGCTCGACCTCAACAAGGACGGCCGCATCAGCCGCGAGGAAGCCAAGGCCGACCCGCGTCTGGCCGAGCGGTTCGACAAGATGGACCTCAACAAGGATGGTTACCTGGACAAGGCCGACCGCGAGCTGGGCATGAAGCAGCACCGTGATGCGTGGTTCGCCGCGGCGGATACCAACAAGGATGGCCAGCTGAGCAAGGCCGAGTTCGATGCGGCCAAGTCGCCGTTCGGTGGTCCGCGTGGTGGCAAGCCGCCGATGCACTGATCAGCCCTGCTTGTCGTAGAGCCGGGCTTGCCCGGCTGCTTCTAAAACCCGAACAACGCCGGTCTTCGACCGGCGTTGTTCATTGCCGGGCAAGCCCGGCACTACGTTTCCCGTTACCCCAGGTGTTTCATCGCGAACGTCCATGCGACCGCACCGATCACCAGCACATTCATCACCACCACGCCGGTACGGCCGTACATCGATTCGTACTTCCAGTTGATGCCGGTGCGTCCGCGGCGCGCGTTGTCACGCGCGATCAGCGGCTTCATGATCCGCTGCAGCGGCACCAGGCACTGGTAGTTCACCGCGCACAGCCCGGCCAGCAGCGCGAGCAGGGTGACCCACATGGGCGCATGCAGGGCCACCGAGAACAGCACGCCCAGGCAGAACAGCAGAGCAGTAAAGGTGCTGTAGTGCACGAAGCGCATGACCTGCTGGCGTTCGCCGGGATGCTCGGCATAGCGGAGCAGGAAGCGTCCGCCCAGATAGCTGCCGACCACGCCGAACAAGGTGGCACCGATCACCGTGCCGGTGGTCAGGCCGGTGGAAAACAGCTGGCTCTGTTCCACCGCCGCGGTCAGTGAACCGAGTGCGGTGCCGCCGGTAACACTGGCTCCACCCAGCCCGAATTTGCTGCCACCCACACTGGTGCCCAGCAGGATGGCCGCGCTGGCCGTGCCCGGCGCGGCCACCATCACCATCGACACCACGGCCGTGGCAAACGCCGCGCTCGGCGCGCTGCTGCGGGCGAACTCGCCGAAGCGGCGCAGCATTTCCTCGCGCACGGTGGCGCGCGCACGCGACAGCCGCTTGCGGACGGCGGCATCGCTCAGCCCCAGCAGGTCGGCCACCTGCTGCGAGCTCTGGCCTTCGCGGTAGTACAGCAGCAGGGTTTCGCGGCTGTCTTCGGGCAGCGCGGAAATGATGTCTTCCGCGGCCAGTTCCTCTTCCACCCGCTGCAGATGCTCGGGGGCATCCGGGCTGGGGTCGGCGGCCATGCCGATGGCGATCTCGGCGGCCTCGCCGGACAGCGGCCGGTTGCGGTTGGCGCGCAGCCAGTCGCGGGCCAGATTGCGGGTGATCTGACGCAGCCAGGGCAGGAAGCTGGCGTGGTTGTTGAGGTGGGAAAGCTGCTGCCAGGCCTTGATGAAGGCCTCCTGGGCGATGTCCTCGCTGGCCTGCACGTCGCGGGTGATCGCCAGCGCAATGGCGGTCACGGTGTTCTGGCAGGCCAGCACGATGCGGCCGTAGGAATGCTGGCAGCCCCCGGCGGCGGCCGGCAGCTCGCGTTCCAGGGTGAGGGTCAACGGGTGTGCAGCGGTCAACGTGTCCTGCGTCATGGCGTCCTTCCCCAGCGGGTGATGCCATCATGACGTGCGCCGCGGGGAAATGTGACCGGCCGCGAACGACCGGTACCTGGGGCGGGACTATGGCTGCTGGGACGGGGTGATGCGCACCCGGACCTCTTCTTCTTCCGGAGCCGTCGGGGCGGGCTGCGGTTGCGATTGAGGCTGCTGCACGGCCGGCACCTGGGGCGGCGGCGGCGGGGCGCTGCGGTGGCGCATCGTGATGAACATCGCCACCGCGCCGATCACCAGCAACAGGCCGATGCGGATCCGCCAGCCCCAGTTACGGGCCGGGGCGGCTTCAGCGGCATCCGGGCGGAAGGCATATTCGGCGGTGGGGTGGTCGCGTCGGGTGGTGTCCAGCAGGCGGGCGTCACGCAGGATCTCGCGGGCGCGCAGCTGGTCGTTGGCGTGCACCACCCACAGCGTGGGCTGGTTGGCGGTGACGCTCTTTTCCAGATAGCTGAACTGGCCTTTGCGCTTGCTGTGGTACGAGCGGCCGTTGGTGATGCGCACCTCGATGCCGGCTTCGCGCAGCAGGTTGGCCACGCCTTCCACGGTTTCCACGCGTTGGCTGCTGAAGATCTGACGCATGGCTTACTCCTTGGCCGGCACGGCGGCCGCTGCGGTGCTGTCCTCGACCACGCGGATCAGGCCTTCCTGGGCGGTGCTGGCGACCAGCACGCCGTGGCGGTTGAAGAACTGGCCACGCGCCAGTCCACGCGAATCCTGGGCGCTGGGGCTGTCCAGCGAGTACAGCAGCCAGTCGTCGGCGCGGAAGGGGCGGTGGAACCAGATTGCGTGGTCCAGCGAGGCCATCTGCACATGCGGCTGGTAATAGCTGATGCCGTGCGGGAAGGTCGCGGTGCCCAGCAGGTGGAAGTCCGAGGCATAGGCCAGCAGCGCCTGGTGCAGCTCCGGTGCGTCGCCCACCTTCTCATTCAGACGCAGCCACACCTGGTGGTAGGGCGGGCGCTTGGGCGGGTGCAGTTCATCGCGCGGGTACACATGGCGGAACTCGAACGGACCGCCGCGCGAGAGCCAGCGCTGCACCTTGATCGGAAGGCGCTCCAGCACTTCCGGCGGCAGCGGCCGGTTCGGCTCGATGTCCTCCGGCTGCGGCACTTCCGGCATTTTCTGCTGGTGCTCGGCCCCGGTTTCGGCCTGCTGGAACGAGGCCGCGCAGAAGAAGATCACCTTGCCGTGCTGGATCGCGGTGACCCGGCGCACGGAGAAGCTGCCGCCGTCGCGGGTGCGGTCCACGTCGTAGACGATCGGGTGGTCGATGTTGCCGGCGCGCAGGAAGTAGGCGTGCAACGAGTGCACGTGGCGGCCATTCTCGACCGTGGCCTGCGCTGCCGACAGCGCCTGCCCCAGCACCTGGCCACCGAACACGTACTTGGTGCCGATGTCGCGGCTCTGGCCGCGGAACAGGTTGTCTTCCAGCCGCTCCAGCGAGAGCAGGTCAATCAGCTCGGAAACGACGGGTTCTTGCGGCTGGGACAAGGCGGCGGCCTGATGGTGGAACGGAAGGGAATTATACCGGGCGCGTTACACGTTCATGCGGGCCGGCCAACGGCCGGCGCTACCGATGCGGACATGAACGCCTGGCGTGTCGGGAACGATTCAAACCAACGTTGAGCCGCCGGTAGCGCCGGC
>NZ_JASCOZ010000021.1 GCF_029960115.1 Stenotrophomonas sp. PS02289
ACCGTGGGTCGGGCGGCCCGGGTCAGGCCACTTGGGCCAGACCGAGGACCGGCAGCGGCAGGTCGTGGGTGTTGCGGGCCTTGGCCAGCAGGTCGGCGGCCATGTCCAGGCAGGAGCCGCAGGTCGCGCCGCAGCCGGTCCGCATGGTCAGTTCGGCCACGTTCGCGACACCGTTCTGGGCGGCTTCGCGGATCTGGTGGTCGGTAACCCCATTGCAGATGCAGACGTACACGTGGCGGACTCGGCTGACAGGCCGGAATCGGCCTGTGCGCATTTGAATCGAAACGAGAATGGTTGTCAATTTCGAAACTGAATCATTCTCGATAGGATTCAGCCAGCCTGTCCACCACCCGGTTCCGTCTTCTTCCGTGGCCAGTAGCCTCCGCCGCGCTTGGGCGCAGGTGCGCGCTTGCGCGGGCGGTCATGCCCGGCGGCATTGCCCGGCATCCAGGCTTCCTGGGCCGACTTGGGCATGTTCTGCACCCCCGCCCCGGCGACCCCGCGTGCCAGCGGAGCCAGGTGGCGCAGCGCGCGGGCATAGACCCCGCGCTTGAACATCACCACGTGCTCCACCGGGTACCAGAAATCGACCCAGCGCCACTGGTCGAACTCCGGGCTGTCGGTATGGTCCAGCTTCACATGCGACTCGTCGCCGGCCAGGCGCAGCAGGAACCACACCTGCTTCTGGCCGATGCACACCTGGCGCTCATTACGACGGATGGCCCGTGCCGGCAGGCGATAGCGCAGCCAGCCCGGTGTCGCCCCAAGCACTTCTACGTGCTCGGGCAACAGGCCGGTTTCTTCCTGCAACTCGCGATACATGGCCTCGACCGGGGTTTCATCGGTATTCATGCCGCCTTGCGGGAACTGCCAGCCATCCCGGCGCACACGTCGTGCCCAGAACACCTGCCCGTCCTGCCGCATCAGCACAATGCCGACGTTCGGTCGATAGCCGTCCGGATCGATCACGATGCGGACTCCTGAATAAAATCTACTGGTTGGGACTGTGCCATGCCGACTCCCCACTCACAAGCGTGATGGAAAAGTGTTGACAGATCCCGTTTACCACCCCAGAATTACCGGCTCCCAAGGCTATGTAGCTCAGCCGGTTAGAGCACAGCACTCATAATGCTGGGGTCGGTGGTTCGAGTCCACCCATAGCCACCAAGCTTGCTTGGTTTACTTGGGAAAAAGTGCAATAATTGCACGCACATATTGCCCCGTCGCCAAGCGGTAAGGCACCTGACTCTGACTCAGGCATTCGGTGGTTCGAATCCATCCGGGGCAGCCAAACAAAAAGAAAAGGCCAGATCGAAGATCTGGCCTTTTCTTTTTGTTTGGTCGCGCACGCCACCTTAACCCCCCGCCTTCGGCGCGCCCCCTTGAACATCAAGGGGGCTCCTCTCCAGATGGGCGGCTGCGCTTTGCTCGCCTTTCGCAGCCGGGCAGAGCCCGGCTCTACGCCATGCATCTGGTTGCGCAACCCCAGAAACGACAAAAGCCCGGCGTGAGCCGGGCTTTTGCTTTTCCCAGGTGGGCTCCGGGGAGCCCACTCCAGCGCGATTAACGCTTGGAGAACTGGGTGGCGCGACGGGCCTTGTGCAGACCGACCTTCTTACGCTCGACTTCACGGGCGTCACGGGTCATGAAGCCAGCCTTGCGCAGCTCGGACTTCAGGGTTTCGTCGTACTCGACCAGCGCGCGGGCGATGCCCAGGCGGATCGCACCGGCCTGGCCGGTGGTGCCACCGCCAGCGGCGGTCACGGTGATGTCGAAGCTCTCGGTGTTCTTGGTCAGCTCCAGCGGCTGACGCACGATCATGCGAGCGGTTTCACGACCAAAGAACTCGTCCAGCGGACGGCCGTTGACGGTGATGTTGCCAGCGCCCTTGCGCAGGAACACGCGGGCAGTGGAGGACTTGCGGCGGCCGGTGCCGTAGTTTTGAGTGATAGCCATGATTAGATATCCAGAACCTGGGGCTGCTGAGCGGCGTGCGGGTGCTCGGAGCCCGAGTACACCTTGAGCTTACGGTACATGGCGCGGCCCAGCGGGCCCTTCGGCAGCATGCCCTTGACGGCGATTTCGATGACGCGTTCCGGGTGGCGCTCCAGCGCCTGGGCCAGGGTTTCGGTCTTCAGGTTGCCGATGTAGCCAGTGAAGCGGTGGTACAGCTTGTCCTGCAGCTTGTTGCCGGTGACGGCAATCTTTTCTGCATTGATGACAACCAGGTAATCACCGGTGTCGACGTGCGGGGTGTAGACCGGCTTGTGCTTGCCGCGCAGACGGCGGGCCAGCTCGGAGGACAGACGACCCAGCGTCTTGCCGGAGGCGTCAACGAGATACCAGTCGCGCTGGACGGTCTCGGACTTTGCAGTGAAAGTGCTCATGAAAGAACTCAAGTAGGTCGGGCTCATTGCGGCGGTGGAACTGCCGGAACTCTGCCACGCGTTGTGAAGAGGCGGGATTGTACCGGCCCCCTGCCCGCCATGCAAGGCGGCAGGGCTGGCGGTTGGCAGGGGCCACGGCGCGGGCGAAAATCGGAGCACCCCCGCCACCGCTGTACCCGCGCATGACCTCGACCCGTCAGATCACCCCGCTGGACCACCTGCTGACCGAAGCCCAGCGGGCGCTGGACACGGTGTTCGGCAACCCGCCGGCGCACCGCCCCTACCCGGCTGAGTCCACTCCGGATGTGGAACTGGATACCGGCGAACGTCGCCACGCGGCCGGGCTGATGCGGATCAACCATGTGGGCGAGGTCTGTGCCCAGGGGCTGTACTTCGGCCAGGCCGCCGTGGCCCGCGAGCCGGAAACCCGCGCCCATCTGCTGGAAGCGGCGCAGGAAGAGACCGATCACCTGGCCTGGTGCGCGCAGCGCCTGCGCGAGCTGGACAGCCGTCCCAGCCTGTTCAACCCACTGTGGTACGCCGGCAGCTACACCATCGGCACCCTGGCAGGACTGCGTGGCGACGGCTGGAACCTGGGCTTCGTGGTCGAAACCGAACGTCAGGTGGAGGCCCATCTGGACGAACACCTGGACACCCTGCCCCCGGCCGACCTGCGCAGCCGCGAGATCCTCAAGGTGATGAAGATCGACGAGGCCCGCCACGCGGACCATGCCGAGCATGCCGGCGCACGCCGCCTGCCGCCGCCGATCCCGGCGGTGATGGCGCTGGCCTCGAAGGTGATGAAGGGCGTGGCGTACCGGATGTAACCGGACCGCGCAGCCTTAACGAAAACAAAACGGCCCGGTGTCTTCACACCAGGCCGTTGACGGACGGGGCCGTGAAACCTCGAATCTGCGCAATCCGAGGGTCCACGCGGTCCGCTTATTCGGACAGATTGCGCCCGTGGAACAGCTCTTCGATCTCGCGCTTGAGCAGCGCTTCGATCTTCATGCGTTCCTTGAAGGACAGGTTCTTGGCCTTCTCTTCGAACAGGTACTGGTCCAGGTCGAAGTCCTTCAGGTGCATCTTCGTGTGGAAGATGTTTTCCTGGTAGACGTTGACGTCGAACATCTCGTAGCGCGACTTGATGTTCTTGGCCAGGAAGTTCTGGATCGAGTTGATCTTGTGGTCGATGAAGTGCTTCTTGCCCTTCACGTCACGGGTGAAGCCGCGCACGCGGTAGTCCATGATCACGATGTCCGATTCCAGACTCTCGATCAGGTAGTTCAGCGCCTTCAGCGGCGAGATCACGCCACAGGTGGCCACGTCGATGTCCGCGCGGA
This sequence comes from Stenotrophomonas sp. PS02289, assembly GCF_029960115.1. Classification (GTDB taxonomy): domain Bacteria; phylum Pseudomonadota; class Gammaproteobacteria; order Xanthomonadales; family Xanthomonadaceae; genus Stenotrophomonas. The sequence goes on from NZ_JASCOZ010000021.1 coordinate 3,731, forward strand.
ACGTCGCAATACCTTCCTGCGGATGGGTCTCCGGGTAGGTATGGACCGTGATGTGGCTCTTGTCCATGTGCGCGACCACGGCGTCGGAGATCAGCTCCTTGCCGGCCAGCTTCTTGTCGATCACCGGTTCTTCGGAGATCAGGATCGTCACCGAAGCGCCCTGCGGATCGTAATCCTGGCGCGCGACGTTGAGGATGTTGGCGCCGATGATCTCAGCGACATCGGTCAAGATTTGAGTCAGCCTATCGGCGTTGTACTCTTCATCGATGTATTCAATGTAACGCTGGCGCTCCTCTTCGGTGCGGGCGTAACACACGTCATAGATGTTGAAGCTCAGCGCCTTGGTGAGGTTGTTGAAACCCTGCAACCTCAGGCGAGGCAACGGCTTGACCACGGCGGTCGATCCTGTGTGTGGTGGGAAAGGGGGAATTATGGGGCAAACCGGCCGGGGGCGAAACTTGCATCGAGGCAAGTTCGTGTGCTGGGTTTGCCCTTCACAATGCTGATCGTTAAGCTCGCGGGATACAGCCGTGAATTCTTCATGAGCAGAGGGAGCGCCTTACCGTGTCAACTGTGCGCCTTGCTACAAGTCCATTGGCCCTGGACATCGCCACCATTGACCGGTTTCTGGCCCACAGCCACCGCCGGCGCTACCCCGCCCGGACCGACGTGTTCCGGCCCGGGGACCCCGCCGGCACCCTCTACTACGTGATCAGCGGCTCGGTTTCGATAATGGCCGAGGAAGAAGACGACCGCGAGCTGGTGCTGGGTTACTTCGGCGCGGGCGAGTTCGTGGGCGAGATGGGCCTGTTCGTCGAGTCCGACCGCCGCGAAGTGGTGCTGCGCACCCGGACCCCCTGCGAACTCGCCGAAATCAGCTACGAGCGTCTGCACCAGCTGTTCCTCGGGCCGCTCTCCTCCGATGCCCCTCGCCTGCTCTATGCCCTGGGCCAGCAGGTGTCCAAGCGACTGCTCGACACCAGCCGCAAGGCCAGCCGGCTGGCGTTCCTGGATGTCACCGACCGCATCGTGCGCACCCTGCACGACCTGTCCAAGGAGCCGGAGGCCATGAGCCACCCGCAGGGCACCCAGCTCCGGGTCTCGCGCCAGGAGCTGGCCCGCCTGGTCGGCTGCTCACGCGAAATGGCCGGCCGTGTGCTGAAGAAGCTTCAGAGCGACGGCCTGCTGCATGCACGCGGCAAGACGGTTGTCCTGTACGGCACGCGGTAACGCCCGGCGCGTTGCGCCGTCACCGCACCAACGGTGCGGTGCTACCGACGCCCGACTCCCCCCGGTAGGTGACGACCGTGGGTCGTCACGCCGTACCGCGGCCTTCACCCGGACCGGATAGGCTGGGGGCATGGAACTAGGCAGCGAATTCTATTGGTTCATCCTGATCGGCCTCGGCGCGCAGCTGGTGGATGGCGCGCTGGGCATGGCGTTCGGGCTGGTCTCTTCGTCGGTGATGCTGAGCATGGGCCTGCCGCCGGCGGCGGTCAGCGCCAGCGTGCACACGGCGGAAGTGTTCACCACCGGAGCCTCGGGGGTTTCTCATCTGGTCGCCGGCAACGTCGACAAGCGGTTGTTCCTGCGCCTGGCCCTGCCGGGCGCGGTAGGCGGCGTGCTGGGAGCCTATGTGCTGACCCAGCTACCGGGCGATGCGATCCGCCCCTTCATCTATGCCTACCTGCTGGTGCTGGCGGTGTTCATCCTGCTGCGTGCGGCCGGACGGATGGTGCCGCGCCAGGAGGTCAAGCGCGTGCCGCTGCTGGGCTTCGTGGCCGGGTTGCTCGACGCCAGCGGCGGCGGCGGCTGGGGTCCGGTCGCGACCTCGACCCTGCTCGCCCGTGGCGGGCAGGCCCGCACCACGATCGGCACGGTCAACGCCGCGGAATTCGTGGTCACCGTGGCAGTGTCGATCACGTTCCTGCTGTCGATGGGGTTGCAGTACCTGAACATCGTGGCCGGCCTGCTGATCGGCGGCATGATGGCCGCGCCGCTGGCGGCGGTACTGGTCAAGCGCGTGAAGGAGCGCTGGGTGCTGGTCGCGGTAGGCGTGCTGGTACTGGGGATCAGCCTGTTCCAGGTGGGCAGTGCCGTGAAGGGCTGGCTGGCCGGGTAATCAGGCAACATCCCCGCCGCGATCCAGGCAGCCCCAGTTGAGGATACGCGTGCCCGGCTTCAACACCTGGCGGAAATAGGCAACCTTGGAGTGCTTCGGGTTCACCACCACCGGATCCTTCGCCGCCAGCAGAAGCGGCAGGTCGGCGGTGCTGTCGGAATACGCGACGTCGATATCGCCATAGCCGCGCTCGCGCAGCATGCGCATCTTCTCTTCGTTGTGGCAGTGCCGGGTCGCGCCGACCGCACCCAGGCGCGGGCCCACCTCACTGCCGATTACCGGCACACCCTGATGCGCGACGAAGGCCAGGATGGCGCGCGCCAGTTCCGGCGGGGCTCCGGTGGCAACCACCACGCGGTCGCCCTTGGCACGGTGTTCGGCAAACACCGCCAGTGCCTGCGGCAGCAGCTTGGCGCGCAGCTGCGCCTCGTGCTTGATCACATAGGCATCGATGACGCGGTTGAACTCGCGCGCCCGATGCAGCCCGAAGGTGGCGATCCACACGTACACGGAAATGCCGGTGCGGCGGGTGGGCAGCATCGCCACCAGCGGCCCGGCAATCGGCGTGACCAGCAGCGCCGCCAGCAATCGCAGGGGATTGCGCTTGATCAGCGAAGCAAACAGATGGCTGCCGGAATCGCCGTCGTACAGGGTGTGGTCGAAGTCGAAGACCACCAGCGGGGCGTCGTCGTGCGGAGTCGGGTAGGTCGCAGTCATGCGTTGAAGAATAGCTGACGCAGGCCCTCGCCGGGTTCTTCCACCCGCATGAAGGCCTCGCCCACCAGGAATGCATGCACGCCGGCATTGCGCATCAGGGTCACATCATCGGGACCCAGGATGCCGCTCTCGGTGACCAGCAGACGATCGCGCGGCACCGCCTGGCGCATCTCCAGCGTGGTCTGCAGCGAGACTTCGAAGGTGCGCAGGTTGCGGTTGTTGATGCCCACCAGGGGCACCGGCACCTGCAGCGCGCGCTCCAGCTCATCGATATCGTGCACTTCCACCAGCACGTCCATGCCCAGCTGCATCGCCAGGTCGGACAGCTCAGCCAGCTGGCGATCATCCAGCGCAGCCACGATCAGCAGAATGCAATCCGCACCCAGCACGCGTGCCTCGTAGACCTGGTACGGGTCGATCACGAAGTCCTTGCGCAGTACCGGCAGCGTGCAGGCCTCACGCGCCTGCTGCAGGTAGACATCAGCGCCCTGGAAGAAATCCACGTCGGTCAGCACCGACAGGCAGCTGGCACCGCCGAACTCATAGCTGACCGCGATGTCGGCCGGATGGAAGTCCGGGCGGATCACACCCTTGGACGGGCTGGCCTTCTTCACTTCGGCAATCACCGCCGGGTCGCCGTTGGCGATGGCCGCCTGCAGCGCGCGGGCAAAGCCGCGCACCGGCGGGGCGCTGGCCACCTGGGCCTGCAGGGTCTCCAGCGGCACCTGCGCACGGCGCGCGGCCACTTCTTCGACCTTGCGGGCCAGGATGGTGTCGAGGATGTCGCTCATGGGGAATTCGGGTCCTTCAGGCCAGCCATGCAATCAAGCAGGCGATTATCGGCCAGCAGCGGGTGGGGCGTGAAGGCGGGCTCAGGCCGCGTCGTTCAGGCGGCGGGTGGCGGCGACGTAGTCCTGCATGCGTTGGCGGGCGCTGCCGTCGGCAATGGCCGCGCGTGCGCGGGCCAGGCCGTCGGCGATGCTGTCGGCCACGCCGGCCACGTACAGCGCCGCGCCGGCGTTGAGCGCGACGATGTCCAGCGCCGGGCCGGGTTCGTTGTCGAGGACCCCGCGCAGCATGGCGATGGACTCCTCCGGCCCGCTCACCTTCAGGTTGCGGCTGGCGGACATGGCGATGCCGAAGTCTTCCGGGTGGATCTCGTACTCGCGCACCTTACCGTCGCGCAGCTCGCCCACCAGGGTGCCCGCCCCCAGCGAGATCTCATCCATGTTGTCGCGGCCCCAGACCACCAGCGCGCGCTCGGCCCCCAGCTCGCGCAGCACACGCGCCTGGATGCCGACCAGGTCGGGGTGGAACACGCCCATCAGCACGTTGGTGGCCCCGACCGGGTTGGTCAGCGGACCGAGGATGTTGAAGATGGTGCGCACGCCCATTTCGCGGCGCACCGGTGCGACCACTTTCATCGCCGGGTGATGCATCGGCGCGAACATGAAGCCGATGCCGGTCTCTTCAATCGCGCGGGCGACCTGCTGCGGACCCAGCTCGATCACCGCGCCCAGCGCTTCCACCGCATCGGCGCTGCCGGACTTGGATGACACGCTGCGGTTGCCGTGCTTGGCCACCTTGGCTCCGGCAGCAGCGACCACGAACATCGCGCAGGTGGAAATATTGAACGTGTGCGAGCCGTCACCGCCGGTGCCAACGATGTCCACCAGGTGGGTTTTGTCCTGCACCGGCACCGCCAGCGCCAGTTCACGCATCACCGTGGCCGCACCGGCGATCTCGCCGACGGTTTCCTTCTTCACCCGCAGTCCGGTCAGGATCGCGGCGGTCATCACCGGCGAGACGTCGCCGCGCATCACCTGACGCATCAGGTCGATCATCTCATCGAAGAAGATCTCGCGGTGCTCGATCGTGCGTTGCAGGGCTTCCTGGGGGGAGAAGGTCATGCGGGGGTCCTTTGCGGTACGGGTGCGGCGCGGCTCAGCGCTGCAGGAAGTTCTTCAGCAGGGCGTGGCCATGCTCGGTGAGGATCGATTCGGGATGGAACTGCACGCCCTCGACCGGATGCTCGCGATGGCGCAGGCCCATGATTTCCTCAATGGAGCCATCGTCGTTCTCGGTCCAGGCCGTCACTTCCAGGCACGCCGGCAGCGTGGTCTTGTCGACCACCAGCGAGTGGTAGCGGGTGGCCTGGTAGCGGTCCGGCAGGCCGGCGAACACGCCCTTGCCCTCATGTCGGATCGGCGAGGTCTTGCCGTGCATGATGTTGCCGGCACGAATCACATCGCCGCCATACACCTGGCCGATACTCTGGTGACCCAGGCACACACCGAGGATCGGCGTGGTCGGGCCCAGCCGCTGGATCAGCTCCAGCGAAACGCCCGCTTCATTGGGCGTGCACGGACCGGGCGAGATCACGATGCGCTCTGGGCGCTGCGCGGCAATCTCGTCCACGCTCATCGCGTCGTTGCGCACCACCTTGACCTCGGCACCCAGCGTTTGCAGGTATTGCACGAGGTTGTAGGTGAAGCTGTCGTAGTTGTCGATCATCCACAACATGGATCAGGGTCCGTCTTGGATTAGAAAAATGGCGTACACGTTTTCGGTGTACGTGATGGGTGCTGCGGCGAGCAGTTCACCCGGAGCGGCGGCGGATCGGCCGCGCGAGCCGGTGACCTGGACCCGATCCAACGAGTTGTCGCCACTGTAGCCATAGCCGTCGCCGGAAGAACTGGCGGCTCCCCAGGTACCGGCCTGCACGCCATAGGCAAAGTTCGGAGCGACGTCGGAAATGCTGTACAAGCCGGTGATCTTCGCCCCATAGGCACCGGCGAGCCCTTTCGCGGACTCACGTGTCTGGGCAGCGGCCTGGGCCTTCAGCTCGGCGCGCAGACGCCCCTCGCCGGAATAGGTGGCGGCCGAAGTCCGCACCTGTACTTCGCGGGTAGCCTTGAGTTCGGCGAGCATCGCCTGCAGCGACTGCGCGTCGGCAAACTCAGCCTTCAGATCACGACTGACCGCCGTACCGTTGAACACTTCGTCGCCATCCCGGTAGCGGGTGGACGGTGCGATGCTCAGGTTGTCCGCACGCACGCTGCCCTCAATGGCCCCGTGCTGAGCGAACAGTTGCAGAACCCTCTCGGCGTTGGCCTGCACCCGCCGGCGCGCCACGTCGGTCTGCATGTCGATCGACTCCAGCTCTACCTTCACGGTGAAGCGGTCTGGCATGACCGTGCGGCTGGCCGTGCCTTTCACCAGCAGGTGCGGCTGCGAAGGAATGGCATTGGCCTGCGCCCATGCAGGCCCGGCCATCACGGCCAGCGTTGACGACAGCAGCAGTGCGTTCAGCAGCTTCATGCAGTATTCCTTGTCAAAGTGGTGCAGCGAGACGCCATGGCCGGAGCCAGGCACGAAAAATCAGAGGCCTTTGGCCGCCTGGGCCACGGCGCGGAACAGCGCGCGGCCCTTGTTCATGGTCTCGTCCCATTCCTTGCCCGGGTCCGAGTCATAGACGATGCCGGCACCGGCCTGCACATGCAGGCGACCGTCCTTGATCACCGCGGTGCGGATGGCGATTGCGGTGTCGGCGTCGCCGTGCCAGCCGATGTAGCCGATGCTGCCGGCGTACACGTTGCGCTTGATCGGCTCCAGCTCGCGGATCACTTCCAGCGCGCGGATCTTCGGCGCACCGCTGACCGTGCCGGCCGGGAAGGTGGCGCGCAGCACGTCGGCGTAGCTCAGGCCCGGCTGCAGCTTGCCGGTGACCTCGCTGACGATGTGCATGACGTGGCTGTAGCGTTCGATCACGAACTGCTCGCCCACTTCCACCGTGCCGGCCTGCGAGACGCGGCCGGCATCGTTGCGGCCGAGGTCGATCAGCATCAGATGCTCGGCACGCTCCTTGGGGTCGGCCAGCAGTTCGGCTTCCAGTGCGTTGTCTTCTTCCAGCGTGGCCCCGCGCGGACGGGTACCGGCAATGGGGCGCACGGTGACTTCGCCGTCCTGCAGACGCACCAGGATTTCCGGCGAGGAGCCGACCACCTGCACGTCGCCGGTGTCGAGGAAATACATGTACGGCGACGGATTGAGCGCGCGCAGCGCCCGGTAGACGTCCACCGGGCGCGCCTTGAACGGCACGCTCAGGCGCTGGCTGAGCACCACCTGGAAGATGTCACCGGCGCGGATGTATTCCTTGGACTTGTCCACGGCGGCGATGAAGCCGTCGCGGGTGAAGCCGGACACGAAGTCGTTCTCGTCCAGCACGTCGCGGGTGATCGGGGCGGGATACCCGGCACCCGGGGCACGCAGCTTCGCCACCAGCGCGTCCAGTCGGGCCTGCGCCTCGTCGAAGGCACCGGGCTGGCGCGGGTCGGCGTGCACGATCAGGTACAGGCGGCCCTTGAGATTGTCGAAGACTGCCAGGTCTTCCGAATGCAGCAGCAGGATGTCCGGGGTGCCCAGTTCATCACGGCCGCGCGGCGGAGCCAGGCGCGGCTCGATGTAGCCGATGCACTCGAAACCAAACCAGCCCACCAGGCCGCCGGTGAAGCCCGGCAGGCCGGCCAGCTTGGGCACCGAATGCGCGCTGCGCAGCGCTTCCACTTCGGCGAAGGGATCGGCCACTTCGCGGGTTTCCACCACCTGCCCGGCCTCGCGCACAGTCAGCGTATGGCCGTGGAAGGCATACACCCGGCGCGCCGGCAGGCCGATGATGGAGTAGCGCCCAAAGCGCTCGCCGCCTTCGACGGATTCAAACAGATACGTGTGGGGGCCGTCAGCGAGCTTCAGATACACCGAAAGCGGCGTGTCCAGGTCGGACAGCACTTCACGGACAACGGGGATGCGGGTGTGGCCTTCAGCGGCCTGCTGCTGGAACTGCTCGAGCGTGATCAAGACGACTTTCCTTCCGGGAAACGGTGGTGGCGGGACGGACGACGGCAACAGGCCACCATCGCCAACCACGGCGAGCGGAAGAAAGGGTATGCGGGGTCGTCAGAATGGACACCCGGGGACTGTACCCCATGCTCGGGACAAGGGGAACCCGCCCGGGCACTGTGGCTCAGGCGGGAGCGGGCCAGGGACCGTCAGCCCATGCGGCGGGCAGCGGCCTGCTGTTCCTGGTCGCGCTGGGCGGCCTCCAGGTCCTGGGACGGCTGTTTGTCGGGTGTCGCCTGGGCCAGTTGCTGGCGGTTGACCTCGGCGACCTGCTCGGTGCTGACGCTGAGCGGCTGCTCCCGACCCTGGGCGATGTCCACCTGGGCCAGCTTGCGGTGCACCGAGGTGGTGTCCTCGGTATCGACCGCGAACACCCGGGTACGGTCGGTGCTGAGCACCACGTGTTCAATCGACTCCAGCCCGCCCTGCTTGGCCTTGCAGACCAGCGCGCCGGCCAGCTGGTCGCTGCGCAGGTCCGGGGTGAGGTTATGCGCGACGTCCAGCGCATGGACACCGGCCTGTGCGCCCTTGAACAGCTTGAAGTCCGGATGGCTGGGGTCGTTGATGCCGACCACCAGGGAGGTCGGCTCGCTGACCAGGCTGGCCTGGCGGCCGTCGTTGGGGTGCTGGATGCGCTGGTGCTGCTCGACCAGCTGGCGGGCGGCGGCTTCCTGCTTGGCCAGCTCAGCGTCGAGGCTAGGAATGACGGTTTCGGCCATGCCATGGCGCGCAGTTGCTTCACCAAAGGAAGCACCGAGCCTCTCGTACAACTCGCGGGTCTGCTCCAGATTGGACGCGTTCCTTGCGGCCACCGCCGGCGGACCAACAGGCACGTGAGTTTTCGCAGCCGTGACCACCCCTGCTGCAACGGCACCATGGGCAGCCAACACCGCAGGGGCATGCGAAGTGATTCCTTTTACCTGCGCCCCAGCGAAATCGTAACCGCGGTCCGCATAGGCCCCTGCGGTGGCAAAGCCGTTCTGCAGCTTGCCGGCCGCCCATTGGCCGTTGTGGTCGATACTGGCGGCGCGTCGTTCACCCCCGGCCCTAATCGCATCGGCATCGGAGTGCGCTTGACGCGTGGCGTGCTGGGCGCGCTGTGCCCCCGTCTCGCTCGCACGTTCAGCAGCGCTGGACAACCGATCAGCCAAACCGTCGAAGCCCAGCGTGCCGGCCGCCCGGGAAAACGCCGAATACGGCGCGGACTGTGCAGCGGCCTCGACCCGATGCATGCTGGCGTCAATCCGACCCAGCAGTTCGCGTCCCTGCGCCATCATGGTTGAAGTCGACCGCACGCTCACCTGCATCGTGGTCGATCCCATTTCGACCACCTGACCAATGAGCATGCCCTCGGTTCTGAGAACCTTCTCAGCGCCGTCCCCTACCCTGTCCAGCACGTGGGCCCCGGCAGCACCGGCGCGCGCCAACTGCTCACCGACCAGCCGACCGCCCCGCGCACCATAGCCGATACTGTGCGCCACCTCAGAAATCGGACCGGCCAACTCGGCTACCTGACTGGGTGCGGCGACCTTGGGGCGGTTCACGATGTTTTCGTGCTTGGCATCCCACATCTTGGGTTCCAGCACCAATTCCTGGCGGCCTGCAGCGACGGGGAAGTTGCGTAGCGCTTCCTGCCCGGACGTGGTGGCCAGGCGTTCCACGAACTGCGCCGCGGTCGTCTGCGCGCCTGGAGGCATCATCTCGCGCAGCTTGTCGCCCACCAGCTTCTGCATGGCAGGCTCCTTCAGCAACATGCCCACCTCGTTGGCAAGCACGCCGTAGCCGCGACGCTGCTCCTCACTCAAGCGCTGCATGCCGTTCTGGGCGTCATTCAACACTTCCCCTGCAGTCTGGTAGGTGTGTACGGTCTGCTGCGGATTGAAGGTGGGCAGGCCATTTTCTTTGGCGAAACGCGCGGGTGTGTCCGGATGTAGACCCGCGGCGTTGAAGGTGGTCGCGCGGGCACCGGTGACGGCTGAGGCGGCGGAGGCCATGCCGCCGCCGAGGGAGTGGCCGGCGATTTCGAAGCCTCCTGGGACCGCTTTGTTGACAACAGTTGCAAGACGCATGGCACGATCGTAGTAATCGCTACGCATACCGATGCCTTGCTGACCATTGTTGAGAAAGTCTTCTCCGCCGGACTCGCGTCGCCCTCCTGGGGCAGATGGGTCGACAATTTCCCCTGTGGAGCCCTTGTAAACAATTACCGGCTTCGCACTCTCACCGAAGACTGCCTTGTCTGGAAGATATATCTCTGCTCGGAACCCCGAGTCCCTGGGCTCCAACAGCTCCTTGAGATCGGAATCAGAAATGTTCAGGCCCGCAGCGCGCAATGCCGCCGGATCACTGCTGGCACGTGTCCAGCCATCAGGAGGACTCCCTTGTTTGTTGGCCGAGAGATACACGTCAGAGGCCAGCCCGGACATTTCACGTGCGTGATAGGTTTCCTGAAGGCGATATGCCGCTTTGTCATTGCCGCTGTCTCGCAGTTGCTGGACCAGCTGGTTCTGTTCCTGGATGACACGGGCACGCGCCTCGATATCCGGACCGCTCATGGCAAGCTCCATTGCTCAGTGAAGGACGCGGCCCCTGACCCGCGATGCTTATCGAATAACAGAACAGTTTGCTAATGTCACCCCATCAGGGGTTTCACATCAGGACGATCATGCGCTCCAGTCTTCACAACTTGATGGCGAAAACGCTCATAAGTGCGGCATGGATCACACTTTTCCTTACGAGCGGCTGTGCCGCCTCCTCTGCACACGGGGCCGGCGACTACTTCGATGGACGCGCACTGCAGCTCGCAGTGGCCTCTGAAAGTGGCGATTCCGACACCATCACACGCTTGGTAAAAGAGGAAGGCGTTGATCCAGACAAAACCTTCGCCCGCCGCGATGGCATCCCAGTACTTGCGTGGCCACTACGCGCTCGCAGTCTTGAGGGGCTACAGGCGTTGCTTGAGGCGGGCGCTGATCCCAATGCGCGCGAATCCAAGCACATGAATGGGGAGATGATCCACTTCAACAACGCCATGGTCTACGCAGCCAAGATGGATGACCCTCGCTATCTTGAGCTCCTGCTCAAACATGGCGGCAATCCAAACACGCGAAACATCAATAACGAAACCCTTCTACTTCAGGCATTTCTTAGTGGAAATCAGTGGAAGAACATCCAGATCCTGATTGAGAACGGGGCGGCCATCAACGAATCGAGTCTTCGCATGGGAGATGACACTGTTCTGAGCTGGTACACGGGACGCGGCGGATTTGATTCGGCGTACTGGCTACTCGAACACGGAGCGGACCCTACTGTCGCGCAGACAGAAGACAATCAATCGGATGCTCCCCCGAGAATGAAAATGGTGGAGGATATCTATTGGGAGGTCACCACTCCCGACCTGCTTCCATGGCAGAAGAAGTGTCAGCAGTGGCTGGCTGAGCGCAACATTGCTCGCCCAACGATGCCTGAGCATATCCGCCGGAAGCGGGAAGCATTTGGCTTCCCCACTGATGAGAAAGACATTCCGCTACTGTGAAGCAGCCGGGCAGAGCCCGGTTCTACGGAGGCTGTGATGCGCAAGGCAATGAATGCGGCTGTGGTGGGGATGGGGATGGTGCTTGCGGGGTGCGCGTCGACGTCGCAGCCGCAGGTGACCGGCCCCGCTGTGGGTATGGCCAATCCGGCGTCGGTGTATTGCATTGAGCGCGGCGGCAAGAGCGTGATCGAGACCGATAGCGCGGGTGCGCAGACTGGGTTCTGCCATCTTCCGGATGGCACGAAGACCGAGGAATGGGCGTTGTACCGGCGGGATCATCCGGCGCGTTGATCGACTGGATCTGGGGTCCAAGCCCCCTGAGTAAAACGATGTATTACTGAAAGTTGCAACCGGTGTGGCGTGCCAGGATGCCCGCCCACATTCTGCGCCTGCTGGACCGCCATGCTCGCTACTTTCTGCTCAGCAATTGCCAGGCCTTTAAGGGCATTGTGCTGTCTCCCAAGAGCACCTGATCAACCCGATCAGACGAGAGGAGCGTGTACGCTTGAGAACTTGATGAACGCTCCTCCTTCGTGCGCCCCACGCGAGATGTGTGCCACGGATTGGGATACGTATGACAAGCACAAAGACGCACTCATCCTCCTTGCGCTGGTAAATGTGCGTACCGGTCATGTAAGGAATTCCTCCGAGTACGATGATATTACGCAGCTGTTGCGCGGCCACGCGTGGGCCATGGCCAATCGAACGCGTCTTGCGGAAGCCGATCTTTGGTTGAAGGTCATGGCAAACGCTGCCCGCAGCCACTGCGACCCAGGATGGGCAGAACTGGAGATTGATCGAAGCTGCCGGGGGCCGGCGACGATGCCATTTAGCGATGAGCTTTCCAACGTTGAGATAGGGAAGCGTGTCCTGGCTGGGGTGCTCTTCGCTCGACTGTTGGAAGTGGGCTCCCTGCCTGCGCAGCCACCAGAATGTTATCCGCCGACAAGCACAGAACTGGGGGCTTGGGGTATCGGATCACTTTCCCGCTCGGCCTCCGGTGCCCTGGTTGAGCAATTGGTTCAACGCATTGCCGAAGCCGATACCGCCGAGCAGATACGCTCCGCGTTGATCGCGTTTGAGCATAGCTTTGAACGCGCAGGCCAGGCCCTCCCATCCGGCCGACTTCCGGTACTGGATGTGGCACGGGAGCTCATTGGGCTCTGTGATACGTTTGATGTGGAGGAAGCAGGCGCGGTTATACGGGCGGCAAGTGCACATCAGCCGAGCCACGGCATCGGCTAGCCACGAAAGCCCCAAGGCTAGCCCCGCAAAAGCTCACTGTCGTGCGGCAGGTGCATGCGCACACGGCCGGGTACGCAGTCGATGCGGAAGTGGCGCGCCTTGACCGGCTCGCCGTCCAGATTCAGCGTCATCGGCTGATCGGCGTCGATCTCCACCCATTGCGCGCGCGTGCGTTCGGCCACCTGTTCGAGCGCGCCACGCTTGCCGCCCTTGACCAGCGCGGCAAACGTGGACATGACCTCGCCGCTGAGCTCGGGAATGATGGTCAGGTCGAGCAGGCCGTCGTTGATCACCGCCTCTGGGCACAGCACCTGGCCTCCGCCGGCCTGACGGCCGTTGCCGATGCCCAGCGCGATGAAGCCGCCCTGCCAGTGGAAGTCCCCGGCGCAAACGCGCGCCTGGATCGGCTCGATTTTGCCCAGCCGCGAGATGCCGGTGACCAGATAGGCCAACCCACCCAGCACCTTCTTCAGGCCTTCATCGGTCTCTACCGTGACTTCGGTACCGAAGCCGCCACTGGCGACGTTGGCGCACCACCACGGCTTGCCGTCGGCGTCGATGCGCAGCAGGTCGACCGGGCGCGGCGACTGCTGCTCGATCAGGCTCAGCGCGGCCAGTGGTTCATCGGGGATGCCGGCGGCGGTGGCGAAGTCGTTGGCGGTGCCCAGTGGCAACAGGCCCAGCGAGGGCAGCACATCGGCGGCCTCGTCGCGGTGCGCGAGGGTCTCGGCGACCTCGCTCAGGGTGCCGTCGCCGCCGGCGGCGATGATGGTGTCCACGCCATGGTCGATGGCCTCGGCCACGTAGCGCTCGGCGTCGCCCCCTTCCCAGGTGACACGGACGTCCAGGGCGATGCCGCGTTCGCGCAGGATGTGCACGGCCTCTCGCACATCGGCGTTGCCGGTGGACTTCCCGTTCAGGATCAGACGCCAGCGGGCACGGCTCATGCAGAAATTCCATCGGTGGGGACGCGCAGGCTAGCAGCGCGGTGTTTCAGCCGTGGTGAACGTCATCAAACGGTCACCCGGCACCCGGAGAATGGAAGGCCATAGCAGGGATGATGGATGGAGGCAGGATCAGCCTCCCGCTGTTCCCGGGGCTGCGTCCATCAGGGCGTGGCCCTTTTTTTTGCCGCACGATGCTGTGTCTCTAGGGGGCTCGCGTGAGTGTTCCGGCCCAACGCTGTGCCGAGGCGTAGCCGAGCCTGTAGCCCTCCACGAAATGAGGGTGCAGGTGCTCAATGCGCACCAGGGCATTTGCTGCACCGTGCTCATAGCCTTGGAACTGCCCCTCCAGAAACAACGCGTCAAGCGCGGGCTGGTTCAGGGTGGGCCACGCCGTGTCACCCGCCAGTGGGCGGGCCGGCTCAGACCGCATCGTCTCCAGCGCGATCCAGGTCAGCGCTGCCCTTGCCAGAAACTGCAGACAGGGTGACCACATGTCTTCGCCGGTATATGCGCCTACTTGCGTACGCTCACGATAGGCATCGGGCGCAGAGGGCAAGGTCAATGCCGTTGACGATTCCGCGTTTACAACCGTCATCAGCATGGAGCGCAACGCCGTGGCCGCAAGGTCCGCGGCGTAGGGCATCAGGGCCCTGGCGGAAGGGCCGACCAGCGCCAGCGCATGCGAAGGCTCGACGTTGGCCACGTAATCAATCGCGCGGCACGTGCCCGAAACCGCCATGTCCGTCGCACGCGACGCCAGGGCAGTCGTGGCGTTGGCGAGAGCGAGCGCCACCGGATAGGGCATCGGAACCTCACGATCATAAAAGGGAGCGCCGATTATGCGTGCGCCCCCCAAAGGCACCAGAGGCAATAGCGACAGCGAGAAACTGTCACATCAACTTCAGCGTCCTACCCCTGGGCGAACGCCCTCAACGCATCCCCTTCCAGACGATAGACCGTCCATTCGCTCTGCGGGCGCGCGCCGGCAGCTTCATAGAATTTGATGGCCGGCTCGTTCCAGTCCAGCACCGACCACTCGAAGCGGCCGCAGCCTTCAGCCACGGCCTGTCGCGCGATGTGCTGCAGCAGCGCCTTGCCGGCCCCGCTGCCGCGGCTGGCCGGGCTGACGTACAGGTCTTCCAGGTAGATGCCGTTGCGGCCCAGCCAGGTGGAATAGTTGTAGAAGTACACCGCGTAGCCGATGGCCGCACCGTCGGCTTCGCAGATCAGCGCGCGCGCTTTTGCACCAGCACCGAACAGGCTTTCACGGATGCCCGCCTCGTCGGTCTGCACCGACGATTCAGCCTTTTCGTAGATCGCCAGCTCACGGATGAAACGCAGGATCAGCGTCGCATCGTCGGCGGTGGCTTCGCGGATCAGCACGCCGGTGGCTGCCATGATCAGCCCCGCGCCTTGGCCACGTTGCGACGCATCTGTTCGATGACGTCCTTGTAGCTGATCGGTGCATTGAAGATGGCCGAGCCGGCCACGAAGGCGTCAGCACCGGCGGCCGCGATCGCGCCGATGTTGTCGGCCTTGACCCCGCCGTCGATCTCCAGGCGGATGTCGCGACCGCTGGCATCGATCTTCTCGCGCACCACGCGCAGCTTGTCCAGCGCCGAGGGAATGAAGGCCTGGCCGCCGAAGCCCGGATTGACCGACATCAGCAGCACCAGATCGAGGTCATCCAGCACCCAGTCCAGCACGTCCACCGGGGTGCCCGGATTGAGCACCAGGCCCGGCTTGCAGCCCAGCGAGCGGATCAGCTGGATGGTGCGGTGCACGTGGCGGCTGGCTTCGGGATGGAAGCTGATGTAGGTGGCCCCGGCCTCGGCGAAGTCGGGAATGATCCGGTCAACCGGCTCCACCATCAGGTGCACGTCGATCGGTGCGGTGATGCCGTGCTTGCGCAGCGCCTGGCAGACCATCGGACCGATGGTCAGGTTGGGCACGTAATGGTTGTCCATCACGTCGAAATGCACCCAGTCGGCACCGGCGGCAAGCACGTTGTCCACTTCCTCGCCGAGGCGGGCGAAGTCGGCGGACAGGATGGAGGGGGCGATGATGCAGTTGGACATGGCCAGGGCCTTGCAGAAGGAAGAAGGGATGGCAGCGCTAGCTGCGCTTGCGCAGGGTCTTGATGCGGTCGTAGGCGGCATTGAGCTGGCGCGACTTGCGCTCGGCCTGCTGGCGCAGCTCCGGGGCGGCCCCCACCACCTTGTCCGGGTGGTACTGGGAGATGAGCCGGCGATAGGCCAGGTCGATCTCGGCGTCGGTGGCCTCGGAGGTCAGCCCCAGCTCGCGGTAGGGGTTTTCCCTGTTCAGCCGGAACCAGTCGGCGTCAAAGGCATGGCCGATGAGCAGGCCGATCACCGCCCCGAACAGGGGATTGGGCCGGAACAGCAGGGCTCCAGCGATGAATCCGAGCAGTTTTCCGTACCAGCGCATGGTCGTCGGGGCGGCCGCTTGAAAAAGGTGCTCCATTTTACGTCACAGCGGGCCCAACCCGCTTTACACTAGGCCGCCCGCTGTCTGGCGGGCCCGTCACCGGGTGCCCTGGACAGCTGTCTCGACGAAGCCTCAGGAGTGCCCGTGCCGACCACGTTGTTGCAATCCGATCTCCCCGGCCTGCCCTTGCGCCATCGCGGCAAGGTGCGTGATGTTTTCGACATTCCGCGCGACCGGCTGCCCGCCGGCACCCCGCCGGGGGAGTACCTGCTGATGGTCGCCACCGACCGTCTGTCGGCCTTCGACGTGGTGCTGCCGGACCCGATTCCCGGCAAGGGCGAAATGCTCTGCCAGGTCTCGAACTTCTGGTTCGCCAAGACCGCGCACCTGATGCCCAACCACCTGACCGGCATTGATGTCGCCAGCGTCCTGCCCGAAGGCGTGGACCCGGCGCTCTACGCCAAGCGCGCGGTGGTCACCCGCAAGCTCAAGCCGGTGCCGGTGGAAGCCATCGCCCGCGGTTACCTCATCGGCAGCGGCTGGAAGGACTACCAGCGCACCGGCAAGGTCAGCGGCATCGAACTGCCCGACGGCCTGCGCCAGGCCGAGCAGCTGCCGGAGCCGATCTTCACGCCGTCGACCAAGGCGGCGGTGGGCGACCACGACGAGAACATCGACTTCGACGCGATGGTCAAGGCGGTAGGCGTGGACCTGGCCGAGCGCGTGCGCGATGCCACCCTGCGCATCTACAAGTTCGCAGCGGATTACGCCCGCGAGCGCGGCATCATCCTGGCCGACACCAAGTTCGAGTTCGGCACCGATGAAGACGGTCGCCTGTACATCATGGACGAGATGCTGACCCCGGATTCGTCGCGCTACTGGCCGGCCGATCAGTACGAGGTGGGCACCAGCCCGCCGAGCTACGACAAGCAGTTCGTCCGTGATTACCTGGAAACGCTGGACTGGGGCAAGACCGCCCCGGGCCCAAGCATTCCGGCCGACATCATCGAACGCACCCGCGCCAAGTACGCCGAGGCGCTGCAGCGTCTGGCCGGCATCAGCGTGGATTGACGGAAGCCACCATGTCCACCACCACTACCCAGGTTGTGCGGCCAGTTGACCGCTACTTCGCCAGCTACTCCGACGACCACCGCAATGTGCTGAACCAGCGCATCCATGTGGTCGCGGTGCCGGCGATCCTGTGGTCGGTGGTGGGCCTGCTGTGGTGCATCCCGCCGCTGATCACCTGGTTCCAGCACGGCGTCTGGGCCGGCCTGGCGATGTTCACCGCCTGGTGCTTCTACAACCGCCTGTCGCGCCCGCTGGGCATCGCCATGCTGGGTCAGCTGTTCGTGTGCGGCTGCGTGTGCCGCCTGCTGGAAGCGCAGATCGGCCTGGCCGGTCTGGGCTGGACCGCACTGGGCGTGTTCGTGGTGGCGTGGATCGCGCAGTTCATCGGCCACAAGTTCGAAGGGCGCAAGCCCAGCTTCCTCACCGACCTGACCTATCTGCTGATCGGTCCGGCCTGGGTGATGGCCAAGCTGTTCCGGCAGATGGGCTGGAAATACTGAGGGGAGTGCCGGGCCATGCCCGGCATCCCAACCTGAACGAAAACGATCATCACTGGCGCTGCACGGCATCGCGCCCAGCATCGCCGTGGGTGATCCTTTTCCGACACGGCCCATTCATGTCCAGGCCAGTCGGCGTGTGCTCGGAGGCCCTGCCACTGCTGGGCCGGAGCGCTCGCAATGAACAACCCGGGGCCAGATGCGGCAAAGCGGACGTGATTGTCCATACGGGTTTGACGGGTGCCGAATGGGGTCGATTTCGGCACTGAAAAAATGAACCACGCACGTTACCTGCAGTTGCTGGCGTATTCGGGTATATCGGCGACAAATGACCGCCTGTTAGACTGAACAACCTGCTCGTGAATCGCGCATTCCCTGCATGAATCCTGCCCTGCTCCTGCTGCTGGCCCTGCCCTTCGTGATGGCGGCCGTCGTGGCCACATTCCGCACCAGCTCCCGTGCCACCGCCGCATGGCTGGCCGCCGTCGCCCCGTTGGGCGGGCTGGCCCTGCTGGCGACGATGAGCCCGGCCGTGATGCATGGCGAGGGGGTGCGCAGCTTCAGCGAATGGCTGCCGCAGATCGGCCTGGCCTTCTCGCTGCGGCTGGACGGACTGGCCTGGATGTTCGCCGGGATGGTGCTGGCGATCGGCGCTCTGGTGGTGATGTATGCGCACTATTACCTGAGTGCCCGCGACAGCGCGCATCGCTTCTACTGCTATCTGCTGCTGTTCATGGGAGCCATGCTGGGCATGGTCCTGTCGGGCAACCTGTTGCTGCTGATGGTGTTCTGGGAAATGACCAGCATCAGCTCGTTCCTGCTGATCGGCTTCTGGTCGCACCGCCAGGACGCCCGTGAAGGGGCGCGCATGGCGCTGGTGGTCACCGGCGGTGGCGGCCTGGCCCTGCTCGGTGGCGTGCTGCTGATCGGCCGCATCGTCGGCAGCTTCGAGCTGGATGTGGTGCTGGCCGCCGGCGATGTGATCCGCAGCAGCCCGCTCTACCCCTATGCGCTGTTCCTGGTCCTGGCCGGCATCTTCACCAAGAGTGCGCAGTTCCCGTTCCACTTCTGGCTGCCGCATGCCATGGCGGCACCGACCCCGGTCTCGGCCTACCTGCACTCGGCGACCATGGTCAAAGCCGGCGTGTTCCTGCTGGCGCGGCTGCACCCGGCGCTGGCCGGCACCGACCTGTTCTTCTACACGGTCAGCGGAATCGGCGCGCTGACCCTGCTGATCGGTGCGTGGAACGCGATTTTCCAGCACGACCTCAAGGGCCTGCTGGCGTACTCCACCATTTCGCACCTGGGCCTGATCACCCTGCTGTTCGGCCTGTCCACGCCCATGGCGGTGGTCGCCGGCGTGTTCCACATCCTCAACCACGCGACCTTCAAGGCGTCGTTGTTCATGGCCGCCGGGATCATCGACCACGAAACCGGCACCCGCGACATGCGCAAGCTGGGCGGACTGCGCCGGCTGATGCCCTTCACCAGCGCGCTGGCGATCATCGCGTCGCTGGCGATGGCCGGCATTCCGCTGCTCAATGGCTTCCTGTCCAAAGAAATGCTGTTCGCCGAGGCGATCACCGCGCAGGGCCCGGAGCCGATGCGCATCGCGGTCTCCATCGCCGCGCTGCTGGCCGGCGTGTTCGGCGTGGCCTACAGCCTGCGCTTCGTGCACGACACCTTCTTCGGCAAGGGTCCGCATGACCTGGACCGGGTCCCGCATGAGCCGCCGCGCTTCATGAAGGTGCCGGTGGAGATCCTGGTGGTGGTCTGTCTGGCGGTGGGTATCGCCCCGGCCATCACCATCGCGCCGGTCCTCGACACCGCCGCGCGTTCGATCCTGGGGCCGGCGATGCCGACCTTCAGCCTGGCGGTCTGGCACGGCGTCAACATGCCGTTGCTGATGAGCATCGCCGGCGTGCTCGGCGGTGTGGCGCTGTACTTCGGCCTGCGCAGGTTGATCAACCTGCATGCGGTGGTGACCCGAACGATCGGACGCAACCTGTTCCACAAGCAGCTGGACCTGGTGTTTGGCTTCGCCCACGGGCTGACCCATGCGCTGGCCAACGGCAGCCTGCAGCGCATGCTGATGGCACTGGTGGTGGTGGCCATCGTGGTCGCGGCCGCGCCGTTCGTCGCCAACCCGGTGTCACCGAACTGGCCGTCGCCGCAGCCGATTCCGCTGCTCGGCTGGGTGCTGTGGGCGGTGATCGTGGTCTGCTCGTTCGGCGCGCTGTTTGTGTACCGGCAGCGCCTGCTGGCAGTGCTGGTGGTTGGCGGCGTCGGACTGATGGTCTCGCTCACCTTCGTGTTCCTGTCCGCGCCGGATCTGGCGTTGACCCAGCTGCTGGTGGAAATGGTCACCCTGGTGCTGATGCTGCTGGGCATGAACTATCTGCCGGCGCAGTCGCCGCCGGAGAAATCGCGCTGGCGCAAGCGTCGCGACGCGCTGATCGCCATTGTCGGCGGTGGCGGCCTGGGCGCCATGGCCTACAGCGCGATGACCCTGCCGCCCAACACCATGGCCGGGGAGATGCTTGCCCGCGCCCTGCCCGAGGCCTACGGCGAGAACGTGGTGAACGTGATCCTGGTCGACTTCCGTGGCTTCGATACCTTCGGTGAGATCACCGTGTTCGGCATTGCCGCGCTGGTGGTGCACGCGTTGCTGCGGCGCTCGCGCATGGCCCCCGAGCAGATCATGCCGGGCCCGCCGATCAAACTGCCGGTGCCCGCCGACCTGGCCCAGATCATGTTCCCACTGACGCTCACCGTGTCGATCTTCCTGTTCCTGCGCGGTCACAACGCGCCCGGCGGCGGCTTCATCGCCGGCCTGGTGCTGGCGGTGCCGCTGCTGATCCAGTACGTGATCCAGGGCACGGAGTCGGTCGAGTCGCGCTTCGGCTTCGACTACATCCGCTGCATCGGCGTGGGCCTGCTCATCGCCATCGTCAGTGGCTGTGCGTCGATGCTGTTCGGGGTGCCGTTCCTGACCAGCGGCCACATCGACCTGGAGCTGCCGCTGATCGGCACCGTTCCGCTGGCCAGCGCGATCGGCTTTGACACCGGCGTCTATCTGGTGGTGTTCGGTGGCGCGATGCTGATGCTGTCGATGATGGGCACGATCAAGCCGCACCGCACCCGCAATGCCCGCAAGGGCGAGATCGATCCCAACCGCCGTTCGGCCCTGACCGGGGAGATGCACTGATGGAACTGGCCCTGGCAAGTGCGATTGGCGTCCTGGCCACGATCGGCATCTACCTGCTGCTGCGCGCACGCAGCTTCGATGTCATCCTGGGCATGACCTTCCTGTCCTATGCGACCAACCTGCTGATCTTCGCCGGCGGTCGGCTGGTCAGCGGCAAGGCCCCCGTGTTGAAGGAAGGTGTGGCAACCAACCTGGGCAACTACACCGACCCACTGCCGCAGGCGCTGGTGCTCACCGCCATCGTGATCGCCTTTGCGATGACCGCCGTGAGCATCGTGCTGGCCATGCGCAGCCGCAGCGACAACCACAGCGACCATGTGGACGCGCACGAGGAAGAACCGGCACCTGACACCGCACTGGGCCGGGAGGGCGGCGCATGAACCACGCGGTGATCCTGCCCATTCTGATCCCCTTGATCGGCGCGGCGCTCTCGCTGTTCGTGGAACACCGGCGTTATGGCCCCAAGGTGCAGCGCACGGTCGCGTGGACCACGCTGGCAGCACTCGCGGCCGCCGTCGCGCTGCTGTTCTCGCGTACCGCCGATGGCAGCATTGCCGTCTATCTGCTGGGCGACTGGCCCTCGCGCCTGGGCATCGCGCTGGTGGCCGACCGGCTCTCGAGCTGGATGCTGCTCACCACCCTGCTGCTGTCCATTGCCTGCCTGCTGCATGCCTGCTCGGGCTGGGACCGGCGTGCGCCGCACTTCCACGCGCTGTTCCAGTTCCAGCTGGTCGGTTTGAACGGTGCGTTTCTGACGGGCGACATCTTCAACCTGTTTGTGTTCTTCGAGGTGATGCTGATCGCCTCGTATGGGCTGCTGCTCAGCGGCGGCCGCAGCCTGCGCATGCGCATCGGCCTGCACTACGTGGTGTTCAACGTCACCGCCTCGACGCTGTTCCTGATCGCCCTGGGGCTGCTGTACGCCACGCTGGGTTCGCTCAACATGGCGGAGCTGTCGCAGCGCATCGCCGAGGTGCCGGCCAGCCACCTGACCCTGACCAAGGCCACGCTGGGCCTGCTGCTGCTCGTCTTCTGCAGCAAGGCGGCGCTGATGCCCCTGTACCTGTGGTTGCCGGAAGCGTACGCGCGCGCGCCCGCCGCCGTGGCGGCGCTGTTTGCGATCATGACCAAGGTCGGCCTGTATGCGGTACTGCGGGTCAGCTCGCTGTGGTTCGGGGAAGGTGCCGGCCCGATGGCGGGCTACGGCAGCCAGTGGTTGCTGTGGGCCGGCGTGGCCACGTTGATCCTGGGCGGGCTGGGCGTGCTGGCGGCTGCGCGTCTGCGCGTGCTGATCTCCTATCTGGTGGTGGTCTCGGCAGCGACCCTGTTCATCGCCTTTGCGATCCGCACCCCGCAGGTGCTGTCTGCCGGCCTGTATTACCTGCCGCACAGCACCTTCGTGGCCGCTGCTCTGTTCCTGATCGCCGACTTGATCCGCCGTCGTCGCGGTGGGGCCAGTGACCGCAAGGAAGTGATCGCGCCGATGCCCGGCAAACAGACCCCGGCGGTGCTGTTCCTGATTGCCGCGGTGTCGGTGGCCGGGCTGCCGCCGCTGTCCGGCTTCCTGGCCAAGGCCGCGCTGCTGGCCGGCATGCCGGCGCAGTACACCGCGCTCGTGTGGAGTGCGGTGCTGATCAGCAGCCTGATGGTGATCGTGGGCATCACCCGCGGCGGCGTGCGCCTGTTCTGGCGCGTGCCGGTCGCTGAAGAGGGCGTGCCCGCCCCGCGCAAGGCCCCGACCCGCACCGTGGAGCTGTTCGCCGCCAGCCTGCTGCTGGTCTACGGCATCGGCATGGCGGTGTTTGCCAACCCGCTGATGGGGTACACCGACGCCATGGCCACCCAGCTGCTGCAGCCTCAGGACTACGTGGGTGAGCTGCGCGCGACCACGCCGGAGATCCGCCGCCCATGAGCCGCCGTCGCCCGTTGTTCCGCCGCCTGATTCCCTCGCCGATGCTGAGCGTGACCGTGCTCGCATTCTGGGTGCTGATGTCCGACAGCTTCACCTTGGGACAGATCCTGCTCGGCATGGTGCTGGGCGTAGTGGTGCCGTTGTTCGCGGCGCGCCTGGACCGCGAGTTCGCCCGGATCGGATCACTGCGCCCCATTCCCAAGCTGCTGTGCGTGACCCTGTGGGACATCCTGATCTCCAACATCCGCGTGGCGATCCAGGTGCTGGGGCCGGAGCGTCGCATCCATCCCGGCTTCATCTGGCTGCCGCTGGACATCGCCAACATCCATGGCATTGCCGCGCTGACCAGCATGATCACGTTGACGCCCGGCACGGTGTCGGCGGCGCTGTCGGACGACCGCCGTTACCTGCTGGTGCACGTGCTGCACCTGGATGACCCGGACGAACTGATCCGGCAGATCAAGACCCGTTACGAAGCCCCGCTGATGGAGATCTTCCCATGACCGGATATGTGTTCATCCAGACCACTTTGGTGGTGTGCATGCACGTCGTCGGACTGGCCATGCTGCTGGCGACCTGGCGTCTACTGCGCGGCCCGACCGTGCCGGACCGCATTCTCGCGCTGGATACCTTGTCGGTGACCGCGATTGCCGAGCTGATGCTGTTCGGCATGTACCTCAACTCGGCGGTGTATTTCGAGGCGGCACTGGTGATTGCGATGCTTGGCTTTGGCAGCACCGTGGTGCTGAGCAAGTTCGTGCTGCGCCGGGACATCGTCGAATGATCACCTTCATCCAGATCCTGCTGTCGCTGCTGCTGCTGTTTGGCTGCTTCTTCATCCTGGTCGGCGCACTGGGACTGGTGAAACTGTCCACGTTCTTCAAGCGCCTGCACGCGCCGACCAAGGCCAGCACGCTGGGCGTGGGCTGCGTGCTGGCCGGCTCGGTGGCGTATCACATCTTCCTGGGTGAAGATCCGCAGCCGCGTGAGCTGTTGATTACCGCCTTCCTGTTCATCACCGCGCCGATCAGCGCACACATGATGGCCAAGGCAGCGCTGTCGCTGATGATGGAGAAGCGCCCGAGCCTGCCGGGCAATGACAAGGCCGAAGAAGAACAGTTGCCGCCCCCGCAGCCGCGCCAGGTGACCGATGGGCGCCCATCCGAGGAACGCGTCGCCACGCGCCCGGATCCATCCGCCCCCCCGGAACAAAGGCTCTGATGCGTCCGTAGCGCCACGCCCTGCGTGGCTGCGACCAAGTCAGGCACCGCGAAGCCACGCAAGGCGTGGCTCTACGGATTCACCCGGCGATCAACGCCAGCTCCAGCACCACCCAGCCCACAAACGCCACCAGCAGAATCCCGCCCTCGCGCCGGCTCACGGTGAGGTCCCCACGCAGCATCGGGTACAGCACCAGCACGAAGGCGATCGCCGCGGGCAGTTCCAGCTTCACGAACGACTCCGGCAGCGCAATCGGTCGCAGTGCGGCCATGCCGCCCACCACCACCAGCAGGTTGAACAGGCTGGAACCGATCACATGGCCGAGCACCATGTCACCCTGCCCCCGCCGCGCGGCGGCGATGGCCGCCGCCACCTCCGGCAACGCGGTGCCGATGGCCACCGGCAGCAGGCCCACCAGCAGCGGTGACCAGCCCAGCCCCGCACCCAGCACCGGCGCAGCGTCGACGATCCAGCGCGCGCCGTAGTACAGCGCCACGCCCGCAAACAGCACGCGTAATCCATTGAGCAGCAGCCCGGTGCGGGTCATCGCATAACCGGCGATGGCCTCGCGCACCGGTTCGGTCTCGCGCCGGGAAGCGCGCAGCAGGAAGACCAGCACGCCGACGAAGCCGAGCAGCAGCACGCCGCCTTCCCAGCGCGCGATGACCCCATCCAGTCCGAACACGATCAGGGCCAGGCCCGCCACGGCCAGCAGTACCAGCAAGGGGGACAGCAGGCGCGCGCGAACCAGCAGCGGTGCCGCCAGCGCGGCCAAGCCCAGGGTCAGGCCGATGTTGACGATGTTGCTGCCCACCGCATTGCCGAGCGCAAGGTCTTCCGCTCCCACCACGATCGCGCGCACGTTGACCACCAGCTCCGGCAATGACGTGCCGAACGCCACCAGCAGCAGACCGGCCACGAAGGGCGACGCGCCAAAGCGCTGGGCCAGTCCGGAGGCGGCCTTGACGATGGAATCTCCCCCCAGTGCCAGCAGCACCAGGCCCAGTACGAACCAGACGGCAGCAGCGACCATTGGTGCCTCCCCATGATGCCGGGCATGGCCCGGCGTTCCCATGTGCCCGGACGGGCACCTTCCGGCGACTACGCTACCTCAACTGCAGCCTTCCACGTAGTCCACCTGCGGGGCCCGACCCACCCGCCACGCGGTGACCGTGCCGTTGCCCCCGATCTCGAAGTTCAGGATCGCCCCACCCTCGCTCGCCGGCCGCACCCGCAGGTTGTGGCCGTTCTGCTCGTACTTGTGCGGGGTCAGGTCGGCGCGTTCGGGATACAGCGCCTGCAGTTCGCCCAGGGTCATACCAACCTTGCCGCCACCGGGCGCGGTGGTGCGGTCGTTGCGCACGTCGTAGCGGACCAGCTTGCGGCCTTCGATCATGAAGATCACATCATCGGCCTGCACGCCCTGCGGGCGCAGCGCATGGCAGTCGTCATCCGGCACGTCACCCTGCAGCGGCTCGTTCCACGCGGTTTTGAGCGCGTCCAGCGATGCGCCGAGAGTGGCCGCCCCGTAGCCGTCCAGACGCGCAGGGCCGCCGCCCGTCGTCGCGCCCTCCTGTGTCGTGGGCATCGGTGCCGGTGCGGCCGGCTCACCGGCGGCGGCGGGACGTGCTTCGTCGGCGGGGACCACCGCCGGTGGCCGCCGATCGCAGGCGGCCAGGGACAACGCGATACCGATGACCAGAACGCCTCCCAGCTGTTTCATGAGCTCACCTCCTCCAGTCAGTGCGGGCAGCGTAGCTCGCCCGGCGTGCAGCCCATGCATGCGGGCAGCGACTGTCATCACGGTTTCACCTCGCCCGTTCAGGCTCGGCGTGCACCGCCTCGACCCCTCTCCCCATGCAACCGCGCAAGACCGACCTCGCCCGCGACGCCCTGCAGGCTCACCGCGCGCCGCTGGACATGCGCCAGCGGCGGCTGCTGATCATGTGTGACGGCGAGCGTGACATCGCCCAGCTCACCGCCCTGATCGGGCCAGAAGCCCCGGCGATGGTGATCCAGTTGATCCAGGCCGGGTATCTGGTGTCTGCGCCTGAACCGGCGGTCGCGGCCGTGCCCGCCGCGGCGGCAGCGACGGCTCCCGCCACGCCCGAGCCGGCACCGGAACGCCGCCGCTCATTGGTGGCCGCGCGGATCTATCTGCTGGGGATTCTGGAACTTCAGCGCAATCCGCAGGCCGCTGCGTTGTACCGCGACCTGCAACTGGCGCGCGCCGAGCCGGATGTGGTCGCCCGTCTGCGCGCCGCGTTGGACGCGTTGCCGGGCATGACCTCCGAAGGCTACTCGCAGCGGGTGCGGCAGCGCGTGCTGGAGGCGCTGCCGCTGGAGCATTGCGAGGCGGTCACGCCTTGAAATGCTTCTTCAACCCCTGCCAGCACTGCTGGTAACCGCGCTGGCGGTGCGCGGCCTCCATGGCCTGCGCAATCGGGCGGATCACGCCGCGCGTTTCGAACATGAAAGCCATGGTGTCCTTGATCACGTCCGGCCGGCTCAGATCTGCCGCCGAGGCCTTCTCAAACGTGGCCGCGTCCGGCCCATGCCCGCTCATGCAGTTGTGCAGCGACGCGCCGCCGGGGACGAAGCCCTCGGCCTTGGCGTCATAGGCACCGTGAATCAGGCCCATGAACTCGCTGGCGATGTTGCGGTGGAACCACGGTGGGCGGAACGTATCCTGCGCCACCAGCCAACGCGGCGGGAAGATCGCAAAGTCCATGTTGCTGGTGCCTGCGGTGTCGCTGGGCGAATGCAGCACCAGGAAGATCGACGGGTCCGGATGATCGTGGCTGATCGAACCGATGGTGTTGAAACGGCGCAGGTCATAGCGGTACGGCGCGTAGTTGCCATGCCAGGCGACCACGTCCAACGGCGAATGGTCGATGTCGGCGCGCCACAGCTGGCCCTGGAACTTGGCGATCAGTTCAAACGCCCCTTCCACGTCTTCAAATGCGGCATGCGGCGTTTCGAAATCGCGGGGGTTGGCCAGGCCGTTCGAGCCGATCGGCCCCAGGTCCGGCAGCTTCAGCAGCGCGCCGAAGTTTTCGCAGACGTAACCGCGCGCTTCACCGTCGGGCAGCTCCACCCGGAAGCGCACGCCACGCGGCATCACCGCGATCTGCTGCGGTTCGATCTCGATCACGCCGAACTCGCTGAGCAGGCGCAACCGGCCCAGCTGCGGCACGATCAGCAGTTCGCCGTCGGCGTTGTAGAAGTAGCGCCCCTGCATGTCCGCATTGGCGGCATACAGGTGGATGCCCACGCCATGATGGGCATCGGGTGCGCCATTGCCGCCCATGGTGTACAGCCCGTCGACGAAGTCGGTCGGCGTGGTCGGCAACGGCAGCGGGTCCCAGCGCAGCTGGTTGGGTGACGCCGCGCCGTGCGCGAAGTCGCTGTGCAGATGCGGCTGCGCGTACGGGACGAATTCGCCGTGGGTCACCGCCGGACGGATCCGGTAGACCCAGCTGCGGCGGTTGCTGCCGCGCGGCGCGGTGAACGCGGTGCCCGACAGCTGTTCGGCATACAGCCCCCGCGCCACGCGTTGCGGTGAGTTGCGCCCAACCGGAAGGGTATCCGGCAGGGCTTCGCTCGCGAATTCGTTGCCGAAACCGGTTTGATAGCCGCGTGAAGCGATGGACGGGGACATGATCGGGCTCCGGTTACAGTACGCCGCGCTTGATCTGGTCGCGCTCGATGCTTTCGAACAGCGCGGTGAAGTTGCCTTCGCCGAAGCCTTCGTTGCCCTTGCGCTGGATGATCTCGAAGAAGATCGGGCCGATGCAGTTCTGGGTGAAGATCTGCAGCAGCTTGCGCTGCTTGGTTTCCGGATCGGCGTCGATCAGGATCTTGTTCTTCGCCAGACGGGCCACGTCTTCGCCGTGGTTGGGCACGCGCTGGTCGATCACATCGAAATAGGTTTCGGGCGTGTCGAGGAATTCCACGCCCTGGGCGCGCATGGCCTCCACGGTGTCGTAGATGTTCTCGGTGAAGCAGGCGATGTGCTGGATACCTTCACCCTTGTAGGCATCGAGGTATTCGTTGATCTGGCTCTTCGGGTCGGACGACTCGTTCAGCGGAATGCGCACGATGCCATCCGGGGCGGTCATCGCCTTGGACACCAGGCCGGTTTTCAGGCCCTTGATGTCGAAGTAGCGGATCTCGCGGAAGTTGAACAGACGCTCGTAGTAATCCGACCACTGCTGCATGTTGCCGAAGTACAGGTTGTGGGTCAGGTGGTCGATGAAGGTCAGCCCGAAGCCAACCGGATGCTGATCCACGCCCTCGATCGGCGCGTAGTCGGTGTCGAACATACTGCCGTTGGCACCGTAACGGTCCACCAGGTAGAGCATGCAGTCGCCGATGCCCTTGATGACCGGTGCCGGCACCGCCTTGGACTCCGGCTTGAAGTCGATGGCTTCGGCCCCGTTGCCCAGCGCCATCTGGAACACCTGCTCACCCGGCTTCTGGAAGCGGATGGCGAAACCGCAGGCGCAGGGGCCATGCTTGGCGGCGAAGTCGGCGGCGAACGAGTCCGGGTCTTCGTTGACCAGGAAGTTCACGTCGCCCTGGCGGTACACCGTGATGGCGCGCTGCTTGTGGCGCAGCACCGCGGTGAAGCCCATCTTGCGGAAATAGTCATGCAGCTCGGCACCACGTCCTGCGGGCGCTGCGAATTCAACGAACTCGAAACCGTCGATTCCCATCGGGTTTTCGAAGGTGGTCACCTGCATGCCCGGGTTGGGGGCGTGAGTGGCGGTGCTGGGCTGGCTGCTCATGACGTGGCTCCAAAACTGGCCCCCCTCTGAAAAAACCAGATGACGGGCGGAAGGCAGACCCGCGAGAATGCGGAGTCCGGAATGAAGGTTTATAGTTTCATATGAAACCACCATCAAGGTGCACTGCAGCATGAATCCGCCCGATCCCGCCAGCCAGCGCATCCGCGCCTCGCACGCCCTGCTCGACCTGGAGCAGTTCCTGCCTTATCGGCTCAGCGTCCTGTCCAACCGGGTCAGTGGCAACATCGCCAAGCTGTACGGCGACCGCTACGGGCTGGCGATCCCGGAATGGCGGGTGATCACCATCCTGGCGCTCTACCCGGGTTCCTCGGCCAGCGAGGTCTCCGACCGGACGGCGATGGACAAGGTCGCGGTCAGCCGCGCCGTGGCCAGACTGCTGGAGCGGGGCTTCATCAAACGTGAAACCCACGGCGACGACCGCCGCCGGTCGGTGCTGGCGCTTTCCGCGGCCGGTTTCGAGGTGTACGAGACCATCGCCCCGCTGGTGATCGAGATCACCCGCAAGCTGATGTCGGTGCTCAGCGAAGAGGAGGAGCAGCTGCTGGAGAAGCTGATCCTGCGGTTGGCCGGGGACGGCCTGCAGCGGATGGATGAGGGTTGATCGGTAGGTGACGACCGTTTGTCGTCACCCCATCACCTCAGATGCTTCTTCCGCGCGTGCACCCACGGTGCCGCCAGTGCCCCGATCGCGCCGGCGGCCAGGCCCAGTGAGGCCGCCACAGCGGCGGCCTCGACCGCATTGGGCAGGGCCAGTGCGGCGATCACCAGGATGGCCGACGGCAGGCCGATGAAGGTCGCCATGAAGTAGCGCCAGCGCGGCACCCAGGTGCCGACCTGGAGCAGGCTCACCGGCATCCAGGTTTCGCCGGAGGCGTCTTCGGCCACCTTGGCGGCGGTCTTGACCAGGTCCACCTCCACCGGCCCCTTGCCCTGGCGGACGGTGGCCAGCATCTGCGCCACCTCCTCCACTGGCGGATACGACGCGGGCCAGAGGGTCGGCGCGGGAACGCCATAAGCGGTCAGCAGCGGCACGCTCAGCCACGGGGCCAGCAGCGGGCGCAGCTTGCGCCGACCCAGCACGCACCAGACCTGCGCAGTGCCGTGCGCCACCACGCTGTACAGCGCCAGCTCGCCCGGCTCCGGGTAGGGCAGCACATGCACGCGCGCGGCCATGCTGTCGTAGCCCATCTGGCGCAGGAAGCCGGGGCGGGTGCGCCCTTCATGCGCCCAGGCCAGTCCAAGCGCGGCGACCAGATAGGCACCGGCCGGATCCTTGGCCCCAGCACTGGCGCGGTCGTCGCTGGCCAGGAAGAACGCCAGCGACTTGGGTTCGGCCACATCGGCGTGTTCCCAGCGGCCGCTGTCGCCAATCACGTGCTTGAGCGGCAAGCGCGCCGGCTGGGTGTCGGCCGCGGCCGTGTTGTGCAGATAGGGCAGCACCGACAGCATGAAGGCCTGCAGGTCCACGCCACGGTTACCGGAGCCTTGCCACTCGCTGGGCAGCAGGCCGGCCAAGGCCGGATTGCGGGAAAGACGGTCCAGCTGTGCCTTCTGCTCCACCAGCTTCTGCACGGCCGCCTTGAGCAGCACGTTGTCCGGCACCGAAATCAGCGGGAGACGATAAAGCGTGGAGCCCGGCGACGGCGCGTCCGCTTCGCTGCCCAGCGCGTCAGGCGCGGAGTGGTCGTCCAGCAGCACCTCCGCCGGCGGCAGCGCAACGCCCGCCACGGCCGCCGCTGCGGTTTCGGAAACGGTGTCGCTGGTGCCGGGCTGCATGCGGAGTCGGTCCTCAAGGGTGCGCCACAGATGGGTGCGGCGTCAGGTCCTTGGGGGTAACGGCAGTGCGTGGACGAACTGTAGGGCCGAGCGTTGAAGATGTGACACACCGCGCCCTTTTCATGGCAGTCTGCTGCGTTATCGCAGTGAGCAGGAAGCGCGTGTGTCAAAAAGGATGTCGTGGGTGTGCTGCACCCTGTTGGCTGGACTACTTACCCCAGGATGGGCAATGGCTTTTTCAAAGACGCTGACGCTGTTTTCCGAAGTCGAAGGCACCGTGGTGATGGACGGACAACCGGTCGCCGGCGTGCAGGTCGAGCAGGAGCATCACTGGCACTGGAAGGACCAGCGCGGCACCGTCACGGTGACCACCGATGCGCAGGGCCGCTTCCGCTTTCCCGCCGTAACCGCCACTTCGTGGACCGCCGGGCTGCTGCCACATGAGCCGGTGATCGGCCAGCGCATCACGCTGCGCTACCAGGGCAAGACGCACAAGGGCTGGGTGATGAGCAAGCGCAACTATGACGCCCAGGGCGAGGTGCCCGGGCGTGCATTGCGGTTGATCTGCGACCTGGGCGAGGAGCCGGTGGCGCACCCGGAGACGGAGACGTTCGGGGTGTGCCGGTTGGTGTAACGCGTCGCTGGCTCAGCGCGAGGTTACGGTGCCCAGGCCTGTACGAAGGCGAGGAAGCGTTCGCGGTTGTAGCCCTTGGGCTGGCCCTTGTCCGCTTCCAGTTCGCCGGTGAACTGCGAGTGCAGCAGCTTGCCGTCGGCATCGAGCACGAACAGGTGCGGATAGCCCTTGATCGCCGGGAACTGCGACAGGAAGGCCGCGTTCTCGTTGTCTTCGCTGTAGTTGACCTTCATCCACACGTATTTGGCATCAACCAGCGTGCGGACGTCGGCATCCCCTTCGATGAAGGCATCCAGCAAGTGGCACCACGAGCACCACTCGCCGCCCACATCGAGCACGATGCGCTTGCCGCTGCGGCGGGCTTCGGCCTGCGCGACCGCCAGGTCGGCGGCCGGGTCACGGGCGGGATCGAAGCGTGTGTTGAGCGCGGCCACGTCGGCGGCCACCAGTGCGCTGGTTCCAGCGACCGGTGGCTGCGTGGCGGCAGGCGACGGCGCAGCAGCCGGGGCCGGCGGTGAAGACGGCGAACAGGCACACAGCAGCCCGGCCATGATCAACGACGAACACCCGATCTTCATGCGCATCGCAGACCTCACTTGACGCCGTGCATCAGCTTGTTGATGAACGGTGCGAGCAGGAACAGCACCACACCGGAAATCATCAGCACCCAGAAGCCCAGCGTATAACCCTTCAGTGCTGATTCCACCGACATGCCGGTGGTGCCGCTGATGTACTCCGAGAAGATGCCGGACAGGTTGTTGCCGATGCCGGTGGACAGGAACCAACCGCCCATGCCGAAGCCGACCAGGCGCACCGGGGCCAGCTTGGTCACCATGGACAGGCCGATCGGCGACAGGCACAGCTCACCCACCGACTGGATGACGTAGACCATGAACAGCGTCCAGAACGGGATCTTGCCGTCCACCACCATGCTCGACAGGGCCAGCATCAGCAGCGCGAAGGCCGCGCCATTGAACAGCAGGCCCAGGCCGAACTTGCGCGGGATCGACGGATTGGCGCTGCCCATCTTCACCCACACCCAGGCCACGATCGGTGCCAGCGTGATGATGGCCACCGAGTTCACCGACTGGAACCATGCGGTGGGGAACTCCCAGCCGCCGAGGTTGCGGTTGACGATGTTGTCGGCCAGGAAGGTGAAGGAACTGCCGGCCTGCTCGAAGAAGATCCAGAACAGCACGTTGAAGGCGAAGATGATCAGCATGGCGAACACGCGGTCGCGCTGGACCTTGCCTTCACGGATACCCTCGACCAGCAACAGCACCGACAGCGCGATGAACATCACGGCGAGGATCCAGGCCAGCGCCTTGGAACCGGCAGACAGCAGGAAGTAGGCGACCGGAATGGCGACCAGCGCACCGATGAACACGGTGACGACACGGCCGAAGCCCTCGGCTCCAGCCGGCGGTGCACCGATTCCCTTCAGACCCGCACGGCCGAAGTAGAACCACACCAGGCTGAGCAGCATGCCCACGCCGGAGGCGATGAACACGACCTTGTACGACGGCAGGCCGTCGGTACCGAACACCTTGCGGGCCAGGTACTCGGTCAGCACCGGTGCGATCATCGCGCCGATGTTGATGCCCATGTAGAAGATGGTGAAGCCCGAGTCGCGGCGTTCGTCCTTCAGGCCATACAGCTTGCCGACCATGGTCGAGATGTTCGGCTTGAACAGGCCGTTGCCCACGATGATCGTGGCCAGACCCAACTCAAAGATGTTCTGGTTCGGGATGGAGATCATGAACAGGCCGGCCGCCATGATCAGCGCACCGGTCAGGATTGAACGCTGGTACCCCAGCACCCGGTCGGCCACGTAGCCACCGAAAATCGCCGCGGCATAGACCAGTGCCAGGTAGGCACCATAGGTCAGGCCGGCCGCCCCCTGGCCCGCCGCGTTGCCCTCGTAGAACTGCGCCACGATGTACAGCACCAGCGCCCAGCGGATGCCGTAGAACGCAAAGCGTTCCCAGAACTCGGTCATGAACAGCATCCACAGCGGACGCGGATGGCCAAGGGTGGTCTTGAACTCCGGCAACGCCGGTTCGGGAACGGATTTCGCGGCGTCTACGCTCATGCGGGATTCCTGGGTTCGGTGGAAGACATGCACGTCCGATGTGCGAAACAACCCGGGAGAATCCCAGAACTTGGGCGTTCACGTCAAATAAACACTTCTCCCGGTTTGCCTGAATAGGCACTCACTCCGGCGGCAACGGGTCGTCGTTGCGGATCGTGGTGCGCACCTGGAACAGCTCCGGGAAGAAGGTCAGTTCCAGCGCCTGGCGCAGGAACCCCACCCCGCTGGAGCCGCCGGTGCCGCGCTTGAAGCCGATCACCCGCATCACCGTACGCATATGGCGGAACCGCCACAGCTGGAAGGCGGTTTCCAGGTCCACCAGGTCCTCGCACAGCGAGTACTCGCGCCAGTAGCGGTCGGTGTTCTCGTAGATGCGCTCAAACACCGGGTGCAGGGCGTCGTCGGCCACATGCGAGGTCTGCCAGTCCCGGTGCTGGTACACCTCGGGGATGGCGTGGCCGAAGCGGGCCAGGTAGCGCAGGAACTCCTCGTACAGGCTGGGCGCGTCCAGCACCTGCTGCAGCTGGGCCTGCCCGGCGGGGTCGTGCGAGAACACCTGCAGCATCTGCGCGTTCTTGTTGCCCAGCAGGAACTCGATGTAGCGGTACTGCAGCGACTGGAAGCCCGAGGAGGGCCCCAGCACGTCGCGGAAGCCCATGTACTCCGAAGGGGTCAACGTCTCCAGCACCGACCACTGCTCGGTCAGCTGGCGCAGCACCTGCTTGCTGCGGGCGAGGACCTTGCGGCACTGCCAGACCTCGTCGCGCTGCAGGAAGCCGATCGCCGCGCGCAGCTCGTGCGCGAGCAGCTTCAGCCACAGCTCGGAGGTCTGGTGCTGGATGATGAACAGCATCTCGTCGTGGTGCGGAGGGTTGGACAGCGGCTGCTGGGCGCTGAGCAGCTGGTCCAGGCGCAGGTAGCCCCCGTAGGTCAGGCGGCCCTCCAGGTCGGTGTGGATGCCGGCTTCCAGATCGCGTTGGTTCTTTTCGACAGACATGGCGGTGACCGCAGGAGGGGGGGCAAGCGTAGCGCAGCGGCCGCCCTACGGTGGCGTGTGGTCGGCCCGTTCAGCGCGGCAGCGGCTGCGACCCATTGCCGCGCCCGCCCCGGCCAGCGAACGCTCATGCGCCGTTGCGGCAACTGAATACGTTGATGTTATTGGCCTTTCCGGCCTGACAACGGTATACCCGGAGGCGGCCAGGCGGTTTCCTTGTTGCGCCGCAGGACGGCTTTTTCGTACGCCTTCCTTAACATGGCAATTCATATCATTTGTAACTTCCTGTCGAAGGTGCAGTACGCAATGACGGTTGCCGCTGAGTTCAAGATCGAATACCTGCAGTACCTGGACACGGACGGTAACCTCGTCCGCGATGACCTGCCCGAGGCCCTGCGCGACCCCAAGGCGCTGCTGCCGATGTTCAAGCAGATGCTGTTCGTGCGCGTGTTCGACGGCAAGTCGATCGCGCTGCAGCGCACCGGCAAGCTGGGCACCTACGCGGCCTGCCTGGGCCATGAGGCCGCGCACGTGGGTATTGGTGCTGCAATGCAGAAGGACGACGTGTTCGCGCCGTCCTACCGCGAGTACGGCGCGATGTTCATGCGCGGTGTGCGTCCGCGTGACGTGCTGATGTACTGGGGCGGCGACGAGCGCGGCAACGACTACGGCGGCAACGCGGCCAAGGACTTCCCGTTCTGCGTGCCGATCTCCACCCAGTGCCTGCATGCCGCCGGTGCCGCGCTGAAGTTCAAACTCAACAACGAGAAGCAGATCGCCGTGGCCGTGTGTGGCGACGGTGGCAGCTCCAAGACCGACTTCTATGCGGCGCTCAACTCGGCCGGTGCCTACAAGCTCCCGCTGATTCTGTGCATCGTCAACAACGGCTGGGCCATCTCGGTGCCGCGCTCGGCCCAGACCGGTGCCGAAACCCTGGCCCAGAAGGGTCTGGCCGGTGGCCTGCACTGCCTGCAGGTGGACGGCAACGACCTGATCGCGGTGATGGCCGCCATGCTGCAGGCGCGCGAGCGCGCCCTGGCCGGCGACGGCGGCACCGTGCTGGAACTGATGACCTACCGCCTGTCCGACCACACCACCGCCGACGACGCCCGCCGCTACCGCGACGACGCGGAGGTGAAGGACGCCTGGCTGCTGGAACCGATGCTGCGCCTGCGCAAGTACCTGACCAACGCCGGGGTCTGGAGCGAAGCGGAAGAAGCCGCTTGGACCGCCGAGTGTGGCAAGCGCGTGGACGAAGAAGTGAACCTGTACCTCAACACGCCGGTGCAGCCGGTCGAGGCGATGTTCGATTATCTGTACGCCGACCCGCCGCAGGACCTGCTTGCCCAGCGCGCGCAGGCGATTGCCCTGGAGCAGCGTCATGGATGAGCTCAAGCACGTTTCCAGCACCACCGCGCAGACCCACGCCGCCGACAGCGCCGCCCTTGCGCGCGGAGAACAGACCATGACCAGCACCCCCATCACCCTGATCGAAGCCATCACCCAGGCCCTGGCGTGGGAGCTGGAGCACGACAAGTCGGTGCTGGTGCTGGGCGAAGACGTGGGCGTGAACGGCGGCGTGTTCCGCGCCACCGCCGGCCTGCAGCAGCGCTTTGGCGCGGACCGGGTGCTGGACACCCCGCTGGATGAAACCACCATCGCCGGCCTGACCATCGGCCTGGCCGCACAGGGCATGAAGCCGGTCGCCGAAGCCCAGTTCGACGGCTTCATGTATCCGATGGTCGACCACATCGTCTGCCATGCCGCGCGCCTGCGTTACCGCACCCGTGGCCGCCTGAACTGCCCGATGGTGCTGCGCGTGCCGTGGGGCGGTGGTATCCGCGCGCCGGAACACCACAGCGAAGCCAACGAAGCCATCTTCACCAACGTGCCGGGCCTGCGCGTGGTGCTGCCGTCGTCGCCGCAGCGCGCCTATGGCCTGCTGCTGGCCGCGATCCGCGAACCGGATCCGGTCATCTACATGGAACCCAAGCGCATCTACCGCCAGTACAAGGAAGTGGTGGTCAACGACGGCGAAGCCCTGCCGCTGGACGTCTGCTTCGTGCTGCGCGACGGCACCGACGTGACCCTGGTGACCTGGGGCGCGCAGGTGAAGGAAGCGCTGGAAGCGGCCGACAAGCTGGCCGGCGAAGGCATCAGCGCCGAAGTCATCGACGTGGCCACGCTGCGTCCGCTGGACTTTGCCACCATCGCCGAGTCGGTGGCCAAGACCGGC
Organism: Stenotrophomonas sp. PS02289; assembly: GCF_029960115.1. GTDB lineage: Bacteria > Pseudomonadota > Gammaproteobacteria > Xanthomonadales > Xanthomonadaceae > Stenotrophomonas. The sequence continues at coordinate 40,096 of NZ_JASCOZ010000021.1, forward strand.
CGCTGCGTGATCGTGCAGGAAGCCCCGAAGACCGCCGGTTTCGGTGCCGAAATCGCCGCACGCCTCGCCGAGGAATCGCTGTACGACCTGCTGGCTCCGGTCGAACGGGTCACCGGCTACGACACCCACATTCCGCTGTTCCGCCTGGAAATGAAGTACCTGCCGAGCGTGGACCGGATTGTGAGCGCGGCCAAACGCGCGGTGGCGGCAGGCTGACATGCGGGCCCGACTTCTAGGCCCGTACCGCAGCCAGTACCCCAACCCGCTCCGGTTCCGCACCGGTCAGATCGTCGAACTGGGTGTTCGCGACGAGGAATGGCCGGCGTTTGCCTGGGTGCGCACCGACGACGGGCGCGCCGGCTGGGCACCGGTGGCATGGTTGCAGGTACTGGATGAAGGTCGCGCGGAGGCCCTGCGCGACTACGACGCCCGCGAACTGGACGTTGAGAGCGGTGAACTGGTCAAACTGCATCATGAACACGGCGGCTGGTGGTGGTCCGAACGCGCGAACGGCGCGACGGGCTGGCTGCCGGCCCGCGATCTCGAACTGCTTGAAGAGAACTGCACATGAGTGAGAACAAGAACTTCAACCTGCCCGACCTGGGCGAGGGCCTGCCCGACGCCACCATCGTCGAGTGGTTCGTCAAGGAAGGCGACGTGATCCGGCTCGACGAGCCGCTGGTGTCGATGGAAACCGCCAAGGCCGTGGTCGAAGTACCCTCGCCGTTCTCCGGCAAGGTGCTGAAGCTGTCCGGCGGCCCCGGCGACATCATTCCCACCGGCAGCGTGCTGGCCCAGTTCGAACTGGACCCGAACCTGCCGCAGCGCGCCGACGGCCAGGACACCGGCCACAGCCACGGCCATGCCGCGCCGGCTGCGGCCCCTGCACCTGCAGCACCTGCGCCCGTTGCCGAAGCGCCAAAGCCTGCCGCTGCCGAGCGCGATGACGCCGGCACCGTGGTCGGTGCGATGCAGAGCTCCAATGCCGTACATGCCGAGCAGGCCTTCGCCGTGGGCGGGGTCAAGGCCGTTCCGGCGGTACGCGCCACCGCACGCAAGCTGGGCGTGGACCTTACCCGCGTGCGTGCCACCGGTGCTGACGGCGCGGTGACCATGGCCGACGTCAAGCAGGCCGCCGCCGATGGCAGCGCGAAGATCGGCAGCGCGCCGGCTCCCGGGGCTGCACCGGTTGCCGCCGCTGCACCGGCCCCGGTGCGTCAGGCCGAAGCCCGCACGGCGATGTCCGCCGCCGGCAAGCCAATGCGTACCCAGCCGCCGGGTGTGGTCGCCAAGGGCCAGCCAGAACCGCTCAAGGGCGTGCGCCGCAACATGGCGCGCGTGATGGCCGACGCGCATAGCAAGGTCGTGCCGACCACGCTCAACGATGACGCCGACATCCACGCCTGGCTGCCCGGCAATGACGTCACCGCCCGCCTGGTGCGCGCCATCGTGGTCGCCAGCCAGAAGGTCCCGGCCATGAACGCGTGGTTCGATGGCGATGCGCTGACCCGCACCCTGCATGCCCAGGTCGACATCGGCATTGCGGTGGACACCGACGACGGTCTATTCGTGCCGGCGCTGCGCAATGCCGACATGCTGGACGCACGCGGCATCCGTGAAGGCGTGAACCGTCTGCGCGAGCAGGTCGAGTCGCGCTCGATCGCCCCGTCCGAGCTCAGTGGCTACACCATCTCGCTGTCCAACTTCGGCATGTTCGCCGGCCGCTATGCCACTCCGGTGGTGGTGCCGCCGTGCGTGGCCATCGTCGGTGCCGGCCGTGCCCGCCACCAGATGACCCCGGTGATGGGCGGCGTGGAAGCGCACAAGGTGATTCCGTTGTCGGTCACGTTCGACCACCGCGCCGCCACCGGCGGCGAGGCAGCGCGGTTCCTGCGCGCGATGATGGACGATCTGGCCCTGGCCCAGTAACCACCCATCGTTGGTCGGCAATCCGACTGATTCACAACAACGGCCACCTGACGGTGGCCGTTATTCGTTGGGTATCGCCTGCAGCATTACGAGGTCACCGATTGCAGTTGACTGCAACGCATGTGAAATGAGTTCTACCGAGGTGCCCGTTGTCTGTTGCCTGTCGGAACCAGCGCCGACGGCCCCCGCATCGCCACCGGGGGTCAGCAGGATCACCCGATCCAGCAAGCGCGAACCTGAACCGATGGGCCCTCGCCACAGTACAACCTGCATGGCTGCCGCATCCGCGGCTGCGGAGCCTGAATGCTCCACAATATCCAATTCAAGCGTGTATCCGTCGTCCTTGTTGCCAATCGACAGCTGGACCGGCCCCTCAGCAGTCATCTGCACCGACGGCGACATCACCAGCCGGCCCTCATCCATGACGCGCAAGGAGAGGTGATGAACACCCGGGCCTGGGGTTGTCTCTGCTTGAGCGGCGCTGATGACACCAATCGTGAGCAGGAACGCGACACGCGCCATCATTCGAACGTAAATTCCGAGCACTTGTGAAGCCTCGCTTGTTCATGACAAGGAAACGAGGCTAGAGGTCTAAAGGCATGCTCGTCCCTGAAAATCGTCCGAATATGCTCCCAGGACTGCTCGCACTTCGTGGTCAACCATCCAAGTCCAAATCACACCAACTGATCAGCTTCCACGCTACGCACGCCAGCTTTGGGGTTGATCGCCGCTTCCACCATGGTGGCAGCGATGTTTTCCGCAGGGTTGATCCGCCAGCTACGCGGCAGCACGGGTCTCAGCGCCCTCAGCACCGCGCTGGCCAGCTTTTCCCCGCGTCGGTGCTCGGCCCGCTCGCCGCCGATCAGACCCGGTCGTACCAGGGTCAGGGACGGATAACCAAGGCCGCGCAGGTCCTGCTCGAGCGCCCCTTTGACCCGGTTGTAGAAGAACCGCGACTGGGGATCGGCCCCCTTGGCCGAATTCAGCACGAACGTTGACGCCCCGTGAGAGCGGGCCAGCCGGGCCACATGCAGCGGGTATTGATGATCCACCTGGGCAAAGGCCTCACGGCTGCCGGCCTGCTTCAGGGTGGTGCCGAGCGCGCAGATCACCGCATCCACCGCCCACCAGTCCGCGCTTTCCGGCAACCGGGCGAAATCCACCACCGGATTGAGCAGACGGGCATCAGCCAGCGCCAGGGGCCGCCGGGTGGGAGCGATCACCGCCTGGCAGCGCGGATCATCCAGCAGTTGCCGGAGCACGTGGCTGCCGACCAGGCCGGTGGCACCGACCAGCAGGATCTTCATGGGCGTTTCCGTATTTGTGTAGGGGGCGTCTTCAAGACGGCCGGTCCAGCGCCGATACTGTTCCCACCTACCCTACTCCATCTTCACCCCAGGACCCGCCGCATGACGGACCGCCCCGACGCTTCCTCCAGCCCAGGTACTGCCGTAGGCCGGTTGCTGGCGCGTCGTGCCGCGGCCGCGCCGGCGCGGGTGGAGGCCGCCTCCGCCCCTCGCGCCAGCGGCGGCGACAGCGCGGGCCTGCAG
>NZ_JASCOZ010000220.1 GCF_029960115.1 Stenotrophomonas sp. PS02289
GCCTTCGGATTGGCGCGACACCCCAGGTGTCGCAAGGCAGTACCGAGGTGGTACTGCCATGCCTGTTTTACAAGGCCGTCAAACTCACCAGCGGTAGTGGGCGAATGCCTTGTTGGCTTCGGCCATGCGGTGGGTTTCTTCGCGCTTCTTGATGGCACCTCCACGGTTTTCCGAGGCATCCAGCAGTTCAGCCGCCAGCTTCTTCGGCATGGTGTTTTCACCACGCTTACGAGCCGAGTCGATCAGCCAGCGCATGGCCAGAGCCATCTTGCGCGACGAACGGACTTCAACCGGCACCTGGTAGGTCGCACCGCCGACGCGGCGGGACTTCACTTCGACCGACGGAGCCACGTTGTCCAGAGCCTTCTGAACCAGCTCGATGGAGTTCGGGTTCTTTTCGGCGATGACGTCCATTGCGCCATAGACGATCTTTTCAGCAACGGACTTCTTGCCGCTCAGCATCACCATGTTGATGAAGCGGGCAATGGTTTCGCTCCCGTGCTTGGGATCGGGCAGGACCGAACGCTGCGGCGTATTACCTTTACGAGACATGTGTACTTTCCCTTAGCTCTTCGGACGCTTGGCGCCGTACTTGGAACGGGCCTGGCGGCGCTTGGCGACGCCCGAGGCATCGAGCGAACCACGAACGGTGTGGTAACGCACACCCGGCAGGTCCTTGACGCGACCGCCGCGGATCAGGACCACGGAGTGCTCCTGCAGGTTGTGGCCTTCGCCACCGATGTAGCTGATGACCTCTTCCTGGTTGGTCAGGCGGACCTTGGCAACCTTGCGGAGGGCCGAGTTCGGCTTCTTCGGGGTGGTGGTGTACACGCGGGTGCAGACGCCACGGCGCTGCGGGCACTTATCAAGTGCCGGCGAGGCACTCTTGTAAGTGGTTGCCTGCCGCGGCTTGCGGACAAGCTGATTGATCGTCGCCATCAGTATGTTCTTCTGAGAGAGGCCGAGGGAAAAACGGCCATGAATGCGGAAATGTGCAAGCAGGCCCCAAAATCGGGCCTGCCGAGACAGACGATTGTAGCAACCCCCCGAAAACACGGTCAACCGCGCGCACGGAAGGCCAGCCCTGATCCCGGGCCGTTACTGGGGCACCTAGCTTCCTTGTCCCCCGTTCAGGTTGTCTACCAGCCCCCTTTCGAGGACCGGCGGGCATCCTACAGCATCGGCGGCGGTTAATCCAGCGGCCGCCGCCGATTGCGGTGCCCTGCCCGGTTCAGCTGGGCAGGGTTCCGCGAAGAGCAGCCGGGCAAGCCCGGCTCTACATCAGTCTTCGGAGGAATCCACTTCCGGAGCGGCTTCCACCACCGGGGCTTCGGCCACGACCGGCGAACCGGCCAGGGTCTGCAGCTCCGATTCGGTCAGGCCCGAGGCATTGCGACGACGCTGGGCGTGGTACGCAAGACCGGTACCGGCCGGAATCAGACGGCCGACGATGACGTTTTCCTTCAGGCCGCGCAGGTTGTCCGAGGTGCCGCGAACGGCCGCTTCGGTCAGCACGCGGGTGGTTTCCTGGAACGAAGCCGCCGAGATGAACGACTCGGTGGCCAGCGACGCCTTGGTGATACCCAGCAGGACCGGATCGAAACGGGCGATCAGCTCGTTGCGGGTGGCCAGGCGGGCATTTTCCTCGATGACGCGCTGGCGCTCGGCCTGCTCGCCATTCAGGAACTTGCTGCTGCCCTGGTCGGTGATCTCGACCTTGCGCAGCATCTGGCGGGTGATCACCTCGATGTGCTTGTCGTTGATCTTCACGCCCTGCAGGCGGTACACGTCCTGGATTTCCTTGACCAGGTAGGCGGCCAGCGGCTCGACGCCCAGCAGACGCAGGATGTCCTGCGGGCTCGGTTCGCCGTCCACGATGGTTTCGCCCTTGGTCACGTGCTCACCTTCGAACACGATGACCTGACGGTACTTCGGAATCAGCTCTTCGTGCTCCGAACCATCGGTGTCCTTGATGATCAGGCGCTGCTTGCCCTTGGTGTCCTTGCCGAAGCTGATGATGCCCGAACGCTCGGCCAGGATCGCCGGATCCTTCGGCTTGCGCGCTTCGAACAGATCGGCCACGCGCGGCAGACCACCGGTGATGTCACGGGTCTTGGACGCTTCCTGCGGAATCTTGGCAACCACGTCGCCCACGCCGACGGGCGCGCCGTCCTGCAGGTTGACGATCGAGCGCGGCGGCAGCAGGTACTGCGCCGGCAGGTCGGTGCCCGGAATGCTCAGGTCGTTGCCCTTGGCATCGACGATGCGCACGATCGGACGCAGATCCTTGGCCTGCGAACCACGACGCTTCGGGTCGGTGATTTCACGCGACGCCAGACCGGTCAGTTCGTCGGTCTTCTCGATGACGGTGACGCCGTCGATGAAGTCGATGAAGCGGATGAAACCGGCCACTTCGGACACGATCGGGTGGTTATGCGGATCCCAGTTGGCCACGGTCTGGCCAGCCTTGACGGCCTCGGCGTCCTTCGACGTGATGGTCGCACCGTACGGCAGCTTGTAACGCTCACGCTCACGACCGTGGGCGTCGAGCACCGAGATTTCACCCGAACGCGACACTGCCACCAGCGAGCCATTGGCGTGCTCGACCGACTTCAGGTTGTTGAACTTCACCGAACCGGTGGTCTTGACCGTGATGTTGTCCACGGCCGCCGCACGCGATGCCGCACCACCGATGTGGAACGTACGCATGGTCAGCTGGGTACCCGGCTCACCGATCGACTGCGCGGCGATGACGCCGACCGCTTCACCGATGTTGACCAGGTGACCACGGGCCAGGTCGCGGCCGTAGCAGTTGGAGCACACGCCGAACGCGGATTCGCAGCTGATGGTCGAGCGGACCTTCACCGACTGCACGCCGGCGTCTTCCAGCTTGGCCACCCACTGTTCGTCCAGCAGGGTGTTGCGGGTCACGATCGGATCTTCGTCGTTGCCCGGCAGGAACACGTCCTCGGCCACGACACGACCCAGCACGCGGTCCTTCAACGGCTCCACGACGTCGCCGCCTTCCACGATCGGGGTCATGGTCAGGCCTTCGGTGGTACCGCAGTCCACTTCGGTGATGACCACGTCCTGCGCCACGTCGACCAGACGACGGGTCAGGTAACCCGAGTTCGCGGTCTTCAGCGCGGTATCGGCCAGACCCTTACGGGCACCGTGGGTGGAGTTGAAGTACTCCTGCACGTTCAGGCCTTCACGGAAGTTCGCCTTGATGGGCGTTTCGATGATCGAGCCGTCCGGACGGGCCATCAGGCCGCGCATACCGGCCAGCTGACGGATCTGGGCCTGCGAACCACGCGCGCCGGAGTCGGCCATGATGTACAGCGAGTTCATCGACTTCTGGTCGATGGTCTCACCCTTGGCATTGACGACCTTCTCGGTACCGATGGTGTCCATCATCGCCTTGGCGATGCGCTCGTTGGTGCGCGACCAGATGTCGACCACCTTGTTGTAGCGCTCGCCGGCGGTGACCAGACCCGACTGGTACTGCTCCTGGATTTCCAGCACTTCGGCTTCGGCCTCGGTGAGGATGCCGCGCTTCTCGTCCGGGATCAGCATGTCGTCGATACCGATCGACACGCCGGCGCGGGTTGCGTAAGCGAAGCCGGTGTACATCAGCTTGTCGGCGAACACGACCGTGTCCTTCAAGCCCAGCTGACGGTAGCTGGAGTTGATCAGGCGCGAGATGTTCTTCTTGGTCAGTTCGACGTTGGCCAGCGCGAACGGCAGGCCTTCCGGCAGGATTTCAGCCAGCAGGGCGCGACCGATCGTGGTGTCCACGATCGAGGTCTTGTTCTGCTTGTTGCCTTCCTCGTCGGTCACCACTTCGGTGATGCGGACCTTGACCTTGGCGTGCAGTTCCACCACGCGGTTGTCGTAGGCGCGCTTCACTTCGGCGATGTTGGCGAAGGCCATGCCCTCGCCCTTCTTGTTTTCCAGGGCGCGGGTCATGTAGTACAGACCCAGCACCACGTCCTGCGACGGCACGATGATCGGCTCGCCGTTGGCCGGCGACAGGATGTTGTTGGTCGACATCATCAGCGCACGCGCTTCCAGCTGGGCTTCCAGCGAGAGCGGCACGTGGACGGCCATCTGGTCACCGTCGAAGTCGGCGTTGAACGCAGTACACACCAGCGGGTGCAGCTGGATGGCCTTGCCTTCGATCAGCACCGGCTCGAACGCCTGGATGCCCAGACGGTGCAGGGTCGGCGCACGGTTCAGCATGACCGGGTGTTCGCGGATGACTTCTTCCAGGATGTCCCAGACTTCAGCTTCTTCGCGCTCGACCAGCTTCTTGGCGGCCTTGATGGTGGTGGCCAGGCCACGACGCTGCAGCTTGGCGAACACGAACGGCTTGAACAGTTCCAGCGCCATCTTCTTCGGCAGGCCGCACTGGTGCAGGCGCAGGTACGGACCGACCACGATGACCGAACGGCCCGAGTAGTCGACGCGCTTGCCCAGCAGGTTCTGACGGAAGCGACCCTGCTTGCCCTTGATCATGTCGGCCAGCGACTTCAGCGGGCGCTTGTTGGTGCCGGTGATGGCACGGCCGCGACGGCCGTTGTCCAGCAGCGCATCGACCGATTCCTGCAGCATGCGCTTTTCATTGCGCACGATGATGTCCGGCGCGTTCAGCTCGAGCAGACGGCGCAGGCGGTTGTTACGGTTGATGACGCGGCGGTACAGGTCGTTCAGGTCGGAGGTCGCGAAGCGGCCGCCGTCCAGCGGGACCAGCGGACGCAGGTCCGGCGGCAGCACCGGCAGCACGGTCATGACCATCCACTCCGGACGGTTGCCCGATTCCAGGAAGGCTTCGACCAGCTTGATGCGCTTGGTGAGGCGCTTGAGCTTGGTTTCCGAACCGGTGCTGGCGATTTCTTCGCGCAGACGGGTCATTTCCGACTGCAGGTCGATGGTGCGCAGCAGTTCGTACACGGCTTCTGCGCCCATGGCGGCGTCGAAGTCGTCGCCGTGCTCCTGGCGTGCCTGCAGGTACTGTTCTTCGGTCAGCAGCTGACGACGCTCCAGGGCGGTCAGGCCCGGCTCGGTCACCACGTAGGCTTCGAAGTACAGCACGCGCTCGATGTCACGCAGGGTCATGTCCAGCATCAGGCCGATGCGCGACGGCAGCGACTTGAGGAACCAGATGTGCGCGACCGGCGAGGCCAGGTCGATGTGGCCCATGCGCTCGCGGCGCACCTTGGCCAGGGTCACTTCGGTGCCGCACTTTTCGCAGACCACGCCGCGGTGCTTCATGCGCTTGTACTTGCCGCACAGGCACTCGTAGTCCTTGACCGGTCCGAAGATGGCGGCACAGAACAGGCCGTCACGCTCCGGCTTGAAGGTACGGTAGTTGATGGTTTCCGGCTTCTTCACTTCGCCGAAGGACCACGAACGGATCAGGTCCGGCGAGGCCAGCGCGATCTTGATCGCGTCGAAGTCCAGCGTCTGGCGCTGCTGGTTGAAGAGGTTGAGCAGGTCTTTCATGGTGTTTCTCCGAAAGGAGGAAATCTGTGTCGATGGGCTGTGGGATCACTTCCGGCGGGGGGGGGGGGGGGGGGGGGGGGGGGGGGGGGGGGGGGGGGGGGGGGGGGGGGGGGGGGGGGGGGGGGGGGGGGGGGGGGGGGGGGGGGGGGGGG
>NZ_JASCOZ010000221.1 GCF_029960115.1 Stenotrophomonas sp. PS02289
GCGCTGCGGGGCGGCGTTGCGGCTCCGCCCCGCAGCACGGCAGCGAACAGCAGGCAATGACGTGCTGGCAGCAACGGCGCATGGTGTCGGATGGCCACCGCCAACGAGGGGATGTCGGTCTCGACGATGGACTCAAGCGCAGGCACGTGGTGCCGCACCGCCTTGACCAGCAGAGAGAGGATGGAAGCCAGGGGGAGGGGGGCATCGGCATGCAGCAGCGGGTTCGCGATACCGCGCCGCAGTCGGTCGTTGAGCTGCGCCTGGCCGGCCGGGCTTTCCAGCCATTCGGCCAGACGCTGCGATGCCTGCGGCCAGGTTACCCCGCCGAGTTTCTGGTCCGGGCCCACCCCGGCTTCTACAAACTGTGCGAGGCCCTCGCCAGCAGGGTCGCCGTGCATGCCTGCGGAAACAGCAAAGCTGCGTGCTGCCTGTGCAGGTGTCGCCTGCTCGATCCAGCGACTCCGCAGCGCTCCGCCTGCAGTGCGTTGTTGCAGCAGCGCACGCCAGTCGGCCGCGACTGGGCCGGCGTCGGGGTCCCGCGCAAGGGCCTCAAAGAACAGGCTGTTCAATGCGGGCGTGATCGCTGATTCGGATACATCCGCCACGCGGGCGATCAGTGACGTGGTGGCATCGCTGAACTAGAGGCGGTGCAGCACCGATTCCCGGTCGTGCAGGAGCGGAACGCGGGTGTCGCCGAGCAGATGTTCCAGCACCTGTACCAGACCGGCAGACGAAGGCGAGCCGGGCAACACGGTTGAGAGCTTCCGGGCCAGCGCGTCAAAGGGCAGCGTCAGCAGATGGTGCTGCGCGTCGACCAGACTGAAGAAGCGCGTGTAGTTCTGCCATGCACGTTGCTCATGCTGCTCCGAGGCCCGGGGCGGATCGATGCGCTGCGCCAGCGAATGCAGCGGGCGAAGCAACTGGCGCAACCGGATCAGTGCCAGGGTCGTGGCCGCGTCACCGTGAACCTGATCCGAGCCTGCAAGGAATTCATCCAGCGCCCGCGCGATGCGATGGTGGATGACACCCACACAGGTGGCCGGGTCATGCCAGCGGTGCCTTGCGGAAAAAATGGCGCAGCCGTGGCTCCATTGGGTTTCGGAGAGCAGCCACGGCGTGCCCCGTGCGGCGCTGAGCAGTGGATCGGCGATGCCGTACACCACCTGCGCCAGAGCGAACGTGGTGGGGTCCACACCATCGCTTTGCGGTTGGAACCGGCTTCGGGAGCGATGCCATGGGGGACCGTAAGGCCATGAGAGGGAAGGCGTGGCGGGCTTGAAATCGCGGTCCCATGCAGCGTCGACGGCCTGCCGCCGCGCGTCCGTGACGAGGGGCGTTGGCGAGGATGTTGACGTCGACGGTGGCACCGGCCGTGACTGCCGGATGCGCGAATCCGGTTGCTGCTGGCGCAGAAAACTCTCAAACGCATGCAGCCATGTATCTGCCTGACGCACGTCCGAAGGCGGTGCCTGCGTCTGCGGAAGGCGGCCATGGAGCACGCGGAGCGCGTGCACGAACAGGTAAACACGGGTGTCGCGACGGGTGTGCTGAAGCAGTCGCTGGGCCAGCAGGGGCAGCTGTGCCGACTGCAGGCGCTCGCGGAGCCGGTCGTCGGTCGCCTCGAACATGGCCTCCAATGCTTCGTCAGTGGGTTCGGCGGTGACGCCGGCACACGCGAACCAGGCCTCGATCGCGTCGTTGAATTCCTCATGGCTGAGTGCTCCTGTGCCCACCAGTGCCGCGCAGGCGGCGAGGGTGAGTACCGGAAGCACGATGACCCGTGCTTCATCGGGGCGCAGCCCGCTGTCGCCAGCCAAGGTGAAGCCGGGGCCAGCCGCTGCCGCCTGTGGCAGCGAAAACCATGATGGGGATGCGTGCGGTGCCGGGTCACGCGGTTCGCAGACCGCGACGGTCGTGCGGCGCGCGATGGGCGGCGATTCTGCGGTGGGCACGTGGGTGATGCCGAGCGCCGGGCCGGGGTGCGGCGCAGGCGCAGGCGGCATCAACGTGCCAACAGCCCCGAGTGTCTCCAGCAGTTGCGGCAGCTGCGCAATGCGTCGTAGGAGGCCGCGGGTGGCGGACGGCGCAGCGCCGCGGTGGCGTCGCGACGCAAGTGCGCATACCGTCGCCAGCAGCAACAGTCGTACCGGCGAGGCAACGGGGGCTGCTACCAGGTGTCGCAGCGGATCCAGCAGCGTGCGCAGCGCGGCCGGCAGCAGTGTCGCGCCGGCCTCCCGCCACGGCGACGCCACGGGTGGCTGCCGGCTCCACCAGCGCAGCCATTCGGCGTGGCGGCCGCCGTGCAGCAATCCGTACAGGGCTTCGGCCTGGGTAAAGCCGGCCACCGCCTGGGCACCTTGTTCGCCAAGCACGCGATTGCAGACCCGGTACACCAGCTGGCCGAGCAGGTAGCCTTCACTCCACTGGCACAGCGCCTCCAGCCAGGCGTCCAGCACGTACCGCAAGGAGGCGGACGGATCCTGCTCGGAGGAAGCGGCCTGCCATGCGCGCAGCTGCGCCCTCAGCACCGCGCCGCGTAGCGCAGGCGGCGTGGTCGAGACGCGGACCAGGGCGGCGTCCAGCGCGTCTGGGAGGACCTGCGGCAGCCCATCGACGAGCGCCGCCTCCAGAACACCGATCTCGGCCGGAAGCAGCAGATGCTTGCGCAGTACGGTGTCCAGTCGTGCCGCTCCGCAGCGCGGAACGCCGGCACCGTTGCGGATCTGCTGTGGTTGAGGTCGCCGTGCGCCAGACGCGGGCGGAGCAGCAGGGCGCCGAAGCCCAGAGGCGCAACAGGTCCGTGCTACTTCGGGCATTCGATCAGCCAGAGGGCGGTGCGTTGACCGGTCTGGCGATCATAGGCACCGCATCTCGCCGCCGCCCCCGCTGTTGTCGCTTCCGACACACAGCGGGGCGGGGCAATGCCTCAACGGCGTCAATTGGTACGCAATGTTTCCAGTTCTTTGAGACGTTTCAATGCGTCCTGTTGCTGCAGCAGGCTGTAGTTGATGCCGCTGGGATTGAGCGAACTGCCGGCTTGGTACGGGTAGTCGGTGAAATCCGAGAAGAACGCCTTGATCTGCGCCTGGATCGGCACCAGCAGCCACATCTGCTGCGCCAGGAAGCCGGTCGCCCCACCGCCTTCCTCCATGCCGCGCTCGTAGGGGTCCATGCGCAGGTTGGAAATCGTGGCCCAGGAGGTCACCTTGCGCGAGGCGGTGGCGATGTTGCCGTGGCTGGCGACCGCGAAACTTACCTTCCAATCGGCGTAGCGGACTGCGTTGAGATTTCCGCCCTGGTCGAAGTAATACAGGGCCTGGCGCGGACCGGCGTCGACCTTGCCCTTGAAGTACGGGCCGAAGTCGTAGCCGTCCAGATGCACCTTGAAGGTCTTCTTGCCGACCTTGTAGCCCTTCTTCATCTTGCCCACCACATCGTCCACGCCAGCCGCCGCACACAGCGTCGGGAACCAGTCGATCAACGAAATGATGTCGTTGTAAGCCGTGCCTGGCTCCACCACGCCGGGCCAGCGCACCATCATCGGAACGCGCATGCCGCCCTCCCAGGTGGTGCCTTTTTCGCCCCGGAATGGAGTCATCGCGCCGTCCGGCCACAGCGCGATCTCCGCGCCGTTATCGGTGGTGTAGACCACGATGGTGTTGTCGGCGACGCCCAGCTCATCCAGCTGGTCGAGCAGCTGTCCGACATGACCGTCGTGCTCGACCATGCCGTCAGCATGCAGGCCCTTGCCGGTGACCCCGTCCGATTCCGGCTTGAGGTGGGTGAAAACGTGCATGCGGGTGGTGTTGAACCACACGAAGAAGGGCTTGTCGTCCTCCACCGCGTCACTGATGAACGTCTGCGCGGCCTCGAGGAATTCCTCGTCCACCGTGGGCATGCGCGCTTTGTTCAGCGGACCGGTGTCCTGGATCTTGCCACCGGCCTTGGAATGGATCACGCCGCGTGGGCCGAATTTCTTCTTGAACGCCGGATCCTTCGGATAGAAGTAGCCTTCCGGCTCTTCCTCGGCATTGAGGTGATACAGATTGCCGAAGAACTCATCGAAGCCGTGGTTGGTCGGCAGGTGCTGATCCTGGTCGCCCAGATGGTTCTTGCCGAACTGACCGGTGGCATAGCCCTCGCCGCCGAGCACGTCGGCGATGGTGGGCATCCAGTCGGCAATGCCGTGCGGGTCACCGGGCATGCCGATGGTGAGCAGCCCGGTCCGGAACGGTTCCTGGCCCAGGATGAACGACGCGCGTCCCGCCGTGCAGCTCTGTTGACCGTAGGAATCGGTGAACAGGGCACCTTCGTTGGCGATGCGGTCAATGTTGGGGGTCTGGTAGCCCATCAGCCCGCGGGTATAGGCGCTGATCTGCGGGATGCCGATGTCGTCGCCGAAGATCACCAGGATGTTGGGCCGGGCACCCTTGGTACTCTTGGTGGCTTTAGCGGGTTTGGCCGTCTTGGCCGCTTTGGTTGCCATGGGAAGCGCCCTGTCGTCGGGGGAGTGTGCTGCCCATGCTGGCCAATGCAAGCGGTTGGCGCATCGGTAAACCCCGGTGTTTCTTCCAGTATTTTTTCGGTGGCCGGGTGAGACCACGGGGCGGCCACCGCGTGGCCTGCGTTGTGTTCGCGCACCGGGCGGTCTATAACGCACACGGGACCCTATTGCAGGAAGCGACATGGCAACTGGCCGCACCCGCACTGCCTCGCGTTCATCTTCAGCCGCCCCGGCCGCCACCAAGGTACGGCTGCTGGCTGGCGACAACCCGCAGATTGCCAAAGGCGAGGGCGATGCCCCGGTGCAGGCGTATCTGGAGGCCATTCCGGGCTGGAAGCAGGCGCGTGCGCGCCAGCTCGATGCATTGATCACGGCCAACCTGCCGCAGGTGCGCAAGGCCGTGAAGTGGAACTCGCCCTGGTATGGCGTGGAGGGGCAGGGATGGTTCCTTTCCTTCCACTGCATCAGCAAGTACCTGAAAGTTGCGTTCTTCAAAGGAACGTCGTTGCAGCCGTTGCCGCCGGTGGAATCCAAACAGGCGGACGTGCGTTACCTGCATGTGTTTGAGGACACACCGCTGGATGAGGCGCAGTTCGTGGCCTGGGTCAAGCAGGCCAGTGCGCTGCCGGGTGTGATGTCCTGACTTGCCCTAAGCGGAGCGTCTCATGAGCAATCAAAACGCCGACATTTCCGCCAGGATCGCCAGCCTCGATGATTGGCGCGGCACCACCCTGGCGCGCGTGCGCGAACTCATCCATGCCGCCGACCCGGACGTGGTCGAAGAGGTCAAATGGCGTGGCGTACCGGTGTGGTCGCACGACGGCATCCTGTGCACCGGCGAGTCGTACAAAAAGGCGGTGAAACTGACCTTTGCGAAAGGCGCTTCGCTGCCGGATCCCAAGGGTCTGTTCAACGCCAGCCTGGACGGCAATACCCGCCGCGCCATCGACCTGCACGAGGGCGACACCCTCGATGCCACCGCCTTCAAGGCATTGATCCGCGCCGCGATCAAGCACAACCAGAAGTAGAGCCACGCCCTGCGTGGCTATTCCAAGCCCGCCCCCCCAAGGTAGCGCCAGCGGCCACTTTCCGCTAAACATGCAGATCGGCCCATTCATGGGCCGACC
>NZ_JASCOZ010000222.1 GCF_029960115.1 Stenotrophomonas sp. PS02289
CACACAGGGCAAGCAGAACCGCCGCCACGGAGAGAGCAAGATAAAACTGTTTCTTGGGGTGGCTCCGGTAGCGCCGGCCGTTGGCCGGCACCACGCAACAATTCAGGCAATTACGGATTCGATCCAGCGCGCAGCTTCTTGTTAAACAGCTTCTGCACTACGACGAAGAAGAGCGGAATGAAGAACACGCCGAGCAGCGTGCCCACCACCATGCCACCCAGCACACCGGTACCGATCGCACGCTGCGCGCCGGAACCGGCACCCGAGGCGATGGCCAACGGCAGCACACCCAGGCCGAATGCCAGCGAGGTCATGATGATCGGGCGCAGACGGTCGCGAACCGCATGCATGGTGGCCTCGATCAGGCCGACGCCCTTCTCCAGATTCTCCTTGGCGAACTCCACGATCAGGATCGCGTTCTTGCTGGTGAGGCCCACCGTGGTCAGCATCGCCACCTGGAAGTAGATGTCGCGCTCCATGCCACGGAAGGTGTTGGCCAGCACCGCGCCGAGAATACCCAGCGGGGCCACCAGCAGCACCGAGGTCGGCACGCTCCAGCTTTCATACAAGGCGGCCAGACAGAGGAACACGATCAGCAGCGACAGCGTGTACAGCAGCGGCGTCTGCGAGCCGGCCTGGCGCTCCTGGTAGGACAGCGCGGTCCACTCGATCTCGAAGCCCGGCGGCAGGTCCTTGGCAATGCGCTCGATCTCGGCCATGGCATCACCCGAGGCCACGCCCGGTGCGGCCTCGCCCTGGATTTCCATCGCCGACACACCGTTGTAGCGCTCCAGGCGCGGCGAACCGTAGTCCCAGCGCTTGGAGGCGAAGGCACTGAACGGCACCATCTCGCCCGCGGTGTTCTTCACCGACCAGACGTTGAAGTCGTCCGGGTTCATACGGAAGTTGGCATCGGCCTGCACGTACACGCGCTTGACCCGGCCACGGTCGATGAAGTCATCGATGTAGCTGCTGCCCCAAGCGGTGGCCAGGGTGTTGTTGATCGAGCTGATCGACAGCCCCAGCGCATTGGCCTTTTCCACGTCCACGTCGATGCGCAGCTGCGGGGTGTCTTCCTGGCCGTTCGGACGCACGTTGGCCAGCAGCTTGCTCTGCCCGGCACCGCCGAGCAGCTGGTTGCGTGCGTTCAACAGCGCTTCGTGGCCCTGGCCGCTGTTGTCCTTCAGGAAGAAGGTATAGCCCGAACCAATACCCAGTTCCGGCATCGCCGGCGGCGGGAAGGCGAAGATGAAGGCGTCCTTGATCTGACCCAGTGCGCCCATCGCGCGACCCGTAATCGGGCCCACGCCCTGATCAGCATCGCGCTCCTTCCAGTCCTTGAGCTTGATGAAGGACATGCCCGCATTCTGGCCCATGCCGGCGAAGCTGAAGCCCTGCACCGAGAACACCGACTCAACCGCTTCGGTTTCATTCTTCAGGAAGTGGTCTTCCAGCTTGTACATCGCCTCCAGGGTGCGTTCCTGGGTGGCACCGACCGGCGTCTGCACCAGCGCCATCAGGATGCCCTGGTCCTCATTGGGCAGGAACGAGCTGGGCAGGCGCGCGAACAGCAGGCCCATCACCACCGCCAGTGCGGCGAAGATGCCCATGAAGCGCCACGGCCGGGCAATGATCCCCTTGACCCCGCGCTGATAGGTTTCGCTGGAGCGGTCGAAGCCGCGGTTGAAGCCATTGAAGAAACGACCCGACCAGCCCTTGTGCGCGGTGTGGTGCTCGCCCTTCTTCAGCGGCTTGAGCATGGTGGCGCACAGTGCCGGCGTCAGCACGATGGCAACCAGCACGGACAACGCCATGGCCGACACAATCGTGGCGGAGAACTGCCGGTAGATGACGCCGGTGGAGCCGGTCATGAACGCCATCGGCACGAACACGGCCGACAGCACCAGACCGATACCGACCAGCGCGCCGGTGATCTGGCTCATGGACTTGCGGGTGGCCTCGAGCGGCGACAGGCCCTCTTCGGACATGATGCGCTCGACGTTCTCCACCACCACGATGGCATCGTCGACCAGCAGGCCGATGGCCAGGACCATCGCGAACATGGTCAGCATGTTGATCGAGAAGCCCAGCGCAGCCAGCACGCCAAAGGTGCCCAGCAGCACCACCGGCACGGCGATGGTCGGGATCAGGGTGGCGCGGAAGTTCTGCAGGAACAGATACATCACCACGAACACCAGCACGATCGCTTCGATCAGGGTCTTGATCACGCCCTTGATCGAGACCTGCACGAACGGGGTGGTGTCGTACGGCACCACGGTTTCCAGCCCGGCCGGGAAGTTGGCCTTCATGTCGTCCAGCGCGGCGCGCACACCGTTGGCGGTGTCCAGCGCGTTGGCGCCGGTGGCCAGGGTGATTGCGATACCGGTCGACGGCTTGCCGTTGTAACGGGTGACGAAGTCGTAGCTTTCCGCGCCCAGCTCCACCCGGGCGACGTCGCCCAGACGCAGCTCGCTGCCGTCGGTACCACCGCGCACCAGGATGTTGCGGAACTGTTCCGGCGTCTGCAGGCGGTCCTGCGCGTTGATGGTGGCATTGAGCTGCTGACCCTTCACCGACGGCGCACCCCCCAGCTGGCCGATGGCCACCTGTGCGTTCTGTGCGGTGATGGCGGCGGTCACTTCATCGACCGACAGCTTGTAGGTGTGCAGCTTGTTCGGGTCCAGCCAGATGCGCATGGCGTACTTGCCGCCGAACACCTGGATGTTGCCGACGCCCGGCACGCGGCTGAGCGTGTCGACGATGTTGGAACCCACGTAGTCGGCAATGTCGTTGGCGTCCATGCTGCCGTCGTTGGACACAAAGCCGATCACCTGCAGGAAGCCGCTGCTGGACTTGGCCACGTTGATGCCCTGCCGCTGTACTTCCTGCGGCAGCAGCGGCATGGCCAGCTGCAGCTTGTTCTGCACCTGCACCTGGGCGATGTCCGGATTGGTACCGGCCTCGAAGGTGAGGGTGATGGTGGCCATGCCGTTGGCCGAGCTGTTGGACGAGAAGTAGATCAGGCCGTCGATCCCCTTCATGTTCTGCTCGATGATCTGGGTCACCGAGTCTTCCACCACCTTGGCCGATGCACCCGGATAAGTCGCACTGATTTCGACGGCCGGCGGGGCCACTTCGGGATACATCGAGATGGGCAGCTTCACCACCGCCAGCGCACCGGCCAGCATGATGATGATCGCGATCACCCACGCGAAGATGGGTCGATCAATGAAAAAACGCGCCATGGGATTCTCCGCTTACTGCTTGCCGGCGGCGGCAGCTGCCGGCGCAGCCGGAGCTGCGCCCTTCTCGGTGGCCTGCACGGGCATGCCCGGCTGGATCTTCTGCAGACCTTCAACAATGACCTTGTCGCCCGGCTGCAGGCCGTCCTCGACCAGCCACTTGTCACCCAGCGCGCGGCTGACCTTGACCGGGCGGACCTCGACCTTGTTGTCCTTGCCGACCACCATGGCGGTGGTGTCGCCCTTGGCGTCGCGGGCGATGCCCTGCATCGGCACCAGCAGCGCGTTCTCACGCACGCCGCTGCCGACCACGGCACGCACGTACATGCCGGGCATCAGCACCTGGTTGGGATTCTCCACCTTCACCCGCAGCGCGTAGCTGCCAGTGGTGGGGTCCACGCTGACCTCGGAGAACTCCAGCGTTCCCTTGTGCGAGAACTCGCTGCCGTCCTCGAGCAGGATGGTGACCGGCAGGGTCTGGTTGTCCTTCAGGCGGCCGGCAGCCAGTTCACGGCGCAGTTCCAGCAGTTCGGCGGCGGACTGGGTGAGGTCGACATAGATCGGATCCAGCTGCTGCACGGTGGCCAGTGCGTCAGCCTGGCCGGCGCTGACCAGCGCACCCTGGGTGACGCTGGACTTGCCGATGCGACCGGCAATGGGCGCGGTGATGCGCGCGTAGCCGAGGGTGACATTGGCGGCATCCAGGGCCGCCTTGGCCGCACCGACATCGGCGTCGGCCTGCTTCTGTGCGGCGACGGCGTTTTCCAGGTCCTGCTGGCTGACCGCATCCACCTTGGCCAGCTCGGTGATGCGCTTGGCGCTCAGACGGGCGGCATTGGCGGTGGCTTCGGCGCGGACCAGCTGGGCGCGGGCGCTGTTGGCCTGGGCGCGGTAGCTGGCGTCGTCGATCTGATACAGGGCCTGGCCGGCGGTAACCAGGCCGCCTTCGGTGAACAGGCGCTTGGCGACGATGCCGCTGACTTGGGGCCGCACTTCGGCGACCAGGAAGGCATTGGTTCGACCGGGCAGTTCACGGGTGAGGCCGACCTGCTCGCTCTTGAGGGTGGCAACGGTGACCTGGCCGGGGCCGCCCTGCTGGCCCTGCTGTTCGCCGCCGCCACAGGCGGACAGGCTGAGGGTGACCGCCAGGGACAGCGCGAGGTAACGGTAACGGGTGGATGACATGGTGGGGGCTCGCAGCAAACAGAAAGTGGAAGGGGGCCGATCTGGGCTCGACGCGCCAGCGCGCGCCGAAACGACAACCAGACCCACAAAGGGATCAGATCGCCCGCCGGGCTCGCTCTCGTGACTACGGGCAGACCTCACCGAGGATCAGTGGGGCGTAAATATACATACATGCATGTTTGTTTGTAAACGGGTACAATTCAGGCCGGTTTCATCCAGCACGTGCACAAAGCGCAATGGCCAGAAAAACCAAAGAAGAGGCCATGGCCACCCGCGAGGGCATCCTCGACGCGGCCCAAGCCTGTTTCCATGAGTTCGGAGTCGCGGGCACCAGCCTGGCGATGATCGGCGAGCGTGCGGGCTACACCCGCGGCGCGGTGTACTGGCACTTCAAGAACAAGACGGAAGTGCTGACGGCGATGATTGACCGCGAGCGCATTCCGTTCATCGAGCGCCTGCGCCGCACGACGTCATCCAAGCGCACCACGCCGGTGGTGGACCTGCGTTCGGCGCTGCTGGTGTCGTTCCAGGAGCTGGCCGAAGACGAGCGACTGCGCAACATGATGGAGATCATGCTGCGCAATGACCTGTCGGTGGAAAGCCAGGCGATGCAGGAACTGCAGCGCGAAGCCTCGCGCGAGGAACTGGCGATCATCGCGGCGGCAATGCAGCGCGCACGCGACCTGGGCCAGCTGCGCCCGAACGTCGACGTGGACACCGTGGCGCGCATCATCAGCACCAGCCTGACCGGCGTGCTGTACAGCGCGATGCTGGAACCGGAGTTGTTCGACCTGCAGCGCGACGGTGCCGAGACGCTGGACGCGATCTTCAGCGCGTTCGTGCTGCCCGGCGTGTTCGTCCCGGGCGCACCGCCGGAAGCCTTGCCGACGGAAGACGAGGCGTAACGCCTTCTCCTCCCGTTCGCTGCGACTGCAATTACTGCGCGTCGCCGGGCGCTGCCCGGCTGCTGTTGGTTTTTGGCGAACAGCCGGTGGTCATCGGTTCCGTGTGTTGGCGGCTCGGGATGGGCGTTCCGGGGGACGGCGCAAGTACGTCCCTGTAGCCTCGATCGCCGCATCCATGCGGCTCACGCCCCCTCCAGCCCACCCCGAACC
>NZ_JASCOZ010000223.1 GCF_029960115.1 Stenotrophomonas sp. PS02289
GGCCCAGGCGATGCGTGAGCCGGCCAACGGCCGGCGCTACCCATTCAATCGCGCAATCGCTCTGCCACTGCATCCCAGTTGACCACTTTCCAGAACGCCTCCAGGTACTTCGCCCGGTCGTTCTGGAAGTCGGTGTAATAGGCGTGCTCCCACAGATCGCAGGCCAGCAGCGGGGTGCTCTGGCCCACCAGCGGTGTGCCCGCGTTGCGGGTGACCTGCACCGCCAGGGCGCTGTTGGGGTGCTGCACCAGCCATACCCAGCCGGAGCCGAACAAGCCCAGTGCGGCTCGTTCGATTTCCTCGCGCAGCCGGCGCAGATCGCCGAAATGCCGTCCGATAAGCTCAGCCAGCCGTCCCTGCGGCTCGGCGCTGCCGCGCGGTCGCAGACCGTCCCAGAAGAAGCCGTGGTTCCAGGCCTGGGCGGCGGCGTCGAACAGCCGGCCCTGGCTCTGGCGGACCAGGTCTTCCAGCGGCAGTTCGGCCAGTTCGGTGCCCTCGATCTGTGCGTTGACTGTCTCCACGTAGGCGCGGTGCGCACCCAGGTGCAGGTCCAGGCTGGCCGCCGACAGGTGCGGCTGCAAGGCGGTGCGTTCGAAGGGCAGGCGGGGCAGGTCGAAGGGCATGGCGATCCGGGCGTGTGAGACGAGGACGTCCGGCGCGGGGTCAACCGCATTACAATGGACGCAGGGGAAGTCTATCCGACCACCCGAGGTCGGATGGTCCCGCAACGCAGGAGAGGTGTGGTGGCGGTGTTGCAGCAGATCCAACAGGAAGTCGATCGTTACCCCCTCGTGCTGTTCATGAAGGGCACCCCGCAGTACCCGATGTGCGGGTTCTCCAGCCGCGCCGTGCAGGCGCTGATGGCGGCCGGCGCGGTCAACCTGCGCACGGTCAACGTGCTGGAAGAGCCGGAAGTGCGCGCCAACCTGCCACGCTTCTCCAATCTGCCGACCTTCCCGCAGCTGTTCATCCACGGCGAGCTGATTGGCGGCTGCGACATCGTGCTGGAGCTGTTCGAGGCCGGCGAACTCAAGCGCATCGTCGAAGAGGCCGCGCACGGATGAGCGCCCTCCCGTCCGTGGCGGTCGGGAGCGGGGCGCTGGCCGACCGCATCATTCTCATTGCAGGCGCAGGTGGTGGCTTCGGCAGTGCCGCCGCCGTGGCCTGTGCCGCCGCGGGCGCAACCGTGGTCCTGCTCGGGCGCAAGCCGCGCCGGCTGGACCGGGTGTACAGCGCGGTCCAGGCCGCCGGACCGGAACCGCTGCTGTATCCGCTGGACCTGGAGGGGGCTACCCCCGACGACTACGCCACCCTGGCCGAGCGCCTGCACAGCGAGCTCGGCCAGCTGGACGGGGTGCTTTACTGCGCGGCCGATTTCGCCGGCCTGACCCCGTTCGAGCTGGCCGACCCCGCTGCGTTCGCGCGCGCCGTGCACGTCAACCTGACCGCGCCGGCCTGGCTGGCCCAGGCCTGCCTGCCGTTGCTGAAGCAGCGCGATGATTCCGCCCTTGTCTTCACCGTGGACGACCCGGCGCGGGTAGGGCAGGCGTACTGGGGCGGCTACGGCGCGGCCCAGCACGGGCTGCGCGGGTTGATTGCCAGCCTGCATGCTGAGCTCGCACGCGGGCCGGTGCGGGTTGCCGGCCTACAGCCCGGGCCGATGCGCACCGCATTGCGGGCGCGGGCGTTCTCGCTGGACGAGGACCAGGCGGCGCGGCATCCCGCCGAATGTGCGGAGGCGGCCGTGCTGCTGCTGTCGGCGGCAGGGGCCGAGTATCGCGGCCAGGTGCTTGATATCGCGCGGTAATGGTGCCGCCTGGGCCGGCCAACGGCCGGCGCTACCGATGCGGCCAAATACGTCACCGCCCTGACATGAACGACGGCTACCTTCCGCCCTGCCGGCAAGGAGCCGGTATTTCCTGAATAGGCGGATGTGAAGAAAATGTCACGATTGCGTTGTGATGGTGTGCGCGTTGTCGCTAAACCGTCACATACCGGGGCTATCGTGTTAATCTAGTGTTAACCGTTGCGGCTGAAACCAGCCTGCGGCATAGGGAACCCAGATCTAAGTCCATTCAGCCGCTGCCGGGGCTGTGTGGGCGCGTTTTTTCTCCGCAAATCGCCACTCTCGCATCGAGGCTACCCAAAAATGACCCACCCACTCCGGATGTCCAAGCTTACCCTTGGTCTCGTGGCCGCTCTTGCCACTGCCCCCGCCTTCGCCCAGAGCACCTCTGCCGGTGTCGGCGGCCAGGTCACGTCCGCCGCAGGCGCGCCTGTGGCTGGTGCCGAAGTCACCATCACGCACACCGAGTCCGGCACCACCAGCCGTGCTACCACGGATGCTTCGGGTCGTTACGCTGCGCGCGGTCTGCGCGTGGGTGGTCCGTACACCATCACCATCAACAAGCCCGGTGAAGGCACCAAGACCGAAGAAGGCGTTTACCTGAACCTGAATCAGGTCAACACCATCAATGCCGCCCTGACCGGCGACGTTGCTGCCACCAACCTCAGCGCGGTGCAGGTTGTCGCCGTGGCCGGTGGTTCGGACGTGTTCAGCGCCTACAAGATGGGTACCGGTTCGAACGTCAACCGCGAAACCATCGACTCGCTGCCGTCGGCCAACCGCAACATCCAGGATTACATCCGCCTCGACCCGCGCATCTCGCAGGTCAGCAAGGCTGACGGCGCGATCTCGGCCGGTGGTCAGAACACCCGTTACAACGCCATCCGCATCGACGGCATCAGCGCCGCCGATCCGTTCGGCCTGGAATCCAACAACCTGCCGACCGAGCGTCAGCCGGTGTCGATGGATGCGATCCAGGAAATCAACATCGACATCGCCAACTACGACACCACCATTGCCGGTGGTACCGGTGCGGTGATCAACGCGGTGACCAAGTCGGGTACCAATGATTTCGGCGGCACCGTGTACTACGCGTACCGCGACAAGGACATGGTCCGTAAGAATCTGGACGGCGTCCGCTTCAACGGCTTTGATGACGAGAAGACCTACGGCATGACCCTGGGCGGCCCGATCGTCAAGGACAAGCTGTTCTTCTTCGCCAACTACGAAAAGATGGAGCGTTCGGCTCCGGGTACCAGCCTGACCGACACCCCGTACGGCAAGGGCACCATCACCGACGCCGACATCGCCCGTGCGCAGCAGATCGCCACTGGTTACGGCTTTGACGCCGGTTCGCTGAGCGCACCGTCGAACGACACCGAAATCGAAGAATACGCACTGAAGATCGACTGGAACATCAGCGACAACCACCGTGCTGCCATCCGCTACAACAAGATGGAACAGTCCGTGGCCCGCTTCCCGCAGATCAGCAGCAGCGCGGTCTCGCTGAGCAGCTTCTGGTACGACCTGCCGAAGACCTATGAGTCCTGGATGGGCGAACTGTTCAGCGACTGGTCCGAGAACTTCTCGACCGAGTTCAAGATCGGTCACAAGGATTACTCGGCCGTCCGCACGCCGTACTCGGACCTGCCGCAGATCCAGGTGCGTGGTTTCGGTCCGTCCAACAACTCGCTGTACTTCGGTACCGAGCAGAACACTCACGTCAACATCATCGAATCCAAGGAACTGAGCGCCTTCGGTGCCGGTACCTGGTATGTCGGCGACCACACCGTCAAGTTCGGCTTCGACTACTCCAAGAACGAACTGCTGAACTTCTACGGCCGCAACCTCAACGGCGTGTACGTGTTCAACAACCTGGACGCGTTCGCGGCCGGTACTCCGAGCCAGTACATCGTGCGCGCTCCGCTGCCGGGTGGCAGCCTGGACGACGTCCCGGCTCGTTACGAGCTGAAGAACACCGGCCTGTTCGTGCAGGACAGCTGGGCAGTCAACAGCAACCTGACCCTGCAGCTCGGCGTCCGCGTCGACATGCCGGACTTCAGCGACCAGAAGCTGTACAACCCGCGCATCATGTCGACCTACGGCTACGACAACACCGTAATGCCGGATGACAAGCTGGTGCAGCCGCGCTTCGGCTTCAACTACACCTTCGACACCGAACGTCCGACCCAGCTGCGTGGTGGCGTGGGCCTGTTCGGCGGCGCAGCCCCGAACGTGTGGATGGCGGGTGCCTACCAGAACACCGGTTTCAACTACCAGGAATTCACCCTCACCAACCCGGGTCCGATCTTCACCCCGAACGTCGATCCGCCGTACTACCCGGCTGGCACCGTCACCGCGCGTGACAACGTGGACGTCATCGAGCCGGGTCTGAAGATGCCGTCGGTGTGGAAGACCAACCTGGCCTTCGATACCGAGCTGCCGTGGTACGGCATCGTCGCTTCGGCTGAGTTCCTGTACACCAAGGTCAATGACGCGCTGTACTTCGAGCGTCTGGACCTGAGCGACGGCAACGGCAACAGCTACACCCGCATTGGTCAGGACGGTCGTGAGCTGTTCTGGAATCCGGAAGGCTACCTGCCGTCCACCGCAGCCAACCGCAACGTGCAGGAAGGTCAGACTGCGTCGAATGGTCGCACTGTGCGTGGTAAGGCCAATCGTCCGCCGAACATGGGCGACGTGATGCTGCTCCGGAACACCGACAAGGGTTCCAGCCGCCAGTTCACCGTGGGCCTGAACAAGCCGCTGATGGAAAACTGGGGCTGGTCGCTGGCTTACACCTACACCGCCGCGAAGGAAGTCAGCCCGCTGACCAGCTCGCAGAACACCTCCAACTGGGGCAGTACCCTGATCGGCACCGCCAATGAAAACGTGGCGTACGATTCGCGCTACGCGCTCAAGGATCGTGTGACCGCTTCCATCAACTGGAAGAAGGCGTTCTTCGGCGATTACAACACCAGCGTCGGCCTGTTCTACGAAGGTCGTTCGGGTCGTCCGTTCAGCTACATCTACGCCAACGACATGAACGGTGATGCCGCCTCGACCTCGGGTGCCGGTGCCTTCAACGACCTGTTCTACGTGCCGAATGGCCCGGGCGACGTCAAGTGGACCGGTGGTGCCGCGATGGAGCAGGCCTTCTTCGACTGGCTGGCCAAGAACCCGCAGCTGGCCGCCTACCAGGGCCAGATCGCTCCGGCCAACGAGTTCCGCACCGGCTTCGTGAACACCTTCGATATGCGTATTTCGCAGGAGTTCCCGGGCTTCATGAAGGAGCACAAGGGTGAGCTGGCGCTGGACATCATGAATGTCGGCAACCTGATCAACAAGAAGTGGGGCCGCATCAACGATTACGGCTTCAACTCGACCGCTCGTGTGGCCAGCTACGCGGGTATCGACCCGGCAACCGGCAAGTACATCTACAACTTCACCGGCGCTGATGAGCCGACCATCCAGGAAAACAACAACGACAAGGGCAACACCGGTGCGTCGCGCTGGTCGATGCAGCTGACCCTGAAGTACAAGTTCTGATCCATCGAACTTGACGTGTAAATGAAAACGGCCGGGGCAACCCGGCCGTGGTTTTTTTTTTGTGGTGGCGGCGCCCCCACCGGGGGGGCCGGCGGGGGGGGGGCGCCC
>NZ_JASCOZ010000224.1 GCF_029960115.1 Stenotrophomonas sp. PS02289
ACGCAGGGCGTGGCTCTACGGGGCGGTTGCATGGGTGCGAAAAGCAGAAGCCCCGCTTTCGCGGGGCTTCTGTTGCCGGCCAACGGCCGGCACTACCGGTTCAGGTGGATCCGCCGTAATCGGGATGGATCAGGCGAACGGGTCCTGCAGGACCATGGTGTGGTCGCGGTCCGGGCCGGTGGAAACAATGCTGATCGGGCAGCCGGCCAGCTCTTCCAGCGAACGCAGGTAGGCACGGGCGGCCGCCGGCAGTTCGTCCCAGTTGGTGATGCCGTGGGTGTTTTCGCTCCAGCCCGGGAACTCCAGGTAGACCGGGGTGCAGTCTTCCCAGCCCTGTGCGTCCAGCGGGGCGTACTCGGTGCGCTTGCCGTTGTATTCGTAGGCAATGCAGACCTTCAGCTTTTCCATGCCGTCCAGCACGTCGAGCTTGGTGATGCACAGGCCGCTGATGCCGTTGATGGCGACAGCGCGCTTCAGCGCGACGATGTCCATCCAGCCGCAACGACGCGGACGGCCGGTGGAGGCACCGTACTCGGCACCGCGGTCGCGGATGCCCTGGCCGATTTCATCGTCCAGCTCGGTCGGGAACGGACCGCCGCCGACGCGGGTGGCGTACGCCTTGGCGATGCCCAGCACGTAGTCGATCGAATCCGCGCCGACGCCGGTGCCAGCCAGCGCACCGCCGACGGTGGTGTTGGAGCTGGTGACGTACGGGTAGGTGCCGTGGTCGATGTCCAGCAGTGCGCCCTGCGCGCCTTCGAACAGCACGCGCTTACCCTGCTTGCGCAGGTCGTGCAGGATGCCGGCCACGTCGGACTTCATCGGCTGCACGTACTCGCCGAAGGCCAGCGCTTCGTCGTAGGTCTTCTGGAAGTCGACCGCTTCGGTGCCCAGGTACTTGGTCAGCACGAAGTTGTGGTAATCCAGCGCGGTGCGCAGCAGTTCTTCCAGCTGCTTGGGGTAATGCAGGTCGGCGATGCGGATGCCGCGACGCGCAACCTTGTCTTCGTAGGCCGGGCCGATGCCACGACCGGTGGTGCCGATGGCCTTGCCGCCGGCAGCGCGTTCGCGCGCCTGGTCCAGGGCAATGTGGTACGGCATGATCAGCGGAGCGGCCGGGGAGATCTTCAGGCGCGAACGCACTTCCACGCCCGAGGCTTCCAGCTCGGCGATTTCCTTCTGCAGGGCCGCCGGGGAAATCACCACGCCGTTGCCGATCAGGCACAGCGCGTCGTCACGCAGGATGCCCGACGGGATCAGGTGCAGGACGGTCTTCTTGCCATTGATCACCAGGGTGTGACCGGCATTGTGGCCGCCCTGGAAACGCACTACGGCACCGATTTCCTCGGTGAGCAGATCGACGATCTTGCCCTTGCCTTCATCGCCCCACTGGGCACCCAACACTACGACAGACTGACCCATGACGGGCTCCTCGAATTGTTGCGGCCATCGGGGCCGCGAGAGAGTAGACCGTGACCGTGCCAGCCAGCGCGTGAAGGCGGCTCCAACGGGGAGCGGCCGGCGATGGGAGGCCCAGACACAGAAAAAGCCGAACGGGAGGGCCCGTCCGGCTTTTGTGCATTATCCGGGTTTCCGGGGTCCACCGCCACCCCGGGGGGCGGCGGCTTCATCGGCCGGTCAGCGGTCGCTCTTGAGGTACTGCAGGAACGGGTCGTTCTTGTCCAGCACGATCACGCCGTTACCGTCGGTCATGGAGCCACGGTAGGCCTCCAGGCTGCGGTAGAAGGCATAGAACGAGGGGTCGGCATTGCCGGCCTTGCCGTAGATGCGGGCGGCTTCGGCATCGCCGGCACCGCGCAGCTGCTGGGCATCGCGTTCAGCTTCGGCCACGATCACGGTCGCTTCGCGGTCGGCCTGGGCGCGGATGGTCAGCGACTGCTCCTCACCCTCGGCGCGCAGCTTGGCGGCTTCCTGCTTGCGCTGGGCGCGCATGCGCTCATACACGTCGCTGATCACCTGGCTGTCGGTCGGCAGGTCGATCTGCTTGATGCGCAGGTCGACGATTTCCATGCCCAGGCCCTTCACCGCTTCATTGATGCCGGTCAGCTGGTTGGCGATCAGCTCGCTGCGGTCGCCGGAAACCAGCTGCTGCAGGGTGCGCGAGTTGATCTGGTTACGCAGCGAGTCGGTGATGATCGGTGCCAGACGCTGGTTGGCCAGCTTCGCGTCGCCACCGGTGGCACGGTAGTAGGCGCGGGTGTCCTTGATGTAACCGATGGCGAAGAAGTCGACGCTGACGTCCTTCTGCTCGGCGGTGAAATAACGCGCCGGGGCGGTGTCGAGCACCTGGAAGCGGCGGTCGAACACGCGCACGGTTTCCACCAGCGGCAGCTTGAAGTGCAGGCCGGGCTTCACATCGGCGCGCACCACCTTGCCCAGGTTCAGGACCATGGCGGTCTGGTCCTCACGGACCACGTACACCGACCCCAGCAGGGCCAGCAGGGCGGCCACGGCCAGGCCAATCCACAGGGGACTCTTCATCGGTTGGCTCCTTCACGACCGGTCGGTCGCGTGGTCGGGCGTTCGGTGTTGCGCACGCCGCCGTCAACCGGCGTGCTGGCCGGCAGCGACGGCATCATCACCTCGGAGGTGATGCCCGGCAGCGTGGGGCTGGCGGGGGCGGCCGGGGCGCGGTTGTCGGGCATCGGCACGTAGATCAGCTGGCGACCATCGCCGCCGATGACCTTGCGGTTCTCCGACAGCACCTGCTGCACGGTTTCCAGCCACAGACGCTTGCGGGTGACTTCCGGGGCGTCCTTGTATTGGACTTGCAGCTGGGTGAAGCGCTCGGCGTCACCGGTGGCCTTGGCCACGGCGGCCTGCTTGTAGCCTTCGGCGGTGGTACGGGCGCGCGAGGCCTGACCACGTGCTTCCGGCACGATCTTGGCGGCGTAAGCCTGGGCTTCGTTGATCAGACGTTCCTTGACCTGCTGGGCGGCGTTGACGTCGTCGAAGGCCGGCTTGACCTCTTCCGGCGGACGCGCGTCAGGCAGGGTCAGGCCGGTGACGCTCAGGCCGGTGCGGTAGCTCTTCAGCGAGGCCTGCAGGCGCTCTTCCGCCGCAGACGCCAGCGGGCCGCGATTGTTGAGCACGGTGTTGAGGTCGGCACGGCCGACCTGTTCACGCACGGCGCTCTGCGCGGACTGCTCCAGCATCTGGTCGGCGTCGAGGGTGCCGAACAGGTACAGCTGCGGGTCGTCCACGCGGTACTGCACGTTCAGCGAGACCCGCACGATGTTTTCATCGCGGGTCAGCACCGGCACGTCGCTGCTGAAGGTCTTGATCTGGGTCGCGTTGACCTTGGTGACCGACTCGATCGGCCACGGCAGCTTGAAGTTCGGGCCGGGCTGCAGGATGCGCGAGAACTGGCCGAAGCGCAGGACCACGCCGCGCTGCTGTTCGCCGATCAGCTGGAAGCTGGAGAACAGCACCAGCAGCACCACTGCCACGGCCACCCAACGCAGGATGCCCCCATCGAACAGGTCTTTGAGCGGGCCGGGCAAACCGCCCCAGCCGCCACCACCGCCACCGCCGCCGCGCGGGCCAAACGGGCCGCGTCGATTCTCGTCGGGGCCTTGTCCGCCCTTGTTGCCGCCGGGTGTATTCCAGGCCATGCACGCTCCATCAGTAATAGGTTGCCTGCGGGCCACTCCCGCACCGTCAACCGGTCATCGCGACCCGATTCTACAAGATGGGGCGAACCGGCAGGATTGGAAGGGGCGGACTGGCTGAAAGGGCGATTCATCAGCGGGTCGGACTGGGACCGGCGTCGTGCCCCGGCCGGACCAGACGGGGTAAGGTGAGGACCCCTGCCCTCCCATCTGGCCCATTGATGACGCTTCCAGCCACATTCAACGCCTTCCGCATCCACCAGGACGACAACGGCCACCGCAGCGGCATGGAGTCGATCGGCCTGGACCAGCTCAATCCGGGCGAGGTGGTGATCCGCGCGCAGTGGTCGTCGGTGAACTACAAAGACGCCTTGGCCGGTACCGGCAAAGGCCGCATCCTGCGCCGTTTTCCGCTGGTGGGCGGGATCGACGTGGCCGGCACCGTGGTGGCCTCCACCGACCCGGCATGGCGCGAAGGTGACGCCGTGCTGGCGACCGGCTGCGGGCTCAGCGAGACCCGGGACGGTGGCTACAGCCAGTATGTGCGGCTGGAATCCAGCGCGGTGATCGGCCTGCCGGCCGGGCTGAGCCCCCGCGAGGCGATGATCATCGGCACCGCCGGCTTCACTGCCGCGCTGGCCCTGCTGCGCATGGTCGACAACCGGCAGACCCCCGCCCACGGCCCATTGGCGGTCACCGGAGCCACCGGTGGCGTCGGTGCGCTGGCGGTGGACATCTTCAGCCAGGCCGGCTTTGAGGTGCATGCGATCAGCGGTAAGGCCGACCAGGCCGGCTTCCTGCGCGAACTCGGCGCGACCGAGGTGCTTCCGCGCGAGGTACTGTCCACCACCCGGCCGATGGAATCGGCACGCTTCGGCGGTGGCCTGGACAACGCGGGCGGTCCGATGCTGGCCAGCCTGCTGGCCCAGACCGTGCCCTATGGCAGCGTGGTCAGTGCCGGGTTGGCGGCCAGTCCCGCGCTGGACATGACGGTGATGCCTTTCATCATTCGTGGCGTCTCGCTGCTGGGGGTTTCTTCCTCTTCGGCACCGCGCGAACTGCGCGAACAGGTCTGGCACCGGCTGGGCGGCGAATGGAAGCCGCGCCATCTCGCCGCGATCTGTACACGCGAAATCACCCTGGACGCATTGCCGGACGTATTCGAACACATGCTGGCGGGCCATTCACTGGGCCGCACGGTGGTACGAATCGACTGAACGTTGCAGCGGGGCGACGGACGGCGCGCCCGGTGCTTCACCCTGACACAGGCCGGGCCTACACTGCTGGCATTACCTGGGGAACAACATGGCACGCATTCTGATCGTCGACGATTCACCGTCGCAGCAGCTGGGCATCCGACGCATCGTCGAAAGGCTGGGGCATGAGATCCTGACCGCCGACGACGGCGCGGCGGGCGTGGAAGTGGCCAAGGCCGAACTGCCCGACCTGGTGCTGATGGACGTGGTGATGCCCAACCTCAACGGTTTCCAGGCCACCCGCACGCTGGCACGTGAAGCCACGACCAAGCACATTCCCGTGATCCTGGTGACCACCAAGGACCAGGACACCGACCGCATGTGGGGCATGCGCCAGGGCGCGAAGGCCTACATCACCAAGCCGTTCTCGGAAAGCGAGCTGTCCGAGGTGCTGGAGCGCGTGTTCAACAGCAAGGAATCGCCGGCGGGTTGATCCGGCGGATTTCCGCGTGCCGACCAACGGTCGGCACCCACCGGTAGGTACCGACCGTTGGTCGGTACGCAAACGTCACACGGTTTCGCCGAAGGCCTTGGCCAGATTC
>NZ_JASCOZ010000225.1 GCF_029960115.1 Stenotrophomonas sp. PS02289
CGCCCCCCGGGGGCGGCGCCACCGGAGGCCGGCCCGGGGGCGGCGGGGGGGGGGCCCGGCTCAGGCATCAGTAGAGTTCGCGCTGCAGCCCCAGGGTCGCCAGCACCTTGCTGGAAATCTCCTCGATCGAGGTATGCGTGGTGCTGAGCGTGGGAATGCGCTCCATCCGGAACATGGTCTCGGCGGCGGCAACCTCCCGCCGGCAGGTATCCAGGTTGGCGTAGCGCGAATTGGGCCGGCGCTCCTGGCGGATCTGCTGCAGCCGGTCCGGGTCGATGGTCAGGCCGAACAGCTTCTGCCGGTAAGGACGCAGCCGCGGCGGCAGGCGGTCGCTTTCCAGGTCCTCGTCGGTGAGTGGGTAATTGGCCGCGCGCACCCCGAAATGCAGGGCCAGGTAGATGCAGGTCGGGGTTTTACCTGCGCGTGAAACCGCTACCAGGATGACGTCGGCGTCGTCGTAGTTGATGGCGATGCCGTCGTCATGGCTGAGCGCGAAGTTCATCGCGTTGATGCGCCGGTGATAGGTCTCGAAGTCCACCATGCCATGCGCCTGGCCGACCCGGGAGTGCCGGTTCACGGCCAGCTCACGCTCCAGCGGCTCGATGAAGGGGGCAAAAACGTCGAGCATCAGCCCCCCGCTTTCGGCCAGGATGATGCTCAGCCCGCTGTCCACGCAGGAACTGACCACAATCGGCCGAACCTGGTAGCGCTCCCCCGCCGCCCGGATCCTTTCGCAGGCTTCCCGCGCTTTTTCCGGGTCGTCGACAAAGGACATGCGGTCGGTAATGAAGCTGAATCCGGAGAACTGGGTCAGCAGGCTATGCCCAATGGTTTCAGCGGTGATACCGGTTCCATCGGATACGTAGAAGACCGGACGGATCGTCGTCATGCGCCTTTGAACCCCTCTGAAGCCTAAAAAGGCCGTCGATACAAGCTTGTGCCGACGGCGGTCTGCCCGGCATCATATCGGCTTCTTCCTACGGACGTGGCCATCCAGCCCGCCTCGGGCGATGGCCAAACGGAGCATCGCGCTTGAACGAGAACATCCTGTGGTTGCACGAACTGCGCTTGGCCGACCTGGCTCGCGTGGGCGGCAAAAATTCGTCGCTTGGCGAAATGATCGGCAATCTGGCCGGTCTGGGGGTTTCGGTCCCCGGCGGTTACGCAACCACCGCTGAAGCCTTCAAAGACTTCATCGCACATAACGATCTTTCCAAGCGCATTTTCGACAAGCTGGCCACGCTGGACGTGGAAGATGTCACTGCGCTCACCGCAGCCGGCAAGGAAATCCGCGGCTGGGTGATCGACGCCCCGCTGCAGCCGGAGCTGGATCAGGACATCCGCACCGCCTACGCCAAGCTGAGCGCCGAGAACGGCGGCGGCGACGTGGCCGTGGCCGTGCGTTCTTCGGCCACCGCCGAAGACCTGCCGGATGCCTCGTTTGCCGGCCAGCAGGAGACCTTCCTCAACGTGACCGGTGCCGACGACGTCGTGCACAAGGTCAAGGAAGTGTTCGCCTCGCTGTACAACGACCGTGCCATCGCCTACCGCGTGCACCACGGCTTCAAGCACGAAGATGTGTTCCTTTCCGCTGGCGTGCAGCTGATGGTGCGCTCGGGCGTGGGCTCGTCGGGCGTGCTGTTCACCCTGGACACCGAATCGGGCTTCCGCGACGTGGTGTTCGTCACCTCCAGCTTCGGCCTGGGTGAAATGGTCGTGCAGGGCGCGGTCAACCCGGACGAGTTCTACGTCTACAAGCCCACCCTGACCGCGGGCAAGCCGGCCATCCTGCGCCGCTCGCTGGGCAGCAAGGCGATCCGCATGGTCTATTCGGACGTGCCGGGCGAACGCGTGCGTACCGAAGACACCCCGGCCGAACTGCGCCGCACCTTCTCGATCAGCGACGAAGACGTGCAGGAACTGGCCAAGCAGTCGCTGGTGATTGAAAAGCACTACGGCCGCCCGATGGACATCGAGTGGGCCAAGGACGGGGTCAGCGGCAAGCTGTTCATCGTCCAGGCGCGCCCGGAAACGGTGAAGTCGCGCAGCCACGCCACCCAGATCGAGCGCTTCGCGCTGACCGAAAAGGGCGGCAAGGTGCTGGCCGAAGGTCGCGCCGTGGGTGCCAAGATCGGCTCGGGCGTGGCCCGCGTGGTCAAGACCCTGGACGACATGAACCGCGTGCAGCCCGGCGACGTGCTGATTGCCGACATGACCGACCCGGACTGGGAACCGGTGATGAAGCGCGCCTCGGCGATCGTCACCAACCGCGGTGGCCGTACCTGCCACGCGGCGATCATCGCCCGTGAGCTGGGCGTGCCGGCCGTGGTCGGCTCGGGCAATGCCACCAAGGTGATCGAAGACGGCCAGCAGGTCACGGTCAGCTGCGCCGAGGGTGACACCGGCTTCATCTATGAAGGCACCCTCGCCTTCGACCGCACCACCACGGACCTGGGCAACATGCCGCCGGCTCCGCTGAAGATCATGATGAACGTGGCCAACCCGGAACGTGCCTTCGACTTCGGCCAGCTGCCGAACGCCGGCATCGGCCTGGCCCGTCTGGAAATGATCATCGCCAGCCACATCGGCATCCACCCGAATGCGCTGCTGGAGTACGACCGCCAGGACGCCGCCACCAAGAAGAAGATCGACGAGAAGATCGCCGGTTATTCCGATCCGGTCGGCTTCTACGTGGACCGTCTGGCGGAAGGCATCGCCACGCTGACCGCCTCGGTGGCCCCGAACCCGGTGATCGTGCGTCTGTCGGACTTCAAGTCCAACGAGTACGCCAACCTGATCGGTGGCAACAACTACGAGCCGCACGAAGAGAACCCGATGATCGGCTTCCGCGGTGCCAGCCGCTACGTCGACCCGACCTTCGCCGCTGCGTTCGCACTGGAATGCAAGGCGGTGCTGCGCGTGCGCAACGAAATGGGCCTGGACAACCTGTGGGTCATGATTCCGTTCGTGCGCACGCTGGAAGAAGG
Organism: Stenotrophomonas sp. PS02289; assembly: GCF_029960115.1. Classification (GTDB taxonomy): domain Bacteria; phylum Pseudomonadota; class Gammaproteobacteria; order Xanthomonadales; family Xanthomonadaceae; genus Stenotrophomonas. The sequence continues at coordinate 2,988 of NZ_JASCOZ010000225.1, forward strand.
CCGCAAGGTCGTCGAAGTGCTCGCCCAGAACGGTCTGAAGCAGGGCGAAAACGGCCTGAAGATCATCATGATGTGCGAAGTGCCGTCCAACGCACTGCTCGCCGATGAGTTCCTGGAGATCTTCGACGGCTTCTCGATCGGTTCCAACGACCTGACCCAGCTCACCCTGGGCCTGGACCGCGACTCCTCGATCGTGGCGCACCTGTTCGACGAACGTAACCCGGCGGTCAAGAAGCTGCTGTCGATGGCGATCAAGGCCGCCCGCGCCAAGGGCAAGTACGTCGGCATCTGCGGTCAGGGTCCGTCCGATCACCCGGATCTGGCCGAATGGCTGATGCAGGAAGGCATCGAGTCGGTGTCGCTGAACCCCGACACCGTGGTCGACACCTGGCTGCGCCTGGCCAAGCTCAAGGCCAACAGCTGAGCGCTGCCCTGACATGACGTTCATCGCGTTCGGTTCACACTGATCGCATCCAAAGCCCCGCCATATGCGGGGCTTTGTTTTTCCAGCCCCACCCCGGAGACCCCATGCTCGCCACCGCCGCGCCGATCACCACGCCCGCCTTCTTCCGCCAATGGAACTGGCAGCACATTCTGGAAACCTACGGCGTGCCGCTGCTGTCGGCGGTGGTGGTGCTGCTGATCGGGCTGTGGCTGGCCCGTCGCCTGTCAAACGTGATGCCACGTGCCACCGCACGGGTGGGCGTGGATCCGATGCTGGGCACCTTCCTGCGCAACGTGGTCTATGCCGCCGCGCTGGTGATCGTGGTGGTGGTGGCGATCGCCACCCTGGGCGTGCCGGTGTCGCCGCTGCTGGCGGTGCTGGGCACGGCCGGTCTGGCGGTGGGCCTGGCGTTGAAGGATTCGTTGTCGAACATCGCCTCCGGCGTGATGCTCGTGACTCTGCGCCCGTTCCGCGTGGGTGACGTGGTCACCGTGGCCGGTCAGACCGGCAGTGTGCGTGAAGTGCGCATCTTCCAGACCGTGATCACCGGCTCGGACAACCAGCACACCACCATTCCCAACAACCTGATCACCGCCGCACCGATCATCAATCTCACCGCGGAGCCGACCCGGCGGGTGGAACTGGTGATTGGCATCGGCTACGAGGACAACATCCAGCTGGCCCGCGACACCGCCCTGGCGCTGGTGAAGGCCGATCCGCGCGTGCTGGAGACACCGGCTCCGGACGTGGTCGTATATGAGCTGGGCGCGCACTCGATCAATCTGGGCATCCGCTGCTTCGTCAAATCGGCCGACTGGTTCGGCACCAAGGTCACGTTGCTGGAGCAGATCAAGCTGGGCTACGACAAGGCCGGCATCAACATTCCGTATCCGCAGCAGGACATGCATCTGTATCTGCATGGCAAGGACGGCGGCGTCCAGACCGCCGATGCATTGATTCGCGATCATTGATCGGTAGCGCCGGCCGTTGGCCGGCCCACGCACCGCGCGGGCACACGCGGCAATGCGTCAGGCCTGGTCGCCCTGCCCCGCCACCACCGCATACGCCGCACGCACGGTTTCATACCCGTACGTGCGCTCCAACCGGCGCACGATGAAGTGCCCGCGCGCCATGTCCTGGTAGTAATCGGTGAACATGGTGTTGAGCGTCGCCCCCGCCACCGCGCCGACAATCGGCACCGCCTGCGCGGCAAACTTCTCGGTGACCACCACGCCGAATCGCGCGGCCACCTTCTCGACGATCTTGGCCAGCCATTTGCCGGCTTCCTTCGGGGTCAGCCCGATCATCACCCCGCCGCCGCCCACGGCCACGCCGGTCAGTTCGGCCGACAGGTGACGCATCACTTCGGTGGTGAAACCGCGGGTGATGTAGTAGCCGGTTTCGCTGGCATCGTCCTTGCCCGAGTTGCCGCCCAGCGCGAACACTTCCAGGCATGCATGACGGGTGGCCATCTCGCTCATGTCGAAGCCTTCGCTGCGCGCCACGTCGGCCACCGCGCGCATCATGATGGTGGTGGACACCGGCAGCTCAATGAACAGCGTGGTGAAGCCGAACGCCCCACCCACGGCACCGGTGGCCGCTGCGGCCGCCTTGTGCCAGCGTGTGGAGGCAGCCTTGCCGGGGGTGTTGTCCATGCTCCACAGCGCGGCCTGGGCGGACTTGAACAGCGCCGCCTCCACCGCGCCGTGAATCCGCTTGGACACGGACTTGGGCAGCTTGTTGACCGCGAACTCGAGCGGCGAACCGATCAGGTTTGCCATCTTGGCGGTGAGCGTGGGCGATTCCAGCAGCGCGACGGCCCTGCGCAGGTCAGCGTAGTCCTGCGAGGTCGGCAGGATGTGGGACTGCAGCGGCGGGGGTAACGGACGGATCAGTTCGTTCATGGGCGGATCATAGCGCCGCATTGTTGAACGATCCGTTTCCCGGTAGCGCCGGCCGTTGGCCGGCCCAGGCGGTATCGAGGGCCGGCCAACGGC
>NZ_JASCOZ010000226.1 GCF_029960115.1 Stenotrophomonas sp. PS02289
CCCTGGTGAAATTAGCGCTGTGGAACCACCCGATCCCATCCCGAACTCGGAAGTGAAACGCAGCTGCGCCGATGGTAGTGTGGCTCAAGCCATGCGAGAGTAGGTCATCGCCAGGGTTTACACCCAAAACCCCGCTGCTCACGCAGCGGGGTTTTTCTTTGTGCGCGGAAAATGCGCACACGTAGGACCCTACCGGGCGATGTTATGCACATGCTCCAGTGCCGGCCGGGTGAACGTGATTTCGTGCAGGACCTCGAACAGGGGCTTGAGCACCGGGCTCGACAGCGCCAGCTGCGCGGGCTGCTGCAGACAGGCTTCAATGTAGTTCAGCAGTTCCCCCGCCCAGTGCCGTGACGCGTCGTCCGCAGGAACGACGCGCGCGATCTCCGCACGCAGCACGTCGGCTACGGCGCTGCGGAACGAAAGCGGCAACGGGGTCCCCAGGCCGAACAGGTCGCGCAGCTGTCGCGATTCCAGCAGCAGTTGCAGGTCGCTCGGCAGCACCCGCCACGCTGCCGCGACAAAGGCACGCCACCGGTACAGGGTGGGCACATCGATGCGCTCCAGTCCTGGTGTATCGCGCATCGCGGTAGCCGCATGGGTCAACCACTGTGCGATCACCTGCGACCACGCTGCGTCCAGCACTGGATTGACAGGTGAAGACGGCGGCGATGCGTTGTGGAGGTTCTGCAGAATGCCTTCGGCCAATCGCGGCGGGCAGCTGGCGGGACGTGGTGCGCCCCGCAACTCGGGCGGGATGGTGCAGTGCCCGCGGCCCAACGTGGAGGTAGCTGAGACCGTGGAAACGGAGGAGACAGCGGAGGCGGTGGACGAGAAAGGCATGCAGCACTCGCAGACAGGGGCAATCGACGTTGCCGAGAGCACCCACTACATTCCCATGCCTCCCGGTCCGCAATGACGCTGCTCCGAGGTGCCGCTACCCAGGGCTCGCCGTCTATCCTTCCTGCAGGAAGGCGGTAATCACTGCCGCCACCGTGCCCGGATGCTCCATGTGCAGGTGGTGGGTGCCCGGGAACACCGCCATCCGACCATCGCGCAGAAGCTTGATGCGTTCGCTGCGCAGCGGCTCCGGGTAGTAGGACTGTGCCGGACTCGCGTAGATCACCTGGGTCGGGCACTCAATCGCCGCAAGCAGGTTGTCGATCTGCGCCTCACTCATCCGCAGTGCCGTGGGCAGCATCAGGCGTGGATCGCTGCACCAGCTGTAGCCGCCTTCCACCGGCATCACGCCACGCTCCACCAGCAAGCGCGCACAGGGCTCGCTAAGCTGGTTGGCCATCATGCGTGCGCGCACGGGCGCAGCGAGGTCGGCAAACACGCGCAGGCGCTTTTCGCCCAGCCGGCGCGCGGCCTGCACATGCTCGCGCAGTCGCGTGGCGGTTTCTTCTTCCGGACCGCGCAGGCCGCCGAGTGCCTCGATGGCGATCAGGCGCTCGATGCGCTCCGGTGCCGCCGCCGCAGTCAAACTGGCGATACCGGCTCCCATCGAATGGCCGAGCAGGGTGAAGCGGTCCCAGCCCAGTGCATCGGCTACTTCCAACACATGGCAGATCGCGCCGGGCGTGTTGTACTGCGACCCGGGCGGAAGATGCCCACTGCGGCCGTGGCCGGGCAGATCGATCGCGACCAGGTCCACCGCCGGCAGGTGCGCGGCGAGCGGGACGAAGCTGGCCGCGTTGTCGAGCCACCCGTGCAGCGCCAGCACGCGAGGGGCATCGCGGTGTGCCGAGCGCAGGCCGGCGACCGTGGTGGTGGCCAGCGGCAGGGTGAACGGCTGCAGCATCATGTGAGTGCCGCCACGCTCAGCCGCGACAGCGCCAGCGCATGCTCCGGCGCGTCATTGAGGCAGGGGATGTAGCGCATCTGCGCGCCACGCTCGGCGACGGTTTCGGTGAAGCCCATGGCCACTTCTTCCAGCGTTTCCAGGCAGTCGGTGGCAAACCCGGGGCAGACCACGTCGATCTGCTTGGTACCGGCTTCGGCCAGTGCCCACAGGGTGGGTTCGGCATACGGCTGCAGCCACTTCTCACGACCGAACCGCGACTGATAGGCCAGCTGCCACTCGCCCTCGCCCAGGCCCAGTGCGTCGGCGATGGCCTGCGCGCTGGCCTCGCAACGCTGCGGATAAGGATCGCCGGCATCAGCCAGTCGCTGCGGAATGCCATGGAACGAGAACAGCAGCTTCTCGCCGCGCCCATGCTGCGCCCACCAGGTGCGGATGCTGCCGGCGACCGCCTCCACCCACTGTGGATCCGCCGCATAGTCGCGCACCAGGGTCACAGTGACCCCAGGGTGGCGCGGCTGCCACTCACGCAGCTGATCCTCGATCGACGCGGTCGTGGTGGTGGAGTACTGCGGGTACAGCGGCAGCACTACTACCCGGCGGACGCCTTCGGCGGCCAGCCGGTCCAATTCGGCGGTCAGTGCGGGCGCGCCGTAGCGCATGGCATGGCGCACGGTCAGATTCGGCATCAAGCCCTGCATCGCGGCCGCCAGCCGCTGGGTATAGACCATCAGCGGCGAACCTTCCGGCAGCCAGACCTGCGCGTACTTGGCGGCGGAGCGGCCACTGCGCAGCGGCAGGATCAGCCCGTACAGCAGCGGCTTCCACAGCAGGGCCGGAATCGAAACCACGCGCGGGTCACTGAGAAACTCCGCCAGATAGCGCCGCACCGCGGGTGCGGTAGGGGTCTGCGGTGTGCCGAGATTGACCGCCAGCACAGCGGTGTGGGGGGCGTCGAGCATGGAGGATATTCTCGCAGGTCCGGGATACTCATTGCGGATTCATTGAAACCTGACTAATTTCGGGTAGACCAATGCGTGCCCACTTTCGTGGGCACCTACCGGCGATCTACCGACCCGGTGCAGTACATTCCACGTTTATCTTCGGAGACCACCATGCGCCGCTTCCGCCTTGTCCTGTTGATCTCTGCCAGCCTGCTGTCGGCCCAGGCCGTGGCCGGGCCCCAGGAAGACCAGCGCGCCCGCAATGCGGTGCGCGTGCTCAATGAAATCCAGTCCATCCCCGAACAGGGTATTCCGGACAAACTGCTCGACGAAGGCCGCGCCATCGTCGTCATTCCCGACACCATCAAGGCCGGCCTGGTCATTGGCGGCCGCCGTGGCCACGGCCTGATGTCGGTCAAGAACCCCGACGGCAGCTGGTCCAACCCGGTGTTCATGAAGCTCACCGGCGGCAGCATCGGCTTCCAGGCCGGCGTGCAGTCCTCCGACGTGGTGCTGGTGTTCCGCAACGACCGCAGCCTGGACAACCTGGTCAACGGCAAGTTCACCCTGGGCGCGGATGCGGGCGTGGCCGCCGGTCCGGTGGGCCGCAATGCCGCTGCCGCCACCGATGGCCAGCTCAAGGCCGAAATCTGGTCCTGGTCGCGTGCGCGCGGCCTGTTCGCCGGCGTGGCGCTGGACGGCGCGGTGCTGCAGATCGACGACGAGGCCAATCTGGACGCCTACGGCAGCAGCACCACCCCGCGCATGATCTTCGAAGGCCGCGTCGGCGAGTCGCCGTCGATGGACGTGGTCGCCTTCCGTGACCGCCTGGAAGAGGCCACCTATTCAGCGCGTGCCAATCGCGGCACCGCGGGAGCCGCTCCGGCCCCCCGCACCGCGCAGAGTGCTGCGCCGGCCCCCGCGCTGCCGGCGGCTGAACAGGCCACGGGCGGGGCCACGACCGCTCCGCTGCAGGCCGTTCCGGCACAGCCGGCAGCCCAGCAGGGCTTCCAGCCGGTGGGCGAGGGCGAGATCCGCACCGAGTCGCTGGACGGCAACTGACTTTCGTCACGCGCGCCGTCATGGTGGCGGTGCGCTATGCTCAACCTCCTGTTTACTAGGTACGCGAGCAGCACATGGGCAGTATGAGCTTGTGGCATTGGGTGGTGGTGCTGGTCATCGTGCTTCTGGTGTTCGGCACCAAGAAGCTGACCAGCGGCGCCAAGGACCTTGGCAGCGCCGTCAAGGAATTCAAGAAGGGCATGCGCGATGAAGACGCGCCGCCTGCGCAGCTGAATGACCAGTCGCGCACGACCGATTCGACGACGTCCTCGCAGAACGAGCACGACCGCGACCGTCGCTGACCGGACGATCTGGCGTGTTTGATATCGGCTTCAGCGAACTGCTGCTGATCGCAGTGGTCGCCCTGGTGGTGCTTGGCCCGGAACGCCTGCCCAAGGCAGCGCGTTTTGCCGGGCTGTGGGTGCGCCGTGCGCGCAACCAGTGGGATTCGGTCAAGCAGGAGCTGGAGCGCGAACTGCATGCCGATGAGATCAAACGTCAGTTCCGCGAAGCACAGCAGTCGGTGCAGGACACCGAGGCGCAGCTGCGCGCCAGCGGCGAAGCCGCCCGCCGCCAGGCCGAGGAACTGCGCCAGGACGTGGCGGGTAGCGCGCCGGGCAACGCCGACGAACCGCTGATGACCGGCCCGGCACCGGATTCGCCTGCCAGCGTGGCCCAGCATGTGGTGCCGGAGCCGCAGCGCGATGCGATGTCGCCGCCGGGCATCGACGGCGGTTCGCCGCGCGACCCGGCTCCGGAACCGACCACAGACACGCCGCCGGAGGCCAAGCCATGAGCGGTCACGACGCACCCGAGAGTGGCTTGATCGAACACCTGATCGAACTGCGCGCGCGGCTGATGCGGGGGCTGATCGGGCTGGGCGTGATCCTGCTGGGGCTGATGCCGTTCTCGCGCCAGATCTACACCTGGCTGGCCGAGCCGCTGGTGTCGCAGCTGCCGAACGGGCAGTCGATGATCGCCACCAATCCGGCCGGCGCGTTCTTCGCGCCGTTGAAGCTGACCTTTTTCGTGGCGCTGTTCATCGCGGTGCCGTGGCTGCTGTTCCAGCTGTGGTCGTTCGTGGCCCCCGGCCTGTACGCGCGCGAGAAGCGCCTGGCGGTGCCGTTGCTGGTGTCGTCGGTGCTGCTGTTCTACATCGGCTGCGCGTTTGCCTACTTCCTGGTGCTGCCGGCCGTGTTCCACTTCCTGACCACGTTCCGCCCGGACGTGATTGCGATCACGCCCGACGCGAATGCCTATCTGGATTTCGTGCTGGCGATCTTCTTCGCCTTCGGCAGCAGTTTTGAACTCCCGGTGGCGATGGTGATCCTGACCCTGCTGGGCTGGATCTCGCCGGAACAGTTCAAGGAAAGCCGTGGCTACGCGATTGTCGGCATCTTCGTGCTGGCCGCGGTGCTGACCCCGCCGGACGTGGTGTCACAGCTGATGCTGGCCATCCCGATGTGCCTGCTCTACGAGCTGGGCATCCATGCCGCCAGGTGGCTGGTGCCGAAAAACAAGGCGGAAACCGCGTAGAGCCACGCCCTGCGTGGCTTCGACCAAGGTGGCACCGCGCAGCCACGCAGGGCGTGGCTCTACGG
>NZ_JASCOZ010000227.1 GCF_029960115.1 Stenotrophomonas sp. PS02289
GGCCGGCGCTACCGGGCCTTGCCGACATGGGTAGCGCCGGCCGTTGGCCGGCCCAGGCGGTCTGTCAGACGCCCATGTAGCGCCCGGGGCGGTGGTTGAACATCAGCACCAGGCTGAGCACCACCGCGCCGATGGCCGAATACATCACCTGCATCGGTGACAGCACGAAAAAGGCGGCGCACATCAGCAGCGTGTCGAACGACATCTGCACCTTGCCCGCACTCCAGCCCCGTGTGCGCTGCAGATACACCGCCAGAATGCCGATACCGCCCAGGCTGGCACGGTGGCGGATGAAGAACAGAATACCCAGCCCCGACAACGCGCCGCCCACCAGCGCCGAGTACAGCGGTGCCATATGCGAGAAATCGGCGAAACGCGGCAGCACGTCGGTGAGCGCGCCGCAGGCCGTGACCGCAGCGAAGGTCTTGAGGGTGAATTCCCATCCCATCCGTCGCACTGCGACCCAGTAGAACGGCAGGTTCACCAGCACGAACACCAGGCCGAAGTTCCAACCGGCCGAATAGTGCAGCAGGAAGGCCAGCCCGGCCATGCCGCCAATCATCAGCCCACCCTTGGCGAAGATCGCCAGCCCCAGCGACGCCACCAGCGTGGCCAGCACCATGCCCTGCACGTCTTCGGCAGTGGAATGGCGCAGGGCTTTTTCGTCGGCGACGGTACCGGCGCTGTCCGGCGGCGGGGTCAACGGCCCGGCGGTGACCAGGTGGCCGTCAGCGTCTTCGCACGGCGCGGGGCCATGGGATTGGAGGGACATGGGTGGGGGTACCGCTCGTGGGGAGTGGTATTAGACACGATCGCCGTGACAGTTGCAGGTGAAATTGATTCACCTGGCAATGAAATTCCACCGCATGCGGGGCTTGTGCGGCCTCGCGTTCAGCTTCAGGGGTCCATCAACGAAGGTTTCGGACCCGACGGCGGTGGCGCGTCATCGACGTAGGAGGCCGAAAACTGGCTGAACGCATATCCCAGCCCGGCCAGCAGGCCCAGGGTCAGCACACCCAGTTCGATCACCTGGAAGGCCGTACCGAACGCCGCAGCACCGCCGCTGGGCTTGCGCGTCCGCCGCCAGACCTGCCAACCACTCAGCAGGATGTAGCCCAGCAGCACGGCCAGCATCGCCAGCATCGCCACGTCGCGGCCGAACATCGTGCCCAGCGTGCGTTCGCAGGCCAGCAGCAGGGCGATCGTGCCCATCCGGATCAGGAAGAAGTACGCCAGACCTGTGGGCGCACCCACCCCCTGGCTGACGCTGCTGATGCCGTCGGGATCACGCGTGGCCGCCAGCTCGTCCAGCCGTTCGGGTGTGACGCCTCGTGCCTGCAACTCCAGCGCGAGCAGGGCCTCGGCCCAGTCCATGCGCTCCTGGCCTTGCCACAGCGCCAGCAGCGCGTCGGTGTCCATGCCCGCGTAGCGGGTCTTCAGTGCGGCTTCCTGCGTCATTCACGGCCCCCTTGGCGTGGCAGATACAACACGGGCGCGACGGTGTGGCACCGTGCGCGCCCGGAAACGACCAACGATGTTGGCCTCAGCGGACTTCGGAGATCTCCACGCCGTCCAGACCCTGCGACAGGGTGCGGGCGTCGCCGCCCTGCGAGAGCTTGATGCGCAGACGCACTTCGTTCTGCGAATCGGCGTAACGCAGCGCGTCCTCGTAGCTGATCTCGCCAGCCTGGTACAGCTCGAACAGGCTCTGGTCGAAGGTGCGCATGCCCAGCTGCACCGACTCCTTCATCACTTCCTTGAGCTTGTGGATCTCGCCGTCGCGGATGTAATCCTGCACCAGCGGCGTGCCCAGCATGATTTCCATCGCCACCTTGCGCGACTTGCCGTCCGGCGACGGCACCAGCTGCTGCGCCACCACGCCCTTGAGGTTCAGCGACAGATCCATCAACAGCTGGTTGCGCCGATCTTCCGGGAAGAAGTTGATGATGCGGTCCATCGCCTGGTTGGCGTTGTTGGCATGCAGGGTGCACAGCACGAGGTGACCGGTTTCGGCGAACGCGATGGCATGGTCCATGCCCTCGCGGGTACGCACTTCGCCGATCATGATCACGTCAGGAGCCTGGCGCAGGGTGTTCTTCAGCGCCGCTTCCCAGCTGTCGGTATCGATACCCACTTCGCGCTGGGTGATGATGCAGCCTTCGTGCTTGTGCACGAATTCGATCGGGTCCTCAATGGTGATGATGTGACCGGTCGAATTCAGGTTGCGGTAGCCGATCATCGCCGCCAGCGAGGTCGACTTACCGGTACCGGTGGCGCCCACGAACAGGATGATGCCGCGCTTGGTCATCGCCAGCGTCTTGATGATCGGCGGCAGGCTCAGCTCTTCCACGGTGGGAATGCGCGTCTCGATACGACGCAGCACCATGCCCACCTGGTTGCGCTGGTAGAAGCAGCTCACACGGAAGCGCCCCACCCCGGACAGACCGATGGCGAAGTTGCACTCGTGGGTTTTTTCGAACTCCTCGCGCTGCGCCGGCGTCATCACGTTCAGCACCAGGTCGCGGCTCTGCTGCGGCGTGAGCGGCGTCTGGGTGATCGGCGAGATCTTGCCGTTCACCTTGATCGCCGGCGGCATGCCGGCGGTGATGAACAGATCGGACGCCTTCTGGTGCGCCATCAGCTTGAGGAACGACGTGAAGTCGATCGTGGTAGAAGTAGTGTTCATCGCAGTGTGCCCCGATTATTCGAAGATCCGCTTGTCCTTGGCGTATTCCTTGGCCTGGTTGCGCGTGATCAGGCTGCGCTTGACCAGGTCCTGCAGGTGCTGGTCCAGGGTCATCATGCCCATCTGCTGACCGGTCTGGATCGCCGAGTACATCTGCGCAACCTTGTCCTCACGGATCAGGTTTCGGATGGCCGGGGTGCCGACCATGATTTCCCATGCTGCGGTACGACCGCCGCCCACCTTCTTCAGCAGGGCCTGCGAGATCACCGCGCGCAGCGACTCGGACAGCATCGAGCGCACCATCGGCTTTTCGCCGGCGGGGAACACGTCGATGATGCGGTCGATGGTCTTGGCCGCCGAGCTGGTATGCAGGGTGCCGAACACCAGGTGGCCGGTTTCCGCCGCGGTCAGTGCCAGGCGGATGGTTTCCAGGTCGCGAAGTTCGCCCACCAGGATGATGTCCGGATCTTCACGCAGTGCCGAACGCAGCGCTTCGTTGAAGCCGTGCGTGTCGCGGTGCACTTCGCGCTGGTTGATCAGGCACTTCTGCGAGGTGTGCACGAATTCGATCGGGTCCTCGACCGTGAGGATGTGACCGTATTCGTTCTTGTTGATGTGGTCGATCATCGCCGCCAGCGTGGTCGACTTGCCCGAACCGGTCGGACCGGTGACCAGGATCAGACCCTGCGGCTGGTCGATCAGCTCGCGGAAGATCGGCGGCACGGCCAGGTCTTCCAGCGTCAACACTTCCGAGGGAATGGTACGGAACACCGCACCCGCACCCCGGTTCTGGTTGAACGCATTGACGCGGAAACGCGCCAGGCTGGGAATCTCGAACGAGAAGTCGACTTCGAGGAATTCCTCGTAGTCGCGACGCTGCTTGTCCGACATGATGTCGTACACCAGCGCGTGGACCTGCTTGTGGTCCAAAGCCGGAATGTTGATGCGGCGGACGTCGCCGTCCACACGGATCATCGGCGGCAGGCCTGCAGACAGGTGCAGGTCCGACGCCTTGTTCTTCACGGAAAACGCCAACAGTTCGGCGATATCCATACGCTGCTACTCCCCATAGACTGCTGCGACTGGAAGGATCTTTCCCCGGTCGGCAGTATAGCCTTCCTGAACTACCGGAAAGCCATCGTGTCCGCCCTGCCCCTCTCGACCCTTCTGCTGAACCTGCACAACGCGGCGACTGCCGCCGGGCGGCCAGATCCGTTGCTGCTGGCGGTTTCCAAGACCCAGCCGGCCTCCGCGGTGGCAGCCCTGGCCGCGCAGGGACAGCGCGCGTTCGGCGAAAACTACGTGCAGGAGGCGGTGGCCAAGAGTGAGCAGCTGGTCACACTCGGGCTGGAGTGGCACCTGATCGGCCACCTGCAATCGAACAAGGCCGAGCTGGCCGCGCGGCACTTTGACTGGGTGCAGAGCGTGGACCGCCCCAAGCTGGTCACCGCACTGGCCGCGCACAGGCCCGCTGATCGCGACGCCCTGAACGTGCTGATACAGGTCAACATCGACGATGAAGGCAGCAAGCACGGCTGCGCGCCGGAGCAGGTGCCGGAGCTGGCGGCGCTGATCGCCGCGCAGCCTCGCCTGCGCCTGCGCGGCCTGATGGCCATTCCTGCGCCCTGGCCAGAGGCCGAACGCCGCGCGCAGGCGTTCGAGCGCATGCGGGGCCTGTTCGAATCGCTGGCAGCGCAGTACCCGCAGGTCGACACCCTGTCCATGGGCATGAGCGCTGACTACCCTGAAGCCATCGCCCACGGTGCCACGCTGGTGCGGGTCGGTACGGCCTTGTTCGGCGCACGCCATTGATCATTGGAACCCCTATGAACACCCACTCCATTACCTTCGTCGGCGGCGGCAACATGGCCCGCAGCCTGATTGCCGGGCTGGTCCGCCAGGGCACCGCGCCGGCCCACATCCATGTCGCCGAACCGGTGGTCGAACTGCGCGATGCGCTGCGCGCCGACTTCGGCGTGAGCACCTACGCCAGCGCGGCAGAAGCCGCAGCACAGGGCGGGGTGTGGGTGCTCGCGGTGAAACCGCAGGTGATGTCGCAGGTCTGCGCCGACCTGGCCGACCTGGCCAGGCAACATTCGCCGCTGGTGGTCTCCATTGCCGCCGGCATCACCAGCGCCCAGCTGCAGCAGTGGCTGGGCGGGCACGACGCCGTGGTACGTGCCATGCCTAATACCCCGGCGCTGCTCGGGGCCGGGGTTACCGGCCTGTTTGCCACGTCTGCGGTGAGCGCCGGACAGCGCGCCCAGGCTGACCAGGTGCTGGCCACGGCGGGGCGCACGGTGTGGATCGAGGACGAAGCGAAGATGGATGCGGTGACCGCCGTCTCCGGCAGCGGCCCGGCCTATGTGTTCCTGCTGGCGGAAGCGATGGAAGCCGCCGCCCGCGCGCAGGGCCTGCCAGCCGATGCCGCCCATGCGCTGGTGGTGCAGACCCTTCTGGGGGCCAGCCGCATGCTGGACGAATCCGGTGAAGCCCCGGCGGAACTGCGCCGGCGGGTGACCTCGCCGAACGGCACCACCCAGGCCGCGGTCGAGTCGTTCCAGGCAGACGGATTCGAGGCGATCGTGGCGCGTGCGATTGAAGCCGCCACGGCGCGCGGCAAGGCGCTGTCCGCAGCGAACGATTGAACGATTCCGTAGAGCCACGCCCTGCGTGGCTTCGACCCGGTTGGACATAGCGCAGCCG
>NZ_JASCOZ010000228.1 GCF_029960115.1 Stenotrophomonas sp. PS02289
GGCCGTTGGCCGGCCCATGCATCTGCCGGATGCGTTCATGAGGGCCGGCCAACGGCCGGCGCTACCGGGCTGCGTCCAATAGATGTGGCAGTGCCGGATTGGCATTCCCCACCCGCCAGAACACCACCTGCTGTACCCGCGGCGCATCCTTCAACGCCACAAACGCCACTCCCGGCACGCCCAGCCGGCGCAGTGACGCCGGTACCAGGGCCACGCCCAGCCCTTCGCCGACCAGGCTGACGATGCTCTGCTGCAACTGCACTTCCAGCCGGATCTGCGGACGCAGGCCTTCCCGTGCAAAGCAGGCCTCAATCGCCTCGCGCAGCGTCGGCACCACATCCGCAGGGGCGGTGATCAACGCCTCATCGGCCAGCTGCGCCACCTGCAGCTGACGCCGCCGCGCCAGCGGATGCGCGGCTGGCAGCGCCACGCACAGCGGCTCCTCGAACAACGGCTGCAGCGCCAGCCCGTGCAGCTCCGCCGGGGCAAACCCAATGCCCGCGTCCAGCTCACCTTCGCGCACGCCTTGCAGCAGGGCCAATGGCAGCGCCTCGCGCAGGCGCAGCTGCACCTGGGGGTGGGCGGCGATAAAGCGCCGGGCCAGCGGCGGTACCGAGCTGTGCGCGGCATGCATCATGAAGCCCACGCGCAACTCTCCGAGTTCGCCGGCCGCCACCTGCTGCGCGCTGCGGCAGGCCTGGTCCAGTCCGACCAGCACGCCGCGCGCGTCCAGGGCAAAGCGCTCACCGCCCGCAGTGAGCCGCACATGCCGCGAGTCGCGTTCCAGCAGTGTGACCCCCAACGCCTTCTCAAGCCCGGCAATCTGCCGGCTCAGCGGCGGCTGGGTCATATGCAGGCGTTCGGCGGCGCGCCCGAAGTGCAGGGTGTCGGCCACGGCCAGGAAGCACTGCAGGGCACGGATGTCGATCATGCACAAAGAGTATCGCTGAAGGCCGCCAAAAGCATTGGAAGGTATTGATGCCGGCGCGTAGCCTGCACCGCATGCTTCCAGGAAATCCCCCATGTTGTCCGTGCTGGCTATCGTGCTGCCGATCTTCGGCCTGATCTTCGCCGGCTGGCTGGCCCGCCGCAGCGGCGCGCTGGGCCCGCATTCCACCTCCGAACTGAACCGCTTCGTGGTCTATCTGGCGCTGCCCGCGCTGCTGTTCGACGTAGTTGCCAACGCCCACTGGCAGGCGCTGTGGAACCCGGGCTTCCTGCTCAGTTTCGGCGGCGGTACCGCGCTGGTGTTCGCCGGCACCGTCCTGCTGCAGCGCCGTCGCGGCCAGCCATTGGCCGACGCCAGTATCGACGGCCTCAATGCGGCCTATGCCAACACCGGCTTCATCGGCTTTCCCCTGGCGGTGGCGGTGCTCGGCACCGCCGCGCTCACCCCGACCCTGGTCGCGACCCTGCTGACCGTGTGCGTGCTGTTCGCGCTGGCCATCGTGCTGGTGGAAACCGGCCTGCAGCGCGAAATGCGCCTGCACCACCTGCTGTGGAAGGTCACGCGCGCGCTGCTGCGCAACCCGCTGGTGCTGGCCCCGCTGCTGGCGCTGCCGCTGATGGCCACCGGTACGCACCCGCCGGCTCCCGTGCAGACCTTCCTGAAACTGCTGGGGGGCGCGGCTTCCCCGTGTGCGTTGATCGCACTGGGGCTGTTCCTGGGCGAGCGACGCAACGTGCCTGAAGGCACCGGGCGCACCGCACTGGGGTTGGGCACCGCCAAGCTGCTGCTGCAGCCACTGCTGGTCTGGCTGCTCGCCACCCACGTGTTCCATCTCGACCCGGTGCTGACCCACGCCGCCGTGCTGCTGGCCGCGCTGCCCACCGGGACCGGTCCGTTCATGCTGGCCGAGTTCCACCGCCGCGAGGCCGGCACGACCGCCGCCACGGTACTGGGCACCACCCTGGTGTCGGTGCTCACCCTGACCCTGTACCTGACCTGGGTGGGGCCGAGCGCCGGTTAGCGGGCTTCAGTCCTTGAGCGGCCAGTCGGCCGGCGTCAGCGCCGGCATGCCGAAGGCGATACGCGCCTTGTCACACTGCGGGCTGGCCTTGCCGTACTCCCACGAGGCGTCCACCTCGCGGCACACGCTGGGCCGGTTGGGGTGGATGCTGCAGCGGGAATAGACGCCGATCTCCGCGTCCAGTGCGACGCAGCGCACCGGCTTGGAGTGGGTGCCGCGCATGCACAGCCGGTGCGGATCCAGCACTTCGGTCAGTTCATGCGGCACGCCACCAGGGGTGACTTCGTCCGACTCCATCCAGTGGAAGGCCACGCGGTACTGGGTGCAGCACGCGCCGCAGGTCATGCAGGGATGGGCCATGGATGCCGGCCTTCGGGCGGCGGAGAGCGGGAGGGGAAGGGCGCGAATTTTCCACGCCAGCGGCTGCCGCGCAAGATTTTTCTGCAGCGGCGACAATGAACGGATGAACAGCCCCACCAACATCGCCGCGCGCCTGCCCGAACTGGCCCGCGAACGCCCCGACCAGATCGCCATCCGCTGCCCGGGAAAGCCTGGCCCCACGGGCATGGCGCGCTATGACGTGACCCTGGATTACCGCACCCTCAATGCCCGCAGTGACGCCATGGCGGCCGGGCTGGCCGCCTACGGCATCGGCCGTGGCGTGCGCGCGGTGGTGATGGTGCGGCCCTCGCCGGAGTTCTTCCTGCTGATGTTCGCGCTGTTCAAGAACGGCGCGGTGCCGGTGCTGGTCGACCCCGGCATCGACAAGCGCGCGCTGAAACAGTGCCTGGACGAGGCCCAGCCGCAGGCGTTCATCGGCATCGGCCTGGCCCATGTGGCGCGCCTGGTCCTGCGCTGGGCACCGACTGCGAAGACCCTGGTGACCGTCGGCCGCCGCTGGGGCTGGGGCGGCACCACCCTGGCCGAGCTGGAGGCCGCGGGTACCCGCGCGCCGCAGCCGATCGCCGCCACCGACGGCGAGGATGTGGCCGCCATCCTGTTCACCAGCGGCTCCACCGGTGTGCCCAAGGGCGTGGTCTACCGCCACCGGCACTTTGTCGGCCAGGTCGATCTGCTGCGCTCGGCCTTCGGCATGGAAGCGGGTGGGGTGGACCTGCCGACCTTCCCGCCGTTTGCGCTGTTCGACCCGGCACTCGGCCTGACTTCGGTGATCCCGGACATGGATCCCACGCGCCCGGCCAAGGCCGACCCGCGCAAGCTGCACGACGCCATTGCCCGGTACGGGGTGACCCAGCTGTTCGGCTCGCCGGCGCTGATCCGGGTGCTGGCCGACCACGGCCAGCCGCTGCCGACGGTGCGGCGGGTGACCTCGGCCGGTGCGCCGGTACCGCCCGACGTGGTTGCGCGCTTCCGCCGCCTGCTTCCCGACGAGGCCCAGTTCTGGACTCCGTACGGCGCAACCGAATGCCTGCCCGTCGCGGTGGTCGAGGGCCGCGAGCTGGAAAGTACCCGCGAGGCGACCGAGCAGGGTGCCGGCACCTGCGTCGGGGGGGTGGTTGCACCCAACCAGGTCCGCATCATTGCTATCGACGACGCGCCGCTGCCGCAGTGGACGCAGGTGCGCGAAGTGGCCACCGGCGTGGTCGGCGAAATCACCGTGGCCGGCCCCACGGCCACCGACAGCTACTTCAACCGACCGCAGGCCACTGCCGCTGCCAAGATCAGCGAGACCCTCGCCGATGGCAGCACCCGCGTGGTGCATCGCATGGGCGACGTCGGCTACTTCGACGAACAGGGCCGGTTGTGGTTCTGCGGACGCAAGACCCAGCGTCTGGAGACTGCGCAGGGGCCGCTGTACACCGAGCAGGTCGAGCCGGTGTTCAACACCCTCGACGGCATCGCGCGCACCGCGCTGGTCGGCGTGGGCGCATCCGGCCAGCAGGTGCCGGTGCTGTGCTACGAACTCACGCCGGGCACGGCCGATTCGCCGGCGTTGCGACAGCGCCTGCGCGAACACGCGCTGGCGCATCCCGGCACCGCGCGCATCGAACACTTCCTGCCGCACCCCGGCTTCCCCGTCGACATCCGTCACAACGCCAAGATCGGTCGCGAAAAGCTGACCGTCTGGGCCGCAACCCGCATGGAACAACACGCATGAAGATTCTGGTCACCGGTGGTGGTGGTTTCCTTGGGCAGGCACTGTGCCGTGGCCTGGTCGAGCGCGGACACGAGGTGCTCAGCTTCAACCGCGGCCACTACCCGTCGCTGGCAGCGCTGGGCGTGGGCCAGATCCGCGGCGACCTGGCCGACGCCGAGGCCGTGCGCCACGCCGTCGCCGGCGTGGATGCGGTCTTCCACAACGCCGCCAAAGCCGGCGCGTGGGGCAGCTATGACAGCTACCACAAGGCCAACGTGGTGGGCACCGACAACGTGATTGCCGCCTGCCGCGCCAACGGTATCGGCCGGCTGGTCTACACCTCCACGCCCAGCGTGACCCACCGTGCCACCCATCCGGTGGAAGGCCTGGGCGCGGACGAAGTGCCCTACGGCGAGAATTTCCAGGCCCCGTACGCGGCGACCAAGGCGATCGCCGAGCAGCGCGTGCTCGCCGCCAACGACGCGCAGCTGGTGACCGTCGCCCTGCGCCCGCGCCTGATCTGGGGTCCGGGCGACCAGCAGCTGGTGCCGCGCCTGGCCGAACGCGCGCGGGCCGGTCGCCTGCGCTTCGTGGGTGACGGCACCAATCTGGTCGACACCACCTACATCGACAATGCCGCGTTGGCCCATTTCCAGGCGTTCGAACACCTGGCCCCGGGTGCCGCCTGCGCCGGCAAGGCCTACTTCATTTCCAACGGCGAACCGCTGCCGATGCGCGAGCTGCTCAACAAGCTGCTGGCCGCGTCCGGTGCCCCGTCGGTGGAGAAGTCGATCAGCTTCAAGACTGCTTACCGGATCGGCGCGGTGGCCGAGCGGTTGTGGCCGCTGCTGCGCCTGCCAGGCGAACCGCCGATGACCCGTTTCCTTGCCGAGCAGCTGTGCACGCCGCACTGGTACAGCATGGAGCCGGCGCGCCGCGACTTCGGTTACGTGCCACAGGTCAGCATTGACGAAGGCCTCACGAGGCTGAAGGCTTCATTGCGCGATGAGGTTGCCGTCACTCGCTGAACACCGGCAAATCGAGACTATGGCAGCACGCCAATCCGGCACGCACCACGCGAGGATCGACATGCTGCACTACGCCGTAGTTTTCTTTGTTATCGCCCTGATTGCGGCGGTGCTCGGTTTCTCCGGCATCGCCGGTGCCGCCAGCAACATCGCCTGGATCCTGTTCGTTGTGTTCCTGATCCTGGCCGTTATCTCGATGTTCCGTAAGCGTACGTAGTACCCGCAGTAGCTGCCTTGACGGCAGTGCGGCGGGCACCTCTCTCCTGCCCGCCGCAC
>NZ_JASCOZ010000229.1 GCF_029960115.1 Stenotrophomonas sp. PS02289
GCCCAGGCGGTGCTGAGGGCCGGCCAACGGCCGGCGCTACCGATTGCACACATTGCGACCAATCGCCGCACTCCCCCATGTGAAGACCGTGCGGTGACGAGCGCCCCCCCGCTTCGGCTACCATTCCGCCATGCCGCATACCTCCACGACCCCGCCCGCCCTGCAGGATGGCGACCTGCTCGCCGCCATTGATCTGGGCTCCAACAGTTTCCACATGATCATCGCGCGCTACACCCTCGGGCAGCTGCGCGTGGTCGACCGCCTGCGCGAGACCGTGCGCATGGCCGACGGGCTGGATGGCAAAGGCGGCCTGTCTGCCGAAGCGCGCCAGCGCGCGCTGGAATGCCTTGCCCGTTTCGGGCAGCGCCTGCGCGGCATCCCGGCCACCCGGGTGCGGGCACTGGCCACCAATACGGTGCGCCAGCTGCGCTCCCCGCAGGCATTCCTGATGCCCGCCGAAACCGCATTGGGCTATGCCATTGAAGTGGTCAGCGGACGCGAAGAAGCTCGCCTGATCTATCTCGGCGTGGCCCATGCGCAGCCGCCCAAGGCGGACCAGCGCCGGCTGGTGATCGACATCGGCGGCGGCTCCACTGAATTCATCATCGGCCAGGGCATGCAGACGCTGGAGCGCGAAAGCCTGCAGGCCGGCTGCATTGCCAGTACCCGGCGCTTCTTCCCGGGCGGCAAGCTGAGCAAGCGACGCTGGAAGGATGCGCTGACCGAGATCGGCGCGGAGTTCCAGCAGTTCGCGACCAAGTACCGCGCGCTGGGCTGGCATGAAGCGCTGGGTTCGTCGGGCACGCACAAGGCGATCAGCGAGATCTGCGCCAGCATGAAGCTGAGCAAGGGCGCGATCACCGCCGAGGCGCTGCCGCAGCTGCGCGATGAGCTGCTGAAAGCCAAGAAGATCGAGGACATCAACCTGCCGGGCCTGTCGGCCGAGCGGCGTCCGATCATCGCCGGCGGCATCCTGGTGCTGGAGGCGGCCTTCCAGGCGCTGGGGCTGCAGAAGCTGCTGGTCAGCAAGGCCGCCATGCGCGAAGGCATCCTGTACGACATCCTGGGTCGCGCCAGCGAAAACGACCTGCGCGACGAATCGGTCGACGCGCTGACCCTGCGCTACGGCATCGACACCGCACAGGCCGCCCGGGTCGAAAGCACCGCCCTGGACCTGCTGGCACAGGTGGACAACCGCTGGAAGCTGGACGCCGACGATGCGCGCATGCTCGGCTGGGCCGCGCGCCTGCACGAACTGGGGCTGATGATCGCGCACAGCGGTTACCACGTGCATGGCAGCTATGTGCTGGAGAATTCGGACATCGCCGGCTTCTCACGGCAGGAACAGCAGCTGCTGGCGGCCATGGTGCGCAGCCACCGCCGCAACGTGTCCAAGACCGCCTTCGATGCCCTGCCCGAGCGCCTCCTGCTGCCGGCGCGGCGCATGACCGCGCTGCTGCGCCTGGCCGTGCTGCTCAACCGCGCCCATGAAGACACCCCGCTGCCGACGCTGGAGCTGACCGCCGACGACAACCGGCTGGCCCTGATCCTGCCGCAGGCATTCATCGACGCCCGCCCGCTGCTGCGGGCCGACCTGCTCGGCGAAGCCGAGGGCATGGCGGGTCTGGGCATCCAGTTCAAGCCGTTCGTCGCATAGCGCCGCCCACTGCCGGACTGCAATCCGTTCACCTGCGAAAACCCGGCCCCTGGCCGGGTTTTTCATTGGCCGTTTGCGCAATGTTCATGTTGCAACGCATCACAAAGACACATTTCGATACATCTGGACAGGCAGCCAAATTCACGCAATTATTACAACGCGTTGAAATTCCAGACAATTTCTCTCATTTGTTACCTCTTAATGAAAAAGAGTGAACAAGGCCTTTACAACGGCTTAACGACCGGACAATGATCGAGACACCAGCCTCACTTGGCGGCTGGTTTTTCGGGGCGGCGGGGAACTTGGGATCCCCGTCACCTCTTTTGATCCAGATCGAAACGAGAGAGAGAGCCTTCATGAATTCACGCACCAACGTACTGGGGCAGGCCATCCGCTACGCCCTGGTTGCCGGTACCGCCGGCCTGGTGGCCGCCCCGGCCTTCGCACAGGAAACGCCGAACACCACCAACCTGGATCGCATCGAGATCACCGGTTCGCGCATCCGCCAGGTCGACGTTGAAACCGCACAGCCGGTGTTTGCGATCAGCCGCACCGACATCGAAAAGCAGGGCTTCAGCTCGGTTGCCGACATCCTGCAGAACGTCACCGCCATGGGCAGCCCGACCATCAGCCGCGCCAACGCGCTGACCGCGGGTGAAAACGCCGGTGGTACCTACATCGACATGCGCAACCTGGGCACCCAGCGCACCCTGGTGCTGGTCAACGGCAAGCGCCTGGGCATCAGCACCTCCGGCTACCAGGACGTCTCCACCCTGCCGGTGTCGGCCGTGGAACGCATTGAAGTGCTGAAGGACGGCGCGTCGGCCATCTACGGCTCCGACGCCATGGCCGGCGTGGTCAACATCATCACCCGCAGCAACGTCAGCGGCACCACCGCCAACGTCTACCACGGCCAGTACAGCCAGGGCGACGGCGAGCGTTCGCGCTTCGACGTGGTCACCGGCTGGAGCAACGACCGCATCTCGCTGACCCTGTCGGCCGAGCATGCTGAAGAAAAGGGCGTGTGGGCGCGTGACCGCTGGTTCAGCCAGTACGGCATGACCGACCGTCACCCGAACGATTCCAGCAACTGGACCACCATCAGCCAGTATGGCCAGATGACCGGCGTGCGCGGCCCGGGCTGCACCGCCACTGCGGGCTGCGGCTACTCGCTCAACCGTGGTAGCGACCCGACCCTGCCGGGCAACTACCACATCACCAATACCACCCCGTTCACCGGTGACGTCAGCAACGCCAACGACCAGATGCACGTGATGTACCCGGTCAAGCGTGACTCGGTGTACTTCGACGGTCGCTTCGCGATCACCGACAGCATCAACTTCCGCACCGAACTGGGCTACAACCAGCGTGAGTCCAGCCGCCAGATCGCCGGCTACCCGCTGCAGTCGAGCACCGCTGGCGTCGGTTCGATGTCGGTGAACAGCTACTTCAACCCGTTCGGCAACCAGCACGGTTACGCCACCCCGACCGCGGTGGCCTGGAACCGTCGTACCTGGGAAGTGCCGCGCGTCACCACCAGCGAACTGAAGACCTACCGTGCGGTGGCGTCGTTCGATGGTTCGTTCGACATTGGCGACCGTTACTTCAACTGGGACGTGGGCTACCAGTACAACCGCAACGAGCTGGAGTCGGTCGCGACCGGCAACCTGCACAAGGCGCGCGTCGCTGGCGGCGTGGGTCCGTCGTTCTACAACGCTGCCACCGGCAAGGTGCAGTGCGGTACCGCCGCTGCACCGATCAGCTACGACGTGTGCAAGCCGTGGAACCCGCTGGTTCCGTACGGCACCACCGCCGCTGATGGCCTGTACGGCAATGAAGAACTGCAGGCATGGCTGTTCCCGGAAGAAGTCACCAAGGGCCGGACCACCTCGAAGAACTTCTTCGCCAACATCGCGGGCAGCATCGTGGCCCTGCCGGGCGGCGACCTGGGCTTCGCCTTCGGCGTGGAAAGCCGCAAGGAAGAAGGCAAGTACACGCCCGACGCGCTGGCCCAGACCGGTGCCACCACCAACCTGGCCGCTGGCCCGACCGGCGGCGACTACACCGTCAATGAAGCCTACCTGGAAGTGAACGTGCCGGTGCTGGCTGACCTGCCGGGCGCGAAGGAACTGAGCTTCAACGGCGCAACCCGCTTCTCGGACTACGACACCTTCGGCAACACGCTCAACAGCAAGTTCGGTTTCAAGTGGAAGCCGATCGAATCGCTGCTGGTCCGTGGTACCTGGGCAGAAGGCTTCCGCGCTCCGACCATCAGCGATCTGTTCGGTGGCGGTTCGGAAACCTTCGCGCAGTTCAGCGATCCGTGCGACACCGTGTTCGGTTCGTCGCGCACCAGCGCCGAAGTGCGTGCACGCTGCTCGCGTGACATCGCCAACGCAGCGACCTTCCGTCAGCTGCGCCAGGGCGGCACGCCGGTGACCGTGGCCACCGACGCAACGCCGGTGCCGTTCACCTCCGGATCGAACCCGGACCTGACCCCGGAAACCTCGACCAGCAAGACGCTGGGCCTGGTCTGGAGCCCGAGCTTCATCCAGGGCTTCAACGCCTCGCTGGACTGGTGGAAGATCCGCATCGACAACACCATCATTGCCGATACGCCGACCCAGATCCTGCAGGACTGCTACGAAGCCGGCATCGATGCTCGCTGCTCGCGCTTCCAGCGTGATCCGGTCACCGGCATCGTGACCAACCTGAAGTTCGGCAACCGCAACGCGGGCTTCATGGAAACCGAAGGTTACGACCTGGACCTGAGCTACCGTCTGGAAACCGGCTTCGGCAAGTTCCTGGTGAACTCGGCAACCACCTACGTGTCGAGCGCGACCTACCGCACCTCGAACGACAGCTCGATCGTGCCGATCGTGACCAACGGGATCGGCAGCGCCTTCCGCGTCCGTTCGAACCTGGTGCTGGGCTACGAAAAGGGCAACTTCGGTGCCAGCTGGACCGCGCGTTACTACTCGGGCGTGAAGGAACAGTGCGCCAACGTGTCGCTGTATCCGGATGAGTGCTCCGATCCGGGCCAGTATGCGCCGTGGTACCGCGGTGCGCGCAACTACAACGAGCGTGGTGCGGTGACCTTCCACGACGTGCAGTTCCGCTACAACCTGCCGTGGGAAGCCACCGTGTCGGTCGGTGCCAACAACGTGTTCGAAAAGTACGGTCCGGTGATGTACAGCAAGCCGAACTCGGCCTTCTCGTACTACGGCGGCTACGACATCGGTCGCTTCGTGTACATGAAGTACCAGCAGCGCTTCTGATCCACCGCGCTGTAACTGCCTGACAACCACGGCCCTTCGGGGCCGTGGTTTTTTTCGTCTAGTTGATTGCGGGGTTACATGACGTACGGATCGCCGGGCGTTGCCCGGCTGCTGTTGGTTCTTGGCGAACAGCCGGTGGTCATCGTTTCTCTGGGTTGGCGGATCGGGATGGGCGTTCCGGGGGACGGCGCAAGTACGTCCCTGTAGCCTCGATCGCCGCATCCATGCGGCTCACGCCCCCTCCAGCCCACCCCGATCCGCCATCGACAGTGGGTCGGTGGCCATCGAAGATCAAAAGCACGTAGCTGTGGCATTTCCCATGGCCACCGACCATGTATCGAGGGGTCGGCGGGTGGGGGGTACGGGACCGTGAAGGCACATGGATGTGCCGCCCGAGCCTAACGGGAGATTTAAGGCGTGTCCCGTACCCCCCACC
>NZ_JASCOZ010000022.1 GCF_029960115.1 Stenotrophomonas sp. PS02289
CCCACCACCATAACGTAGAGCCACGCCCTGCGTGGCTCAGACCATGTCTGGCACCCCGAAGCCACGCAGGGCGTGGCTCTACGCAGCGGCCTCAGCGACCAACGCGTGCCGCCAGATCGGCGGGATAGCGATCACCCACGATCTGTATCTGCTCCAGCGCCTCACCAATGCGCGCCAGCTCGTCACCACTCAGTTCCAGTTCCACCGCCCCGAGGTTCTCCTCCAGACGATGCAACTTGGTGGTTCCCGGAATCGGCACAATCCACGGCTTGCGCGACAACAGCCACGCCAGCGCGATCTGCGCCGGGGTGGCCTTGCGTGCCTCGGCAATCTGCGTGATCTGATCCACCAGCTGCTGGTTGGCGGTGCGCGCCTCCACCGAGAAGCGCGGGTTGTTGGCCCGGAAGTCGCCGCTTTCAAAGGTGGTGCTGGCGTCGATCTTGCCGGTCAGGAAGCCACGTCCCAGCGGACTGAACGGCACAAAGCCAATGCCCAGTTCCTCGCACACCGGCAGGACATCCTGCTCAGGCGCGCGCCACCACAGCGAGTACTCGCTCTGCAGCGCCGCCACCGGCTGCACCGCATGCGCACGACGGATGGAATCCACACCGGCTTCCGAGAGACCGAAGTGTCCGACCTTGCCCTCGGCAATCAAATCACGCACGGTGCCAGCCACATCTTCCATAGGTACCGACGGGTCGACACGGTGCTGGTAGAAGAGATCGATGCGATCGGTGCCAAGATTGCGCAGCGACTGGTCTGCGACCTTGCGGATGTTGGCCGGGCTGCTGTCCACCCCGGCCTGCGCGTTACCGTCCTTGAAGCCGAACTTGGTGGCGATCACCACCTTGTCGCGGAAGGGAGCGACGGCCTCGCCCAGCATCTGCTCATTGAGGGTGCCGTAGGCTTCAGCGGTGTCAAACAGGGTGACGCCGCGCTCGATGGCATCGCGGATCAGCGCAACCGCCGCTGGCCGCTCCAGCCCCTGGCCGTAGGCAAAGCTCAGGCCCATGCAGCCAAAGCCCAGGGCGGAAACCTGCGGACCGTTGCGGCCGAGTGTGCGTGTCTTCATGGTTCATGCTCCTGGCGTGGGGAAGACCACCAGTCTGCGCCCATCGCCGCCCCGCGATAAGAGCACGCAACCTGAATGCACTTATGCGCCACGCTTATAAGAGACGCTCACTCCAGCAGCTTCCCATCCTCTCCTGCCCGCCAGAACTCCCACTCCCGGCGCAGGGTTTCCCAGCCATAGTGCCGCAACTGCAGCGCGGCGATGGGCCGTTCGGCAGCCATCTCGTTCTGGTACGGCTGGGTGCGGAACTCCCATACCAGCGGTAAATCGCTGTCGCCCACTTTCTTCTGGAACGGGCCGATGCCCATATCTCGGGTCGGAATCTCCTTCCCTTCAGCATCCAGCGGCACCACGCTGGTCCAGATGCCTTCCGGCGCTGCCGGCTGGACGCGCTCATTCTGCAGCGTGATCCGATGCGGTGCCGGCAGGGAGACCCGCACGCCCGGGTTGATCCTGGATGCCTCACCGGGTTTGATGACCTCCGTGCCCACCCAGCGGTGGACCTCGACATCCGCGGTCATGCGGATGCGATGCA
Source organism: Stenotrophomonas sp. PS02289 (assembly GCF_029960115.1). Classification (GTDB taxonomy): domain Bacteria; phylum Pseudomonadota; class Gammaproteobacteria; order Xanthomonadales; family Xanthomonadaceae; genus Stenotrophomonas. The sequence goes on from NZ_JASCOZ010000022.1 coordinate 1,608, forward strand.
GCGCCTGTCGCTGCTGCTCGGTGGTGTTCAACGGCAGGCGGAACGGGAATGACGGCGAGGTTTCAGCGACCTTGTGCCTTCCTTCCATCTGCATTGAAGACAAGACCTGCACCGCCTCCAGGTCCGGCAGCGGCTTGCCGTCGCGCCCGAGCAGCGTCACGGAACGCGGGCGCACGGTCAGGGTGGGTTCCAGTACCGAGGACACAGGAGAGGCCGGGCCCAGGCGGGCTTCCGCGCCGATGGCCAACTGGGTGCGACCAGAATCCCGATCCGGCAGCAGCGCAAAGCGCAGGCTCTTTTCGAAGGCCGGCAATGCGTCCGCCGACACCATCCAGGGGTCCAACTGGCCCTCGACTTCCTTTGAGGCAGCGTAATCGTCAGGACGTCCGCTGGGTGCACTGTACGGCGGCCGCGCGAGCTCGTCGGTCACCGACGCCACCTGCTGGCGATACTGCTCGGCGGTCATCGGCTCCAGGAAGGGTTCGTACCCCAGATCGGCGACGTGGCTGGTTTCGGTGGTCGCCGGAAAGCCGCGCACCGCATCACGATGCAGTGTTGTGCGGGTTTCCACCGGCATGCCGTCGCTGCGACGCACCGCCTGCCGCCCGGTGCCTTTCAGCGCTTTACCACTCACCGTGAAATCCAGCACCGCCATCGCCGGGGTCACGGCAACCACCTTCTGCGTCACCGTCACGGTTCCATGCGCCTGCGACTGCGCCGTACGACGATGGATCTGGCCTACCTGCCATTGCGCCGGCACGTGTTGCGGCAGCATGGCCAGCACATTCTCGCCGGACAGCTGCCACTGTGTTGCGTCTGGCATCTCCGTCAACGCCTGCTCCCAGACGCGCGGGTTCACGGGCTCCAGCGCACTGGCTTCGTCCTTTGCGGTCACCGTCGTGCGGAATCCGGAGGCCAAGGCATCCAGCATGGGCTGCACGCCCGGTTCGCGCTGATCGAGGTCGGTCACCCGATGCTTGCCATGGCCCATCACCTGATACTCGGCCCACAACGGCTGGACGGTGACGGCGCGTCCCCCCTTACCAGCGGCATCCACCTTGACACGATGGAACGTCACCGACTCCACGCCGGACTGCATGGCATCATCATGCTGGATCCGCTGCAGCGACGCATACACCGACTCGGTCGCAAAGGCGATCACAGGGCTGCCCACCAGAACGGTCGCCAACACTACAGAAACAGTAAAACGCACGGGATGTCCTATCCTTTGATGCTCACAATGATGTACATCATAAGCGCTGCATCAGCGCTACGCCGATGGCCATGGGCGGCAGCAGACGAACGTAACCCACACAGTCGAACCAGGCTCAGCTGGCGTGCCTTTTCACCCGGTGCGCGGAAGACCTGTTGATCCGCGCACCATCAGGCTGAAATCCAGCGTCTGCTGCAGCGGCACGTCCACCCGATCAATGAGCGCCAGCAGCAGGTGCACCGCGCGCGCACCGATCTCGCGCATGGGCTGGCGAACCGTCGTCAACGGCGGCGTGAGGTAACGGGACGACGCCAGGTCATCGAAGCCGACAATGGACACGTCGTCCGGCACACGGATGCCCAGTTCTCTGCAGGCCGCCATCGCCCCCAGTGCCATCTGGTCGCTGAAACAGAAGATCGCGGTCGGTGGGGATTCGGCATCCAGCAGCGCCATCGCCGCGGCATGGCCTGATTCCAGCGAGAAATCACCGGGCGCGGTGCACAACGCGCGCACGCGACCGCGCGCCTTGGCCGCCGCCCGGACGCCCTCCATCCGCTGTTGGTGCAGTGGGTTCTCGGTGGGCCCGCCGACCACGGCGATGCGCTCGTGCCCCAGCGCATACAGGTGCTCCATCACCGCACGTGCGGCAGCCACGTTGTCGATGTGCACGCTGGGAATACCCACAGCCGGGTCGAACTCGCACCCATTCACCACCGGCGCAGCGTCCCCGAACTGCAGGACGATCTCGCGCGCGGTCGGTGGCAGACGATGCCCCAGCACGATCAGACCATCGGCTTCGTTGCGCCGGAGCATCTGCGCGTAGCGCTCCTCGCGGTCGGGTTGATGCTGGGTATCCCCCAGCAGCACCGCGTAGCCCAGCGCCTGCGCTGCCTCTTCAGCGCCCTGCAGGATCTGAGCAAAGAAGGGGTTGGCGATGTCCGGAACGGTGACCAGGATCTTGCCGCTGCGCTGGGTCTTGAGGTTCCGGGCCACAGTGTTGGGCACGTAGCCCAGTTCCGCCGCCGCCTGCTCGATGCGCGCGCGGGTGGCCGGCAGGACTTTGTCCGGCCGGGAAAGCGCCCGCGACACGGTCCCGGCCGAGACGCCCACGTGTTTTGCGATGTCGTAGATGGTAGCCATGAGCTCAGGTCTTCAGCCCACTGTGCAGTGCACAACAGGTCTTGCGGAAGGCGCTGCTAGGATAATGCAATCGATTGCATCGAGGGCGAAACACGTTGAAGACGCTCAAGGGTCCAGCACTGTTCCTGGCGCAGTTCATCGGCGACACAGCTCCTTTTGATCGGCTCGACACGCTGGCCGGCTGGGCCGCGGGCCTGGGCTATTCTGGCGTACAAGTGCCGACCAGCGCGCCCCACCTGTTCGATCTGGCCGAGGCGGCGCGCAGCCAGACCTACTGCGACGACATCGCCGGCATGCTGGCCGGGCACGGTGTGCAGATCACCGAACTGTCCACGCACCTGCAAGGTCAGCTGGTTGCGGTACACCCCGCCTACGACAGCCTGTTTGACGGATTCGCACCTGCGGACAAGCGCGGTGATCCCGCTGCACGGCAGGCCTGGGCGGTAGAACAGTTGAAGCTGGCCGCCAAAGCCAGTCAGCGCCTGGGCCTCACCGCGCACGCGACGTTCTCCGGTGCCCTCGCCTGGCCCTACTTCTATCCCTGGCCACAGCGTCCGCCGGGACTGGTGGAAGAAGCCTTCGCTGAACTTGGACGCCGCTGGCGTCCCATTCTGGATACGTTCGACGAGTGCGGCGTGGACCTGTGCTTCGAGATCCATCCGGGCGAGGACCTGCACGATGGGGCTACCTTCGAGCGCTTCCTCGACGTGGTGGACCACCATCCTCGCGCCAAGATTCTCTACGACCCCAGCCATCTGCTGCTGCAGCAGATGGACTATCTGGGCTTCATCGACCGCTATCACGCACGTATCGGCATCTTCCACGTCAAGGACGCGGAGTACCGTCCCAGTGCGCGCAGCGGCGTCTATGGCGGCTACCAGGACTGGATCGATCGTCCGGGGCGGTTCCGCTCGCTGGGCGACGGCCAGATCGACTTCAAGTCGATCTTCTCCAAGTTCGCGCAGTACGACTTCCCGGGCTGGGCGGTGCTGGAATGGGAGTGCTGCCTGAAGCATCCGGAAGATGGCGCGCGGGAAGGCGCGGGCTTCATCCGCGATCACATCATCCGCGTGACCGAACGCGCGTTTGACGACTTCGCTGACAGTGGCACCGACCCCGAATCACTGCGCCACATGCTGGGAATCTGAGCCATTACCGCCCCGGGAGGGCAAGCCATGACGCACGCCATGTCGCGCTTGGGCGCGATGATGTTTCTGCAGTTCTTCATCTGGGGCGCGTGGTTCGTGACCCTGGGGACGTACCTGGTGCAGGGCCCGCTTCAGGCCAGTGCCAGCCAGGTGGCCACCGCATTCCTCAGCCAGTCCATCGGTGCCATCGTGGCCCCGTTCCTGGTCGGCCTGATCGCGGATCGCTACTTCGCGGCGCAGCGCATTCTCGCCGTGCTGCACCTCGCCGGTGCCGTGCTGATGTGGTTCGCCTCCACCGCGACGGACTTCAACACGTTCTTCGCCTGCGTCATGGGTTACATGCTGCTGTTCATGCCTACGCTTGCGCTGGCCAACAGCGTGGCGATGCGGCATATGCAATCGCCTGAAAAGCAGTTCCCCCTGGTACGCGTGGCCGGCAGCGTCGGCTGGATCGTCGCCGGCGTGCTGATCGGCTGGCTGGGCTGGGAACAGGCGCATCGGCTGGAGCTGACCTTCCAAATGGCCGCGCTGGCGTCGCTGCTGCTGGGACTATATGCCTTCACCCTGCCGCACACCCCGCCACTGGCACAGCAGCGCGACGCCGGGCTGGGGAAGATTCTCGGACTGGACTCGCTGCGTCTGCTGAAGTCGCGCTCCTACCTGGTGTTCTTCCTGGCCTCCATCGCCATCTGCATTCCGCTGGCGTTTTACTACAACTTCACCAATCCGTACCTCAACGACCTGGGCGTGCGTGGCGCGGCCGGCCTGCAGTCGCTCGGCCAGGTGTCTGAAGTGCTGCTGATGCTGGCCATGCCGTTCCTGTTCGTGCGCCTGGGCGTCAAGACCATGCTGGCGGTCGGCATGGCCGCGTGGGTGGTGCGCTATGTGATGTTCGCCTTTGGTGATGCCGGCGGCGCGTTCTCGCTGCTGGTCATCGGCATCGTGCTGCACGGCATCTGCTACGACTTCTTCTTCGTCACCGGGCAGATCTACACCGACGCGCATGCCGGCCCTGACGCGCGCAGCAGCGCTCAAGGCTTCATCACCCTGGCCACCTACGGCGTAGGCATGTTGATCGGCACCTTCCTGTCCGGCGCGGTGGTCGAGCACTACACCACTGCCGCGGGTCCGGACTGGGAGAAGATCTGGCTGTTCCCGGCCGGCGTCGCGCTGCTGGTGCTGATCGCCTTCCTGCTGCTGTTCCGCGACCGGCCGGTCGTGGCGGCGGCCTCCACCACCCCCTGAGGAGCCTGGACGATGCCCAAGCTTGGAATCGCCATCGTCGGCACCGGCATGATCGGAGCGGTGCATCATCGCGCGGCATTGCTGGCCGGTGCGGATGTTCGCGGCGTGGTCGGCTCTTCTCCGCAGCGCGCGGCCGAAATCGCGCAGAAGTGGAACGTGCCGCGCGCCTATCGGGATATCGAAGAAGCCGTTTCTGATCCGCAGGTGCAGGTGGTTCATGTCTGCACGCCCAACCACCTGCACCGCGCCATGGCGCAGACCGCGCTGGAAGCCGGCAAGCATGTGATCTGCGAGAAACCGCTGGCTACGACACTGGAAGATGCGCAGGCCCTGGCGGCCCTGGCGGCCTCCACCGGATTGATCGCCACTGTGCCCTTCGTCTACCGCTACCACCCGGTGGTCCGCGAAGCGCGCGCGCGCATCGCGCAAGGCGATCTGGGACCACTGCATCTGATCCACGGCAGCTATCTGCAGGACTGGCTGCTGGACCCGGTCAGCAACAACTGGCGCGTCGACCCGACTCTGGGCGGTACCTCACGTGTGTTCGCCGATATCGGTTCGCACTGGTGCGACCTGGTTGAATGGGTGGGCGGCGAGCGCTTCGTCGACGTCAGTGCGGCGTTCGCCACCGTGATCGCCGAGCGGGGTGCCGTCACCGGGCAGAGCTTCACCAGCCCGGCGGGCGGGGGTGCGATGCAGGCGGTAACGAGTGAGGATGTGGCCGCCGCCCTGTTCAAGACCGGCGCAGGCACGCTGGCCTCGCTGACCGTCAGCCAGGTCTCGGCCGGACGCCACAATCGACTCTGGTTCGAGATCGATGGGGCCAAGTCCAGCGTGGCCTTCAACCAGGAGGATGCCGAGCGGCTGTGGATCGGGCACCCTGATCAGCGCGAGGAAACCTTCGTGCGCGGGCCCGGTGCCGGCAGTGCCGAGCAGCGGCGGCTGGCGGTATTTCCGCCCGGCCACGCCCAGGGCTATGGCACCTGCTTCGAGTCGTTCGTCGCTGACACCTACCGGGCCATCGAGGGCGAGCGCCCCGACGGTCTGCCCACCTTTGAAGACGGCGCGCGTTCGGCGCTGATTGTTGATCGCGTCATCGCATCGGCCAGGTCACGTGCCTGGACCGCCATCGGTTGAATTCCCGGAGGAGTGTTTGATGAAGACCCGTACACGCCGGACCACCACGCTCGCGCTGCTGTTGCTCGCCGCCCTGCCCGTCTTCGCCGCCGACATCGCCGGGCCGCAGAGGCCGATCGCGGTGCAGATGTACACGCTGCGCAACGCCGGCTCGCTCGACCAGCAGTTGAAGATCGTCCACGACGCGGGCGTGCACGCGGTGGAAACGGTGGGCACGCAGAACGTCAGAGCCGCCGAACTCAAGCAGCTGCTGGACCGGTATTCGATCAAGGCGATCTCTTCCCATTCGCAGCTGGCTGACCTTCGCAAAGACCTGGACGGCGTGATCGCCTTCAACCGGGCGATCGGCAACACCACGCTGGTGGTGCCCTATCTGAACGAAGAGGACCGCCCAAAGGATGCGGCCGGCTGGACCGCATTGGGCAAGGAACTGGGCCAGCTCGCCGCGCGCGTGCAGGCCCAGGGCATGCACCTGGCCTACCACAACCACGACTTCGAGCTGGTCGACTATGACGGCAAGACGGGGCTGGAACTGCTGTTCGCAGCCGCCGGTCCCGATCTCAAGACCGAGCTGGACCTGGCCTGGGTCGCGCGCGCGGGCTACGACCCTGCGGTGATGCTGAAGAAGTTCAACGGTCGCATGTTCGCCGTGCACGCCAAGGACAACGCGCCCAAGGGCCAGAACAAGGACGAAGGCGGTTTCGCGGCCGTGGGCCAGGGGGTGCTCGACTGGAGCGTGATCCTGCCTGCGGCAGCGGATGCCAAAGTACAGTGGTACATCGTCGAGCATGACCAGCCGCGCGACCCGGCGACCATCATCCAGACCGGTGCCGAGTACCTGCGTGAACACCTGACCGCCACCCTGCCCGCCCGCGCAACGCGCTAGCAAGCATAGGAGCCCAAGTTGTGAAAGTACTACTGATGTCTGCTGCAGCGCTGTGTGGTTCGATGCTGGCACCTGCCGCCTGGTCCAAGGAGAATCCCGCGGCAGGCGAGAAGCTTTACAGCGTGCATTGCGTGGCCTGCCATGGGGCGACCCGGGCGGGGGTTCCGCCGACGTTTCCTGCGCTCACCGATATTGGCAAGCGGCTGGATGCGGCGCAGATCAAGGAGAAGATCAGGAAGGGCGGCGGGTTGATGCCGCCGTTTGCGCAGCTTTCCGAGCAGGAAGTCAGCGATATCGCCAGCTATTTGGCGAAGTAGTCTTCTGGCACCGCGAAGCCACGCAGGGCGTGGCTCTACGGGTAATCAGCAGTTGGGTGAGTTCGCGCGCCGGGCTTGAGTTACAGCTTGCGTACCCAGATGTTGCGGTAGCTGACCTTGGAGGCGTGTTCCTGCAGGTACAGCGGGGCGCATTCGTGGGGGGCGTAGGAGGGTGCGCCGATGTACTCGGTCTTCCCGGACACGACGGTGTCGTTCTGCACCAGCACGCCGTTGTGCAGCACGGTGATGCGCGCCGGCGAGATCAACCCGCCGCCCGGCGAGAAACGCGGGGCCTTCCAGATGACGTCGTAGGTCTGCCACTCGCCCGGGGCGCGCGAGGCGTTCGCCAAGGGCATGGCCTGCTTGTAGATCGAGCCTGCCTGGCCGTTGGCATAGGTGGGATTGTTGTAGCTGTCCAGCACCTGCAGCTCATACAGCTCCTGCAGGAAGATCCCGCTGTTACCCCGGTCCTGGCCCTTGAAGCCTGCCGTTTCAGTCGGCGTGCGCCACTCAACGTGCAGTTGGATGTCGCAGAATTTTTCACGGGTGCGGATGCCCTTGCTGCCGGGCACCACCGTCATCGCGCCGTCGGCCACCGTCCAGGGCACGCGACCGCCCTGCTCCGCCTCCCATGCCGAGGTGTCTTTGCCATCAAACAGCACGATCGCGTCTGACGGCGCGCCGCCTTGAGGGGTGGCCACGACGGCAGGTTCGGGGGTCCAGGCTTCGGTCGTCGCAGGATCGCGCGCGGCGTCGTCTTTGGGCGCAGCCAATGCAGGGGCGGCCGCTAGCAGGCAAGCCGCCATCAGAAGAGGTCGGGTCATCGTGTTCCTGGTCACGTAGAGGGTCGAATCGGGGTGATCTATCAGCTGGTCGCCCAAGCCGGTGTGCCGGCCACATAGGCCAGGTCACCGTCGTAGCGGCCCGGCACGGCGACGTACTGCAGCACTTCGGTCGCGCCGATCTTCGAGGTAAAGAAGCCGAAGATGGTCAGCTGCTTGAGCATGGTGAAATAGTGCGCCTTCGCCTCCGCAGATTCTGCGTTGCGGGGACCGGTATTGGCGGCAGCCTGCTTCTTCGCATCCGCATCCACGGCGCGCAGCAACTCGGCACGGGCCTCCGGGGTCAGCGAGACGAACCGCCCGCCTGCCCGCTTGTCGATGTCGGCCAGCCCTGCACGGAAGGTCGCCTGCTGCTGCGTCGTATAGCAGTCGCTGACAAACGTGGCCATGAACGCGCCCGCACCGGCGTCCTTGGCTCCTGGCGTTTTGGTCCGCGGCAGGATGGTGTCGGCAATCTCGTCCATCAGGGCGATGTCGGCCGCCGAGAACGCTGCCTTTGCCCCCGCCGCCGGCACCTGACCGCTGGCCAGCGCCGGCAGGCCGATCATGGCCGCGCCGGTCGCGGCGACGATCATCTTCAGTAGGTCGCGACGTTCCATCAGAGATTCCCCGCTTTCAGTTCGCGCACCGCATGATCGGCTGCGCGGGCGGTCAATGCCATGTAGGTCAATGAGGGATTCACGCAGGCGCTGGAGGTCATGCAGGCCCCGTCGGTCACATACACATTGGGCGCATCCCAGACCTGGTTGTGCTGGTTCAGCACCGAGTTCTTCCGGTCCCGCCCCATGCGCGCGGTGCCCATTTCATGGATGCCTTTGCCGGGTGCATAGTCGTTGTCGAACACCTGCACGTCCTTTACGCCTGCGGCCTCCAGCATCTCGGCGGCATCTGCGGCCATGTCCTTGCGCATCGCCAACTCGTTGGCGCGCATCGACACATCCATTGCCAGCACCGGCAGGCCCCATTTGTCTTTCTTGTCCTTGTCCAAACGGATGGTGTTGTCGTGGTGCGGCAGCATCTCGCCGAAGCCGGTCATGCCGATGCGCCAGTCGCCCGGCACGGTCAGCGCTTCTTTCAGGTCGGCACCGATGTTCATCTCGGCGATCTCGCGCGACCAGCCATTGCGGCTGGCACCGCCCTGGTAACCGAAGCCGCGTCGATAACCGCGTTTGTCGTCGGCGGTGACGTTGCGGAAGCGCGGAACATAGAACCCGCAGGGGCGACGTCCGAAGTAGTACTTGTCGTCATAGCCTTCGACGCGACCGGAGGCACCGGCCCCAAAGTGATGGTCCATCACGTTGTGGCCGAGTTCGCCGGACGAAGAGCCCAATCCGCCTTCCCAGACATCGGTGGCTGAATTCATCAGCATCCAGGTGGAGTTGAACGACGAGGCATTGAGGAAGATGACCTTGGCGGTGTACTGGTAGGTCTGCCCGGTTTCGGCATCAATGACCTCCACGCCACGCGCACGCTTGCGGTCCTTGTCGTACAGCACTTCCTTGACGATCGAGAACGGTCGCAGCGTCAGGTTGCCGGTCTTCATCGCCGCCGGCAGCGTCGCCGCCTGGGTCGAGAAGTAGGCACCGAACGGGCAGCCCAGGATGCACTTGTTGCGATACTGGCAGTTGACGCGCCCCTGCTCCGGCATCGGCTGGGTGATGTTGGCGGTGCGCGAGTGGATCATGTGGCGGGTGCCGCCAAAGGCCTTCTTGATCCGCGCGGCTACGTCCTTCTCGACGATGTTCAGCGGGATCGGTGGCAGGAACTCGCCATCCGGCAGCACGTCCAGCCCTTCGCGGGTACCGGCGATACCGGCGAACTTCTCCACGTGGTCGTACCAGGGCGCGATGTCGGCGTAGCGGATCGGCCAGTCGGTGGCGATGCCGTCTTTCTTGTTCGCCTCGAAGTCCAGGTCGGAGAAGCGGTAGCTCTGTCGGCCCCACAACAGCGAGCGGCCACCCACGTGGTAACCACGGAACCAGTCGAAGCGCTTGGTCTCGATGTAGGGCGAGTCTTTCTCGTCGGCCCACATGCCCTCAAGGTTCTCGACCAGACCGTAGTCGCGCATCAGCACCGGGAAGTCGGCCTTCATCGCCTGGGTCGGTCGGTTGCGGTGTGGGAAGTCCCACGCCTCTTTCATCGCGTTGACGTAGTCCTTGACGTGCTCGATGTTGCGTCCGCGTTCCAGCATCAGCACCTTGAGGCCTTTTTCGGCCAGCTCTTTGGCTGCCCAGCCGCCACTGATACCGGAACCAACAACGATTGCGTCGTAATGATTGTCTGCCATGGGTCTACTTCACCTGGGTGGATATCATTCAAACATCGCAGAGGCGGATGGCCTCGCGCAGAGAGCCGACAGGATCGGGCGCAGTGGGGATGAACTCCTGGGCCAGATAACCATCGAAACCGGTATCGCGGATCGCGCGACAGATGGCGGGATAGTGGAGCTCCTGCTGGTCGCCGATCTCATGTCGGCCCGGCACGCCCGCCGTGTGGTAATGCTTGAAGCAGGCGTGGTGCCTGCCGATGGTGGCGATGATGTCGCCCTCCATGATCTGCATGTGATAGATGTCGTACAGCAGACCGAAGTTGTTCGAGCCGAGCCGCTGGCAAAGCTCCACGCCCCACGCCGAGTGGTCGCACAGGTAATCGGGGTGATCGACCCGGGAGTTCAGCAGTTCCATCACCAGCACCACGCCGCGCTTCTCGGCACGCCCGAGGATGCGCTTGAGGCCCGCCTCGGCGTTGGCCAGGCCCTGCTGGGGGTCCATGCCATTGCGGTTGCCGGAGAAGCAGATCAGGTTCCGGTAGCCGGCGTCGGCCACGAGATCGATGTGGCGGGTGTAGCGCTCGACCAACTGGTCGTGGAACTCGCGGCCGGCAAAGCCCTTGGTCAGGCCCAGCTCGGCACCGTTGCACATCGAACTGTCCACGCCGTGGGCCTTCAGCGTGGCCCAGTCTTCCGGCCCGACCAGATCGATGGCGGCAAAGCCGATGCCTTTGACCGTCCGGCAGAGCTCGGCGACCGACAGCTTCGGGAAGGTCCAGCGCGCGACGGAGTGCTTCAGATTGCCCTTCAGTGGGGCACTGGCCGCAGACGCAGGTAGCACTTTCGCAGCGCCAAGGCCTATGCCTCCGGCGACCGCCATGCGCAGCGCTTCGCGCCGCGTGAACCCGGGTGTTGCCGTTGGCCCGCTCGAATCAATGGACATTCTCCAACCGGCCTCCCAACCGGTATCAAACGCAACGATTCACTGCAATGCAATCGATTGCACCATACGGCACTAAATCGATCCAATGAAAGACGCAGCGCACAAAAATGCATGCCGGGGAACCATGCAGCCGCCTCGTAGAGCCACGTCCTGCGTGGCTGCGCCGGATACCGCTAAATGGTCAGACCGCCCGCCATCCTGACAACGTCGCGATCGTCGCCAACCACCATCAGCTTCGGCTTTGAAACCAACTCAGAAACGAAAGTGTCACCCGCCCGCAGCCTTCGATCGAATTCGTCAGGCGAGTACAAGACCGGATTGACCTCCCGCCGCAGAAGTTCCTGGACAGGATGGACAGCCCGCACCAGATCAGCAAATCCCACGTCTCCGAGCACCAGCAGGTCTATGTCGCTGCCGGACACATCTGCGCCCGAAGCAACCGATCCAAAAACCCAAGCCAAGGCAATCCTTTGTGCGTGCGGAAGCAACGCCTCACGCAACACCGGTACCACTCCATGCGTTTTACGGAAGATCGCAGCCAGATCATCAAACAGGAAGCAGTCGCGATTGGCGCGATAGTGCACTTGGTTGCCAACCAAACTGCGTTGCAGGAGTCCGGCACTAGTGAGCTTGTCCAACTCCCGCACGAGCGTTCCCGCGTGGCTACCGGTAATTCGAGCCAACTCGCGAAGGTGGAAGCTCTGTTCCGGCTGGAGCAGCAGCACGGAAAGCACCCGCTGGCGACCCACCGGGAAGAGGATGTCCATCAGATGCGAAGTGTTGCTCATTTGGCGACATTCGTTGCTCTTCAGGCAACGATATTGCATCGGGATACTCGACTCAACCTCCTGAAACTTAACGAAAACGGGCATTCCGTTGACTGTTTAACGTGTTTAATTCATTGTGACCAAGTGGAGTCCCGCTGGATCGCCGATCCGGCCCCTATCCCCGCGGAGCGCGTCATGGCCTTGGCCTACCTTGAACTGACCGAAATCGCCGCCGGCAGCGTCCTGCAAAGGAGCGGCGTTTCCACGGCTGAGCAGTTGGTGGGAAGCGACCCCATGCTCCCAGATGCGATCAACCGCATCAGGGTCTTCGCCCAGGCGCACGAGAGCACCGGCGGAGCGCCTGGCACCACCATGGTGAACCTCTATCTGGCGGCGTTGCGCAGCCTGGATCCCCTGGAAAGGCTTGTTGCGCGAAATCGCCAAAGCGGAACCCGCTATCGTCATGCCCCGTTGTTCGCCTTCTGGAGTATGCATGCCCCCCTAAAGGAACTGCACAGCCAGAATCTGGCCGATGCTTTTGAGGTGTTGCGCGGCGGTGATATAGAAAATGACTACGTGCTGGTTGAGTTGGATGATCCAGCACCCGATGCCATTCGCGCTGCCAGGCAAACCATTGCCCGCTACTACGATTCGTTCCAAGCGGCGCTGTCTACTCCGCAACCTGTGCTGAAGGCGACGCGCGCGACCAGTGCAGATGCACGGGTTGATGAAGCACCCGCCCGCCGACGCGCCGAGTTGGCTTCGACATGGCCGACGGCAGCAGAAGTCAGCCGCAAGCTGGGCTCCACTGCCGATAACGCCAGCCACTTGGCCAGCAGCTTGCGCCGTGATGGCAAGCTGCTTGGGGTCTATCTACCCATCCCGTCCCCCAGTTATCGATATCCGTCCTGGCAATTCGACGATGATGGACTTCCGATACTTCTTATTCCGGAAATTCTGGCAGTGCTTCGCGAGAAAGGTCCCTTCAAGATGGATGCACAGCGCCGCACCAGCGGTTGGGGAGAGGTGGAGTGGTTCCGCAGCCGCCATGCTCTGCTCGATGGAGAGCGGCCGGCCGACGTGCTCGCCACAGATCCTGGCGCAGTGCTGCGTGCCGCACAGATCGAGTTCGGCGAGGATGGTTGATGGCACCGCCCCTGCCTTGGTTTGAAAAGCCACCACCACTCTTTGAAGCCCCGACAGACCAACCGCTCTACAGGGTTTACGAAGGTGGGCATCCTTGGGGGCCGCTGGATGCGAATCCCGCCAGCAAAGCGCGGTTTGCACTTCGGGATGACGCCCACGGCATGTTCTACGTGTCCGATCGACCTGAAGGTGCCCTGTGGGAGGCGCTGTTGCGGTACGTCGTTCCACGACCTGGTGAAGATGTGGAGCTCCCCGCCGCAAAACTCACCAACCAGCGTTTGGCCACCGTGCAGTTGCATAACCCGGAGATTGGCGTAGTTCGTCTATATCCGCCCGCAGTCCACCATCTGTTCGGCGACGAGCACCACCCTCACTCCAAGGCAATCATCGATTTCCTCAGCTCCACCCAGCATGCGCCGACGCACGCCGAGGCTGCCGCAATGCTTGCCGGCCTCAGGGCACTCGATCCAGCTATCGAGTACATGCCGATCCTGCATTGGAAGTCAAAGCAGTTCCCGGATGCCAATGTCTACCTGGCCTACGACCCGCCACTTACTTCCGGCGATTGGTCGGTGATTGAGGAGGTGGCTTTGGATACGCTCGAAGGCCACGCCCTTGTCCGTGATGCACTTGAGCGAGAAGGCTACCGGTGGGCTCAACTGACGTCCCTTGGCGATCCGCAACTGCCCGCATGGGATCCTGATTGACTGGTCACTACCAGCGCCAATCCGCCACCACCCCCACCGTCCTGGGCGCGTTGATGCCCGCGTACCAGGTGCCGTCGTACCCGAACAATGAGTTGGTGTAGGCACTGGTAACGAAGGCCCGGCGGTCCGTGATGTTGTCGGCGTACATGCGCACGCTCCAGGACGTGGATTCCCACCCGACCTGCAGATTGCCGGTCCAGTAGGCGGGCTGCCTGGCGATGTTCTGCGCATGCAGGGCCATATCGCCCACCCCCTGCAGCTCGCCGCGCAGCAGCAAGCCGCGCCAGGGTCGCCAGCCGACCGCCAGCGACGCATCCCAGTCGGGCACCAGCTTCACCGGCCCACCGCGGAGGTTGACCAGGCCATAGGTGTAGTCGGTGTACTCGGCATCGACCACACCCAGGCTGGCGGTGATGTCCCAGCCCTCCGCAGGCCGGGCGCTGAGCTCAACCTCCACACCACGCGTGCGGATGGATGCATCGGTGGTGATGAGCGTCGTGGACACAACTTGGCCTTGGTCGTTGTACAGAATGCTGTAGTCCTGCCAATGGTCCGCCTCGGTCTGGAAGAGCGCGACGCCCAGCATTACGCGGCCGTCGAGCCATACGGCCTTCGCGCCCAGCTCGTAGGTCCACAGCGACTCGGCGTCGTAGCGCGAGTAGTCCCGGTCGACCGAGGCACTGGCCGCAGCCAGGTTGAAGCCGCCGGGGATCCAGCCCTTTGCAACGGATGCGTAGAGCAGCCAGTGGTCGGACGGCTTCCAGTCGATCCATACGCGTGGCAGGACATCGTCAAATGTCTCGCGCAGCTGTTCTTCCGGGAACGCGAAGGTGCCTAGCGGACCCAGGTCCAGTGCGCCGGCCTGCTGCGCCTTGCTGCGCTCCGCCCGCTCGTAACGTACGCCAGCGCCCACGCGCAGGCGTTCTGCCACCGGCACGGCCAACTGGGCGAATACCGCATGATCGCGTGCTTCGGACGATTGGGTAGGCGCGTAGCGATAGTCGTCCAGGCCACCGGGGCCGACCAGTGTGGACAACCGCTTGTCACGCTCGTCGCGGTAGTGGTTGTAGCCCACGACCCAGCGCAGGGTGGCATCGTCGCCCGACGACCAGCGCGTCTCCAGATTCAGATATCGCTCGTCGTCGGCGTGCCCGCCGGCCGACATCGGCGTAGCCGTCATGTCCAGGTCGGTACCGAAGGAGCGTTCCTCGACATCCCGCCACGAGAGCGCCACATCCAGGACGGATGATGCGAACGCATGGCGCAGACTGGCCCCGATGGCGACCTCGTCTTCCTCGGTGCGCTTGGGCGCGTCGTGCAGCAGTTCGCTGCGGCCAATGCGCCGTCCACCATTGAAGGCATCCGCGTAGTTCGCGTCGTACACCGCGCGATCCATCGGCAGGAACTCCTGCTCGTAAAGGCCGGGCGCTCGCAGGGACGACACGTAGGCGAGAAAATCAACGCGCGTCTGCTCGCCCGGCTCCCAGCGCAGCTTTCCCTGATAGAACGTGTCGCGGATCTCTCCCGATTCGCCGATCGACGACACGGGATTTCCCACGTAGCTGTCCGTCTGTCCCCGTGCCAACACCATCGACCCGCCGAGCGTCGAGGTCAGAGGACCGGACACACGGACACGGCCGTCCAATCCAGTACCGTGCCCGAAGCGCTGGGCATCTAGCACCGCCTCGCCTTCGAAAACGTCGCCGGGCGCACGGGTCTGGATCAGCACCAGCCCGGACTCGGTGTTCGCGCCGTACAACGTGCCCTGTGGGCCGCGCAGCACCTCCACCTGCTCGGCAAAGCCCAGCGCCTGGTCGGCAGGCTGGCGGAACGGAATACCGTCGATATAGACCGCCGCCCGGTTGGCGATGAAGGGATTGGACTCGATGCCGCGGATGGTGACGTAGGTGCCGCCCACCTGTCCGATCTGGTTGAAGTGCACGTTGGGCACGTAATCGTCGATGTCGCGCAGCGAATCGATCCGGGCATCACGGATGAAGGCTTCGGTCAGCACGGTCGCCGCCACCGGCGTGTCAGCCAGCGTGTCCTGCGTCCGGGTGGCCGTCACCACCACCTTGTCCAGCGATGTCGCACTTGCCGTGGGACCGTCGTCGGCCCACGCCGCCGGAGTGCCCATCGCCCCCATCACCATCCCTATCGATACCGCCAGCACGCCGCGTTGCACTAGATATTTCTCCTGCAGGAAGTCCGTTCCGCATTATCGAATCGCGCTTGCGCCTCCGCGTCATGCATCGTTTGCGCCATCCGGCATTTCGCATGCGCCAGTGGGCATGGCGCGCACGAACGCCTGCGGACGGATGCCGAACTGGCGCTGGAACGCATTGGAGAAATGGGCGGGGGCATACCCCACGCGGTGCGCGGCGGCACTGACGCTGAGGCCTTCCAGCAGATGGTCGCGAGCGATCTGCAGGCGGCGGCGCGTCACGTAGGAGGCGATCGACATGCCGAACTGGCTGCGGAACACGTCGGTCAGGGTGCGCACGTTGACGCCGACCTGGCGCGCGAGCCGGGCCAGTGACGGCGGTGCCGCCAACTGCGTCTCGAGGAGTTCGCGTGCGCGATGCGCATGCACGATATGTCGTGATGGCGGCACCACACGCTCGGGCTCACCGTTGAGCCAGGTCCAGACGACAGCCATCAGCTCGAGCGAGCGCGCCTCCAGCGCCATTGCACGGGCATGGCCCTGGAACCATGGATCAAGCGGCGCGCAGAGGCGATCCAGTACAGCGGCGGGCACGGATGAGGTCGCCCGCATGGCAGGGCCCTCACGCAGGCGACGGATCACCTGTTGGATGTGGTCCTCCTGCGTGTCGCCGGTCGGCAGCATGAGGCCGCAGGAACGATTGGGGCCGGCCGCCAGCTGGGTCGTGGCCTGGACATCCTCGGCACAGTAGACGGCGGTCAGGCCCATGCCGGGCAACGTGAACTCGCCTTGTCGGCCCGCCGACGTCTTCAGCGTCGCCACGCCCACCGCCAGGTGCAGGCCCGCGGGCAACACCACGTCGTAGGCTACGGGTTGGTCGAGGTGCTGTGTCGAGTGCCAGCACACACCACTGCTCACTTCATCCGTGAGCAGCACGCTGTCGTTGCTTGCTGCACGGGATATCGCTTTGAGTCTTTCCGCCTTCATGTCGTCTCCGCCTGCAGGGAACTGCTGGCGGAGCGGCTGGCAGGCGCAAAGAATAGCGCTATTGCGGGGAAAAATCCCCGAAAGCACAAAGCCCGGGCAGGCTGGTTCGACGCGCGAGGGACGGCCGACAAGCCCGCAGCGCTCGAGCATTTCGAGAGCTGGAGATCAAGGATGTAACGACGTCAGCGTCCACTGGTATTCATCGCGCAGCTGCTCGGCCAAGCCCGCGTCCATGATCTGGCTGTACTCGAGAACCCGCCAGTCCTGTTCGACATCATGCTCGGCAAGCAGGAGCGCCTCCCAATTCCGGTCAGGTACTACTATCCCTGCGCATGAGCGATCGAAGTGCAGCTGCTCCGTCTGTAGACGCCATTCGCGCTCCCAGGTGAAATCGACCGGCGGATCGCGGTCCGGCTCATAGGTCATGTGTCGCCAAGCGTGGCTGGCAGGAAGGTCATTGAACTCTGCGGCCGACTGGTAGATCACCGGGCGTGCGCCCTTTTCAAAAAGCCAACGCTTGTCGAATATGAGCCCGAACGGTGAATAACGTCCGTAGTTCCAACTGTTGACCAGCCCCGCCGCCAATGCAGTCCGAGGGGCTTCGGTAAAGCAGACGCAGCGGTAGCGGCCAGTGATCAAGTGATCGCTGCCCTGCAGATAGCCGTCGTCTAGGATCCTACGCAGCCTCGCGTAGGCTGCGTCTAGAGTATCGCCTTGGGTGAAATGGATCAGCTCACTCGACAGGTCCCAGCGGGTCATGGTCGTACTCCGTTCCCGTATAGCCATGTAGGTTGCAAAGCGGCCCCACGATCAAGCCGGCCCCTTTGATCGGTCCTGATACTCCTCCACGATCCGTTGGGCGTCTCGCTCATACCACGCAGCGAGCTCCCGAAGCACCGATGCAAAGCGCTGGAATCCGGCGTTCTCAGTCTCCTCTGCCTTGCGTCTTTACTCGGCCGCGAGTTCCAACTCCGGTGTGGCCGCAGGATCTACAAAATGCGCGCGTCGACTACCCAGGTGAATGATTGCCTAAACCGCCCGTTTCGGCGGCGGCTTCATTCTTCGGATATGCACAGGGACGTCTTGAGGACCCGCCCGCTCCATCACAGAGTTCACCATGCCTTGCAAGTAGACATCCAACAGATCGGGCTGCGTAAACGCGGCAAAGTGCTCGCGATGGTCTCCCATGAACTGGAGTAGCTTTTCCTTAGGGGTACTGACGTGAATAGCCTTCAAGCTGTCATAGAGTTCCATTGGATCACTCATCGGGCCCGGTTTCTGGCGGATCTGCCCAAAAAAGGTCTCTGGATAGCGTTTCCATGCAGCGAACTCCTCAGGCGTGAGCTGGTTGGTGTAGATCGCTCGCCCGCCTTCGTCCCGTTCTATAGCTAGCGCGACCATCCCATTGTCGTCCATCACGCAGGCGTCCTCCAAGATACCAACCACACCATCGTCCATTTGGTATCGGTGCCCGATAAGCAGCCGGTTTGAAGGCAGCCCAGGAATTTCCCCTTCAAAAGTGGAGGGCAGGTCGATATGTTCATGGATCGATGCCACAAGTGCCTCGACTTCAGGATTGCGCACGCGCATCTCAATCTTCTGCTGCAGCGTCAGAAGCTCACCGGTCCGGTAGTCATCGATCTTGAATCCCTCAACGACGGCTCCAGCATCGGGAACCTGAGTATCAAGGTGGTGATGGTCGGGATAGTTGGTGATGAACACCACGGCAGGGGGCAGGAGCGCTGCCTTGGGTTGTGCCTCGAACTTTCGAAGCGTGTTGACGCTGATCGTTCGCCAATCGTGTGGTCCGCCCGGAACATAGGGATAGGCCTGTGTGTTCAAATCGACGAAGATCAAACGGTCATGTGGTGTTTCCTTCTTCAGCGCATCACTCACCAGCCCAGCAAACTTCCCAAGATGCTGGTTCGCCTGCTTCGCAGCATCTTGGTTTCGGATCTTGCACTCGACGCCAAAGGCCTTGCCGGTGCGCGGATAGGTGGCAGTGTATTCCACATGCTTGGTTCGGCGATTGGTTTCATCTTCCCATTCGAGCTCGAACCCGGCTCTCAACAGCATTGCCGCAACACGGATCTCATAACGCACCCCGTTGAACTGATCTTGGCACTTCAATCGACCAATCAGTGATTTCCGCAGCTGAGGGGTGCGCGTTTGATCATTGTTGTGTTCCAAGGTGTAGAGATCATATGCCAGCGTCAGAAATGCGCTGATTGCGCCGGTCATCCGCGTTTGGCGCGTCTCCCCTGGTGCCAGGTTGGCGACTTTGGACGCTAACAGGAACCTTTCATGCCACTGAATGACAGGATGACGTTCGTTGTGTTCCGGCTGCGCCTGGGCTTCGAACCAGTCGCGCCCAAGAACATCGAGGATGTAGCTATAAAGGAAGTCATGAAAGGTTGGCCACACGCCCTGAAATAGACGATGGCCCACAGCGACGTTCCGCTTACCGGCTCTCTGGGCGGCGGTGATTGGGCGACCTAGGCCCTGCTGTCGCTGCCGCTGTATCCGATTGATCTCAGCCCTGCGCTGGGCTTCCTCAGCCCCTCGCGAGATCATTTCTTCATAGTTGAAATTGGGGCCGCCGTGGCAGCGCTTGAACTTCCTACCGCTTCCACACGGACAGCGTTCATTCCTGCCTGGCTTTGCTCCGCCCATATGTGGCTCTCTCTCCGTTCTTCCTTGAAGGTGGACTACTTCAGCCGCTCATTCATTTCTTTCAATGGTTGTGCAGAGTTAGCAAAAAGCACGTCAATGTGGCCTCACCACGACTTTACAGCCTCCGCACCGGGTCGGGAACGCTCCTACCCTACCCCCGGTGGATCTTCCTAACTGGCAATCGCCCAACTATGAGCCGTCGCCCAAAGTGCTCGGCATGGAACAAGATCACCAGCGGCCTTCGAGGCTCTGAATAGCAGAAAGGCCTGCAGCGTGTACGCTGCAAGCCTTTCCAATTACATCCACTAAAAGTTCTCTTTAGAACGGTTGTGAACCCACAGATCGCAGCGCTCTCAACGCGAAACCATCGCAAGTTCCTGTATCTAAAGGCTTTTTCTTGATCATTGAAACTCGCATTTATACATTGAGAGAGGTTTTTGTTGTAAAAGACGGATTTCGAGCCGAAAGCGACCGCCTTTTTCTACATAGGTAGCAATCCTAGCAGCGCGCAGAGGCAAGCGCTTACTTACCGCTTCGGGCACCACCTTTGGCGTGCTGGTCAAGGAACTTGCCCATCGCAACCTTTTTCTTCAGCACGTCGGCCGGGATCTCGAGCCCCTCTCGTCGCGCAATGGCAACCGCGTACTGGATCTGCGCCTGGGACGGTGGCCTCAAGTCATAGTCCAAGTACATGTCAACGACCGGACCGACAGCCTGCGCAACCCGATTGGCGAGTCGCTGAAGCTTGACCGGATCCGCTCTCGAACACTGCTCCCGACGTCTCCCCGCTTTCAGTAGCGGAGCTGTTTGGAGCCCGGCTTTATCGTAGCGGTTTCACCGCCAGCTGTTGGGCATAGGCGGCAGGCGTTAGCCCGCCGAGCGATTTCTTCGGCCGCTCTTCGTTGTACTCCCGCCGCCAGCGCTCGATCTCGGTGCGCGCGTGCAGCAGTGTCGGGAACCAGTGTTCGTTGAGGCATTCGTCGCGCAGGCGTCCGTTGAACGATTCAACGTAAGCGTTCTGATTCGGCTTGCCCGGCTGGATCAGACGCAGCGACACGCCACGTTCGTGCGCCCAGGCCACCATTGCCTTGCCGCAGAATTCCTTGCCGTTATCGGTCCGGATCACCTTCGGCAGGCCACGGCTGAGTGCCAGGCGGTCCAGCACGCGGCTGACGCCGTGGCCCGAAATCGCACGCTCGACCTCGATTGCCACCGCCTCGTGGCTGGCGTCATCCACAATCACCAGACACTTGATGACACGGCCGTCGGCTGTGCGATCGAAGATAAAGTCCATCGACCACACCTCGTTGGCCGCAACCGGACGAATCAGTGGTTGCCGTTCGCCCAGGGGCACCTTCTTGCGCTTGCGCCGCCGCACCTGCAGTTTCGCCTGCTGATACAGCCGCTCGACGCGCTTGTAGTTCACGACCTGGCCGCCTTGCCGCAGCTTGAGGTAGATCATGCCCACCCCGTAGCGCTTGTGCCGATGCGCCAAGGCCTGGATCTGCGCCCGCAGTTCTACATTGCGGTCCGGACGAGGCGTGTAGCGCAGTGCGCTGGCACTCATGCCGACCACGCGCAGAGCGCGCCGCTCGCTGAGTCCTTTTCTTGCCATGTAGCGCACCTGCTCGCGTCGGGCGGGTGCGCTCACCATTTTTTTCGCAGCACGTCCTTGATCACCTCGTTCTCGAGGACCTGCTCGGCCAACAGCTTCTTCAACCGCGCGTTCTCGGTCTCCAGTTCCTTCAGGCGCTTGGCCTCCGACACATTCATGCCGCCGAAGGGTTCTACCCCGAAATCACGGACGGTTGTGAAAGGGTTGAGAGCTTCTGATCCTGCCTGGCGAGTCTTCGCCGCATCCTCGGGTTGTGGAATCGCTCGATGTATTCGAACACATCAGCCCTGGCGGCATCGAGTGTCGGATACGTCATGAGGTAGACCCGCTCGCGCTTGAGCAGCCCGAAGAAGCCTTCGCACGCCGCGTCGCCGCCGCAGTGGCCCACCGCGCTCATCGAGCACACCAATGCGTTGGCCGCCAGGTAACGCTGGTAGTCGCCGCTTCGGAACTGGCTGCCTCGATCCGAATGCAGGATCGCCGGATGTCTGCCTTGGCGCTGCCAGACCGCCATCTGCACGGCCCGGATCACCATCTGCCGATCCTGCCGATGGTGCATCGACCAGCCCACCACGCGCTGGTCGAACAGGTCCAGCACGATGCACAGGTACAGCTTGGCCTGCCGGGTCTTGATCTCGGTGATGTCGGTGACCCACTTGGTCTCCGGCTCCAGCGCGGTGAAGTCCCGCTCCAGTAGATTGCGCACACCCGGTGGCGTCAGCGCGGGCCGGCCACGCTGGCCACGCCGCTTCGGCCGCGGCCAGCCCTGCAGGCCATCTTCAGCCATCAGGCGCGCCACCCGGTTCAGGCTGACGGGTTCGCCGGCATCGGCCAGATCTTCCTGCATCCGACCGGCGCCCAGCGTGCCCCGGCTGTCTTCGTGCAGCTCACGGATCCGGCCGAGCAGACGCTGGTTGTCGAGCTGGCGGGGGCTTGGGAGGCGCTTGCTCCAGTCGTAGTAACCACTGGCCGACACCCGCAGGCAGCGGCACATCAGCCGAACCGGAAATTCATCGCGGCAACGTTCGATCGCCTGATACCTCAGGACGATCCCTTGGCAAAGAACGTCGCCGCTTCTCGCAAAAAATCGCGTTCCTTCTTCACCCGGGCCAACTCGCGCTTGAGCCCGGCCAGCTCCTCGTCCCGGGGCGTCCCGGTGCCACCGAAGGCCACCTTGCCCTGGCTCTGCGCCTCCCGCTTCCAGCGGGTCAGCAGGGTGTCGCGAATCCCCAGCTCCCGGGCCACCTGGGCGCAGCTGACGCCCGGCTGGCTTGCCTGCTCAACAGCACCGCGCTTGAACTCCGCACTGAACTTCCTTCGCTTCGACATGAACACTCCTCAGGGCCTCGATCGGCCTTCTCGTAAGTGTCCGTGAAAACGGGGTAGAACCCGGGCCTCTGGGCCACGAACGTAGCGGCCGATACGGTGACTACCGGCGGTGTTTGTTGTGTGGCCATAACGCCAACGAGCGGCACTATCGGTAGCGGGCATCTGAACCGGCAGGCTTTGAACTACATCTCGGAGGCTCCATGGCCAAGAAAAGTGCACCAAGCCGTCTCAACATCCCCAGCCTCCGTCGGATGCTGGAAGGGAGCACCGCAAGCGACTTCAAGGCCCTCGGACACCCGTTGGCGGACCGGATCATCTACCCGGAAGATCTCGGGACGCCGGCGGCGGCGCATCGCCCAGATCTCGTTGCAGTCCAAGTCCAGCCGGGCGGTGGACAGCGGCTCAAGATGACCAGTCGGAAGTTCCTAAGCGGCAAGGTCCGCTGACGAAGGGCGCCCAGTGGGCCCAGCGCATCCATCCGATTCCGCGCACGCTGGCGCTTGACTGCAGTGGCGCTGAGTGGCCTTCTCGGAAGCACGGACCGTGACATTTTTTGGGCTTGGCAGGAACGCCAGATGGCCCAGATAGCTGTGGACGTAATGCTACGGGTCTGCAACGTAGAAGGCGCAGCATGTCGAGCTGCGACTCGCTGCTCGGCTCCGGAACGCACCGCTGCGCGCTTTGGCACGCGACCTGCTTTGGAGCTGATGCTCGATTAGAGAGAGTGGATGACCTTGTAATGGTGCCAACTGAATCGCATCACAAGACTGATCTGTCATGATCAATGGATCGGTCGCCGCATCGGGCTGCTTTCGACCCAAAGCGGTCGTCCAGCGCAGGCTCGATGCCAAGGAGCAGGCCTTTAGACTCCTATCCCAACCGTCCCTGGAAACGGGGTAGAACCCGGTTGTCGCGTAGTGACCAGGTCATCGAGCCGGCCGTTGCGGTGCCCGATCGCCAGATTGGTCGCATGCGCTACCGCTGCCGCAAGCTCGGCGGCGACCACACCACCATGGGCGACGCGCAAGCCAGGCTCGACCGCATTGTGGACATGGCAGAGCGCTCCCGGATGAGGTCGTGACTGTTCCGGTTGAACCCCTGAGCCGGTTTCGCTCACCGTACTAAGGAAGGTCTGAACAAAGCGCTCTGATGCTTGGATTTGCGCGCCAAGGCGCCTGATCGATCTGGATATGATCACTTTTGCGCCATTTCTGGCGGTTTGCGACGGGTTTCCCCGTCCACCAGGCGGATTTACCCCGCCGGCAGCAACAAGCGTCGTCGCGCCATCCACAGGTTCGACAACGCGAACAATGTCAGTACCTGCGCCGCGTTCTTCGCCAAGCCGCGGTAGCGCACCTTGGTGTAGCCGAACTGCCGCTTCACCACCCGGAACGGGTGCTCCACCTTCGCCCGCACGCTGGCCTTGAAGTGCTCCCAGCGCTCGGCGTATTTGCGCTCGCGCGTGTTCTTGATCGCCCGCAGCTTCGACGGCTTCTCCGCGATCCGGAACGCGGCCTGCACCTGCTGCAGTTCCTCGCGCTTGTCCGCACCGGTGTAGCCGCTGTCGCCGCTGATCGTGTCCTCACGGCCGTGCAGCAGCTTGTGCACCTGCGTCACGTCGGCCACGTTCGCCGCCGTGCACTCCACGTGGTGCACCAGGCCCGACTCCTCGTCCACGCCAATGTGCACCTTCATCCCGAAGTGCCACTGGTTGCCCTTCTTCGTCTGCTGCATCTGCGGGTCGCGCTGGCCGTCCTTGTTCTTGGTCGAACTCGGCGCCGCGATGATCGTGGCGTCCACGATCGTGCCCGCACGCAAGCTCTGGCCCTTGCGGGCCAGGTGCGCGTTCACCCGCTCCAGGAGCTGCGGCGCAAGTTCGTGCGTTTCCAGCAGCCGACGGAAGTTGAGGATCGTGGTCTCGTCGGGAATGTTGTCCAGCCCGCTGAGGCCGGCGAATCGCCGCAGCACCGCCGTGTCGTACAGCGCCTCTTCCATGGCCGGATCACTGAGCGCGTACCACTGCTGCAGGAAGTGGATGCGCAGCATCGTCGCGACCGCATAGGGCTGCCGGCCGGGACGGCCCATCTTCGGATAGTGCGGCTCGATCAGCTTCAGCAGCGCATTCCACGGCACCACCTGCTCCATCTCCGCCAGGAAGATCTCCTTGCGGGTCCGCTTGCGCTGGCCCAGGCCTTCGGCATCACCGAACGTCAGTTGCATCGATCGTCATCCAATTCAGGTCGCGCTATTGTCGCCCGCAACGGGGGGGGGTATAGGAAGTTCAACCGCCCTTTTTTGCGAGTCTGGCGGGTAGGAAGCGGCCGCGCAAGCGCCGCTTTGGGCACAGATCTCGAGCTTGTGGCTTTCGTGTGCTTCCGCGGCCACGCCGGCATGCAGCGAGAAGCCGCCGACCTTGCCGGCATCGCCCTCCAGCGAGCCTGCGTCACCGGGCAATGTTTGCAGCGTGACGACCTTGCGGCCAGCGTCGCGACCGGTGGCGATGCGGTAGGTCATCGAACTCATCCGCAGCCCATCCATGCCGTCGTCGCTACCCGCGCTGTCGGACAGGAACACGGATTCGTCTTCGCCTTCGAGCCAGCCGCGGCGCGACAGGTGCCGGCAGACGCGATGCGCGATGGTGCCGGCCAGTTCCGTCAGTTGCGCCGATGTGGGCGCACGGGTGCGGTGCAGGCGCGGCTTGCGCTGCGGACGCTCGGTGGTGTCCTCGTACACGCCGTCGAGCCACAGCATGTGGAAGTGGACATTCAGGTTCAGCGCGCTGCCGAAGCGCTGGATCAGGGTCACCACGCCGCATTGCGCCGTATCCCGCGGCACGCCGGCCTGATCGGCAAGCCAACCGGCGATCACACGATGCACGATGCCCAGCACCGGGCTGATGGCCTCCGGCTTGCTGGCGAACAGGAAGCGCAACGGGTAGGGGAAACTCAGCACCCATTGCCGCACCGGCCGCGGGCCGAACACCTCGTCCACCAGATGCCGCGCCGACTCGGCCATGCGCCGTGCGCCGCAGCTCGGGCACAGCCCGCGCTTCTTGCAGGAATACGCCACCAGCCTCTCGGCACGACAGTGCTCGCAGACCACGCGCAGGAAGCCGTGCTCGAGCACGCCGCAGCGCAGGTAGGTCTCGAACTCCTCGCGCACATACTCGGGCAGCGGGCGGTCTTCTACCTCACGGCGCGCGAGAAAGTCCGGCCAATGCGCCTGCAGCAGGTCTGGAAGCAGGAGGTTGGGCAAGATTTCTCGCCTTGCCGAGCGGCGGCCGCTGAATGCGACTGTGCAGTTCCGCAAGGGGAACGTCCGCACCAATGTCCAGATCCTCGACATTTCCACGCATGGCGTGCGTATTGCCGCGATCCAGGCGCTCCGTATCGGGGACACCTGCTGGATAAGGTTGCCGCAGCTGGAGCCCCAGCAGGCGAAGGTCGTGTGGGTGGATGAATTCGTGGTCGGCTGCCAGTTCGCCCGGCCGCTGCATCCTTCCGTATTGGATAATATCCTGCGCCTGCGGCAGCCCGCCAGCCGGAAACCGGAGTAGGCAAGTCACCCCCGAACAGGCGGCCGCCGGACCTCTTTGCGGCGCGCGGATTCCCCTGACTGCAAAAAATGCACTAGGCTGGGACGATGTCCGACCTGGCCCTTGTCCTCGCCCTGCTGATTTCCGCCATTGTCATGTTCGCGATCGGCCGTCCGCGAATGGATGCCGTTGCGTTGATGATGATCGTGGCGCTGCCGCTTTCCGGGGTCATCACCGTCGAGCAGGCATTCGCCGGCTTCGCGGATCCCAACATCATCCTCATCGCCGCGCTTTTCGTTGTGGGCGAGGCGCTGGTCCGGACGGGCGTGGCGCAGATGCTGGGGGACTGGCTTGTCAGCAAGGCCGGCCGCAGCGAGGCCCGGCTGATCGTGCTGCTGATGATCGTCGTGGCGGGCATCGGCTCGTTCATGAGCTCGACCGGCGTGGTCGCCATTTTCATCCCCATAGTCCTGCGGATCGCGCGCAACGCCCGCATTCCCGCCAGCCGGCTGATGATGCCGCTGTCGGTCGCGGCATTGCTCAGCGGCATGATGACACTGGTCGCCACGGCGCCCAATCTCGTGGTCCATGCCGAGCTCGAGCGGCATGGCTATGAGGGATTCAGCTTCTTCGCCTTCACGCCTTTCGGCCTTCCGCTGCTTGTCCTGGCCATCATCTATATGCTCGCCGCGCGCCGTTTCCTCGCCGGCGTGCCGGAAGCGGAGCAGGGGCCGGAACGCCCCACCCTTCGCGATTTCATAGAGAAATACGGACTGGAGGGCCGCGAATACCGCTTTGCGGTGGATCCCTATTCTTCCCTGATCGGACGGCCGCTCGCCACGCTCGACCTGCGCGGCAGCGCCGGGATCAATATCATCGCCATCGAGCGTGAGAGGCGCTTTTCCCGCCAGCTTCTGCGCCCGCACGCCCACAGCCAGCTGGAGGCCGGGGACATATTGATGATCGATGCGTGCGGGCGCGATCTCGATATCGGGAAAGTGGCTCGCAGCTTCAGGCTGCACCCGATGGAACTGGCCGCCAATTATTTCGGGGATCGCAGTCAGGAGATCGGCATGGCCGAAGTGCTGCTTTCTCCGGATTCGAGGCTGGTGGGCAAAACCGTGGCGGAGGCCGATGTCCGATCGCTTCACGATGTGACGGTCGTCGGGGTCAGGCGCGAACGCAAGGCGCTGGAAGAGCCGGTGACGGAAGTGAGGTTCCGCGCCGGGGATATACTCCTTGTCATCGGCCCCTGGCGCGCGATAGAGCGTCTGCCGCGCTCGCCGGACCGGCTGATCCTGCTGAACCTGCCTGTCGAGAGCGACGATGTAGCGCCCGTCCGGTCGCGCGCGCCATTTGCGGTGGCGATCCTGCTCCTGACGGTCTTCATGATGGCCAGCGGCATCGTGCCCAATGTTCTGGCGGCGCTGATCGGCTGCCTGCTTTTCGGCCTTGCCGGCTGCGTCGGCATGAACGGCGCCTACCGTTCGATCCATTGGCAGACGCTGGTTCTGATCGTCGGCATGCTGCCCTTCTCGATTGCGCTGCAGGAAGTGGGCGGGATCGATCTGGCGGCCGATTGGCTGTTATCGACGGTAGGGTCCGGTTCTCCGCGTGCCGTGTTGGCTGTTCTGTTCTTCGTCACCGCCCTTCTGGGCATGTTCATCTCCAACACCGCGACCGCCGTGCTGATGGCGCCGGTCGCGCTTGCCCTTGCGGCGGGGCTGGAGGCTTCGCCCTATCCCTTCGCCATGACCGTGGCGCTTGCCGCGTCGACGGCCTTCATGACTCCCGTTTCATCGCCGGTGAACATGCTGGTCGTGGGGCCGGGAAACTATCGCTTCGTCGATTTCGTGAAGATCGGCGTGCCGCTGGCGATGATCGCCCTGGTGGTGACGGTCCTTCTCGTGCCGGTTCTGCTGCCGCTATGATGCGGCAATGCCTTGGAGTCTGGATTCAACGTGGCTTTTTTGTTCCTGATTACCCGGCTATCGCATCCACGGTTGCCATCCGATAGGGCAGCGGCGGCGTACGGAGCAGCACGTAGGTCAATCGTGCAACCAGCCGATGCAGTTCGAACCGTCGGTTGAACCGATAGCAGAACTCGCCCAGGTAGCGTTGGGCGTACTTGCGCCGGGGTCCATGGTAGGTGCCGCGCAGAGCGGTCTTCACGTTGCCCAGCATGACGTTGACCCAGCGCAGTGCCGGATGGTCGCACTTGTGCCCACCGCTGCCCGTCCGCAGCCGGCGATGGCTGGTGCCGGCCACCTCGCCCACCGCATTGAACCCTGCCAGGGCATCGGATACGACGACGGTATCGGGGGCCAGGTGGCGCGTGGCCCAGGCGCCGATCTCATCGGCGCTGAATCCCTTGACGACATCCAGCCGCATCACTTCCGGATGGCCCTCCTCGGAGCACTGCACGGCGGCCACGAACGCCTGCTTCCCGTCGGCACCGCGGCCACGTGGCCCACCCCGGCGCTCGCCGCCGAAATAGGCATCGTCCAGTTGGACCCAGCCGGCCAACTGGCGCCTGCCTTCACGCTCGACCATGGCCTGCATCAGCTTGTGCTTGAGCAGCCAGGCCGCGTCGTAGCCGATCCCCAGCTCCCGCGACAGTGCCAGAGCCGATCGGCCCGTCTTGGTGTTGGCGCGCATCCAGAACTGACCCACTTTCGGCGGTGATGCGCGGGTAAAACTGACCCACCTGAAGCCCACATCCTGAGCATCTTTTGCTCGGGGGATTTCAGGAGTGATCACCATGGTCATGTTGGCCAAGATCCGGCGGATGCATTTCCGCGATGGCCTGCCGCTGCGCGAGATCGCCAAGCGCACGGGCCTATCCCGCAATACCATCCGGCGATGGCTGCGCAGCGGCCAGTCCGAGCCGGTCTATCCCAGGCGAGCCTCGCCCTCCCGGCTCGATCCCTACCGGTCCCAGTTGGAGACGTGGCTGCGTGCCGACAGCCATCGTCCCCGGCGGGAACAACGCACCGCCAAGGTGCTGTTCTCGCAGTTGCAGGCGATCGGCTATCCGGGCACCTACACCCGGGTGACGGCCTTCATCCGCCAGTGGAAGGCGGCCGGCGGCGCCAGCCGCCGCCCGGCCTTCGTGCCGTTGCACTTTCCTCCGGGTGAAGCCTTCCAGTTCGACTGGAGCCGCGAGTACGCCTTCGTCGGCAGCCACGCCAAGATGCCGCTGGATCTCGCCCACGTGAAGCTGGCCTGCAGCCGCGCCTTCTGGTTGGTGGCCTATCCCACCCAGAGCCACGAGATGCTGTTCGATGCTCATACCCAGGCGTTTACCGCCTTCGGTGGCGTGCCGCGCCGCGGCATCTACGACAACATGAAGACGGCGGTGGACGGGATCGGCCAGCACCGGGAACGGCGGGTCAACGCCCGCTTCCACGCCATGACCAGCCACTACCTGTTCGCCGCGGAGTTCTGCAACCGCGCCGCGGGTTGGGAGAAGGGGCGGGTCGAGAAGAACGTGCAGGACCGGCGCCGACAGATCTGGATCGAGGCCGGGGCCCGCCACTGGCCAGATCTGGACACCCTCAACGCCTGGCTCGCCAGCGAGTGCCGCGCCGCTTGGCCGATGCAGGCGCATCCGGATGCCTCCGACATCACCGTGGCCGAAGCTCTGGAGGACGAACAGCCCCACCTGATGCCGATGCCCGCGCCCTTCGACGGCTACATCGAGCGGCCGGTGCGGGTCAGTTCGACCGCGCTGGTCAGCTTCCAGCGCAACCGCTACAGCGTGCCGTGCGAACACGCCCACGCCGTCGCCAGCCTGCGCGTGTATCCCTTCGAACTGGCCGTGGTGGTCGGCGAGGCCGAGGTCGCCCGCCACCGGCGCAGCTTCGAGCGTGATCGGGTCCACTACGACTGGCAGCACTACATCGCCCTGGTCCAGCGCAAGCCGGGGGCACTGCGTGACGGCGCGCCGTTCCTGTCCATGCCCGATCCGCTGCGCAAGCTGCAGCAGGTGTTGCTGCGCCAGCCTCACGGCGACCGCGCCATGGCCCAGGTGCTGGCCGCCGTACCCGTGCACGGGCTCGAAGCGGTACTGGTGGCGGTGGAACTGGCACTCGAGTCCGGCCTGGTGCGCGCCGACCACGTGCTCAACGTGCTGGGGCGATTGCAGCATCCGGACCGCACGATCGAGACGGTCGCCTCGCGAGTGACGCTGCGTCATCCGCCGGTGTCCGATCCGGCCCGCTACGACGCCCTGCGGGAGGCAGATCATGTCGACGCCTGACCTGCCGCTGCGCATGCAGCAGCTCAAGCTGCACGGCATGGCCAGCCAGTGGCCCGAACTGCTGGCCAAGATGCGCCTGCACACCATGGAGCCCGAACACTGGATGGCCGAACTGCTGCAGGCCGAGTCCGCCGAACGGCAGGTTCGTGCCCAGGCCAACCAGATGAAGGCCGCACGTTTCCCCGTCCATCGTGACCTGCTCGGGTTCGACTTCGCGGCCAGTCCCGTTGATCGCGCACTGGTCGAACGACTCCACCAGGGTGACTTCATCCACACCCCCGAGAACGTCGTCCTTGTCGGTGGACCGGGCACCGGCAAGACCCACCTGGCCACCGCCATCGGCATCCAGGCCGTGCGCCAGCATCGCCTGCGCGTGCGCTTCTTCTCCACCATCGAACTGGTCAATGCGCTGGAGAAGGAACAGGCCCAGGGCAAGGCCGGGCAGATCGCCCTGCGCCTGACCTATGCCGACCTGGTCATCCTCGATGAACTGGGCTACCTGCCGTTCACCCCCTCAGGCGGCGCGCTGCTGTTCCACCTGATCAGCAAGCTCTACGAGCGCACCAGCCTCGCCATCACCACCAACTTGGCCTTCTCCGAATGGGGTCAGGTGTTCGGCGACGCCAAGATGACCACCGCGCTGCTGGATCGCATCACCCACCACTGCCACATCCTGGAGACCGGCAACGACTCCTGGCGGCTGCGCAACAGCACCGCCGCCAACAAGACCAAAGCCAGAATCAGGGCAAAGGAGGCCACCACCCAGACCACCAACTGATACCCTCAGCCCCGTACACCGGGTGGGTCAAAGTTCAACGCGCAGCCTGGGTCAGTTTTAAGTGCGCGCCAACAACTAGCCATCAACTCCGTACCAAATGAACTGTGCCGCAAGGGAGATATCACTCCTACGGCCAGCAACGAGAACGCCATTGCAGCGATAGCCGGCCAGTAAGCTTGAATCAGGTTCATCCATCGCATCCCACACTCCAGTGACCCGAAGCTACTCCACGTGAGTCTCAAAAACTGAGACAACAACGCTCAAGTGAGACATCCTCGCTCCCTGCTGCATCAAGATCTGCCAACTGTTCGACCGCTTGCCGATGCTCGATGCAATTCGAAAAATCTACCTACTCTTCCCTTTCGCCCCATGTCCTGACCGATCAACCGCAGGCAGTGGTTTATCCAAATTCAAGCTATCCATCCGCACGTTGTTGGCGTACGCGTTGTATTGCCACCGCCGAAATTGATCAAGCAGCAACGTATTGGTGGCTTCAAGCCGGCTCACCTGCGCCTCAAGATCCGCGATCCGCCGAGTTGCAACTTCCATCGTGAAGTCTCTTGGCCGTTGATCCCTAACCTCTCTCAGCTCCTGCTGCCGACGCCGGTAGTGTTCCTTGATTGCAGGATAATTGAGCAACGCATGGCGACTCACGGAATCGATGCCGAGCACCTGGGCAACTCGATCGCAGTAAGTATCCCAGGTCAACTTGCCTTCCCATTGATCCAATACCCGCAGGATCTTGGGTAGGGTCGATTTCGTGACAATCTTCTTCGGCATGGCTTTATGCGAGTGCCAAGGGAATTACGCGAGGATGCAGAGCCAGAGCATCGGGCAGGACTACGCCTAGTTCAATCAGCGCTCGCCGCACTGGCGAAGGATCGTGACCATCTGGAATGCGCAAGACAGTGCCATCGGGCACGCCATCATGCTCCAACGTCATGCGCATCGCCTGCACATGTGCCAACTTCCATTTATGGTTGTCCACCCATCGGTCTGCGCCGAAGTCCCCAGCTTCGCGAGCCTCGAGGGCCCGATCAAGAAGCGCTTTGGTTTGCGCCTCCAGAAGCAGGATTCGATCCAATGTCACGTGATCCCCCTTGATGCATACATGCTCCTTGCAAGTCATGCATTCACGCTGTTTTTGGCAGGGACTCATCGCGTAATCGTGAACGCACATCCCGTAGAGCGTAGCTTTGGCGGTCCCCAGGCGATCTACCCCAAGCTCTTGATAAGTGACCGGTTGACGGCTCTGGAATCGTTCAAGTAGCGACTTATGTTCCACCTTGAGGATGTCTCGCACCTCTCTCATGCGCTCCTCTGGCGAACGATGATCGTAGTGCGCGTTGTCGGCAACACGGGCGCGGCCCGACCACTGAGCCAACGTCATCTCGTCCATACCGCCCCGCTGACTCAGGGTATTGAGCCAATGACGGGGCTGATGAGTCGTGAGCTTGATTGGACTTCCATCTGAGTTCCGATAGCCCTTCTTCTCGAAGAGCGAGAGATCCGAACTCCCGCCCAGGCGATCATTCACCATCGTTGATGTGGCGATTGCCCATGAGAACCGCTTGACTTCATGTTCGCGATGGAACTCGTTCACGCGGTGCAGG
This sequence comes from Stenotrophomonas sp. PS02289, assembly GCF_029960115.1. Taxonomy (GTDB): domain Bacteria; phylum Pseudomonadota; class Gammaproteobacteria; order Xanthomonadales; family Xanthomonadaceae; genus Stenotrophomonas. Next base: position 34,323 of record NZ_JASCOZ010000022.1, read on the forward strand.
CAGAGGGCATCCCAGATCTTCACTGTCCTGCTGTCATCAATGAATGGCCAATCCGGCCCGGCGCACCCTTCAAAAACGTAGGCGGCCAGATCCTTGTAGGAGATGTCACCCCGATCAAGGAGCTTTTTCAACCGCTTGTCCCCAACCACCTGCGACCAAGTGGGCGTGCCGTCAGTACGGTACGTTTTTCTGTGAACCCGAAGCCCTAGAGCAGCTGCCACTTCATTCGGCATCAGCAGACGATCGGCGGCATCGCCCACCGTCACCACACAGCCCGGATGTTCCATAAATCTTCCAGGGTGATCATGAGCGAAGCGGGCAGCCGCACGAGCGGGAGCGCCGATTTGGGTCAGCCGACGCACGGCTTCGATGACAACATCCTGCATCACCGAAGGCACCCACTTCTTCGTGGCTCCCTTGCCCTTCGCTGCCCGCCATCGCAGGCACATTTGCGGCGCTCCATATTCGTCGGTATCCCACTGAATGCAGTCAACTGGAAGCGCGAGCACCTCAGAAATTCGCGACGGTGCAACCATCAAAAGCGTGGCGATAGAGGAAAAATATTGAGTCTCGACATCATCGGCGGCTGCAAACATTTCAGCCAAAGCGAACATTGCCTCGTTGGACGGCAGCTTCGCTGCACGGTGTGCTTTCCCCGCGCCTCCGATGTCTTCGGTCAGTATCTTCGGCTTCGGGAACGGCGACTTCCACTGCTGCAAGGAAGGGACAATCTTTTTCTCCCGAAGGAATTCGACAATGCGAGCCATCTGACGCCCCGTCTGGCATCTCTCGTCGTCGCTCTTGTAGAACTCCCGACACTTGGCAGCCGCCACATCCATCACAGCCCCGTTCAGGCCGCTGACGTCGGCACCTCCGCGGGACTCAAGAAGAGCCGCTTCAATGCAACGCAATGCTCGAAGCGGATAGTCAATGTTCTTAACGGGCTTGTGACTGTACGTATAACGAACGTATGCCTTGGCGAATTGGATGAACGGCTCTGCCATCGGGGTGAAACGATGGCTCGTTAATTCCTTCGTCTTCGTGGCAAATACAACTGATGTCTTTCCAAGCCTCCACTTGTGCTCTTCCCAACCGTCTCGCCCACCGAATGCGGTTAGATCTTCACGTGCAAGCCGTATGAACTCAGCCAAATTTTCGCTGGCAAATCGTGCGTCACGCGGTACAAAGAGGACGACATCAGCCATCGGCCACCTCAGCGAGGCACGATGCGCCAGCCAGTTGTTGACGCATGGCAGCGCACTTCGAGACGCAGTCTTCCACAGCAAGTATCAGGAGATCATTGGCGTTGACCACCACCTCCGCACATCCAGCCTCCTTCACCCTGAGTTTCTCAGCGTAAAGATCCTCGAGCACTTCCGAATGTGGAGCGTCGAGCCAGGGCTGGAAGTGCACGCATGTATAGCAAGCGCGATATCCACTGGCGCAGAAGCCAAAGTTTCCGCATGTCCCCACGGCGTTCTGCCGATCATTCGACACACGACTGGTAGGGTCGTCGCCGCGTATCGCGTCACGTTCGCTGCGAACCAGCGTTCCTAGACAAGCTTGTGCAAATGGCGCAAGGGCGGGGCCCACTATCCGGTCGATGAACACCGCCTCTTGGGCCGTATTCTCGGTATAGACCTTGACCTGCTGGATGTCGGATTGGTCCAACAACTCTGCGATCACGTATGCCCCGAATCCTTCCCTCCGAAGTTTCGTACCTCGTGTGTAGCGGAATCTCGTGGCTGTGAGGCGGAGATATTCGCCAGTCCGCTCCGAGCGCGCTGTGCACGCTTGTGCGACGCGCTGTAGCGCCTGACTAAATGATGTCGTCGTCGCGTGCAAAAGATCAGGCGTACCTCCAAGAAGCAACTCTTTAAGCGCGAAACCATCGGTGTTGCGTCGAAGTGTGTACGCCTTGGATGCATTGATGAAGATCGGAATTTCATCCCGCAGCGATGCGTGCAACGTATATCCCACTCGACTCTCGACAAGTTTGACTGAGCCCCTGTGCTGTTGCTGCAACACAACGCCAAGATCGTTCGGGATTGGAAGTGAACGAAACTCACCGCGGAAGGAGCCACCTCGCTGCTTGGAGCGTGGAACATTTAGCGTATAGAAGCTATCGCCTGCCTTCGGCAAAGCCAGATCCTTGCCTCTGAGCGCAGCGATCTGGATGGGTCGCCGAGCAGTCATTGCCAGCATCAACAGATAGGCGTAATCCTCGAAATCAATCGTTTTCTGGACCACCGCGAGATTCGCCCAATCCAATAGGGACTGCAGCTCAATATCCGTGAAAGGTCCCGTTTCTGGGCAGCCGTTTGCCACAGCTGCGCCTTTTTCATTGCCGGTGATACGCCAACCTTCAAGTAGTTCAACCACATCCTTGGAGATCCCAGCGAACCCATAGTCATGCCATGCCAGCAAGAACCCCTTGAGCCCCCCCAGATTCCACTCCCCATCCAATCCGAGTGAGGCTCTCCAGTTCATGAGCGAAGCCGGAGACACTTCAGCAGACCCCGTTTCACGAATGAACCGCTTCATGCGCTCAGCCATGTTGTAGGTATGTGAGGCGGATTGCTCCTCTGCGTAGCGCTGAAGGGTGAGGCGGGCACCCTGCCTACAATCCGGCTCAAGGTCATCTATGACACCAAGCGAGATTTGAACATCCTTATTGAGCTTCCACTGCATGTCCTTCGGATCGAATGAATAGCCATCCTTCGATATAGCCATACGCGGCGAAGCAGTCTCTGGTACGGCTGCATTCGCCTTAGCGCTTGCCTTCATCACCCACCTTCTTATCGTTATTGCGAGCAAGTGCGCTGCCAAGCAGTCGCATGGCCTTGTCGGCCTGTTCACGGATATGACGCTCGTTATAGACCTTGCCCGACTCCTTGTTGCGATGTCCATTGAGGTGTGCACGAATGTCCTGCTCGCGACCCTCCCTAATGATCTGCTCGGCGTCATTGGAACGCGACGCTGCATTGTGTTGATCAATCGCTAGCGACAGCGCGTAATTCATGTGATGGCGCAGTGCATGAGGATGTATGCCCGCCAGTTCTGGCGAGACCGCGCTGACTCGCTCGATGACTCGGTACAGGCCATTCTTCGACAGCGGCCTCCCAAAGGTCTTCCCGGCCTTGTGCGATACGAAAACGTAGGGATGTCGTCGCGCTCCAGGAATGCGTGCACGCACTTCAAGGATGTAGTGCTGGACCAGCTTTGCGAGCTCGTCCGAGATCGGCAGAATGCGCTCTTTCGTTTTGCTGGTCGGCTGATAAGCGCGAGGATCGTGCACGTCATCGTGATTGCGTCGAACGCTGACGCTTGGCTCGTGCCCAAGATGAAACTGCTCCACCCAAAGGCTGAGCAGTTCGCCCGTTCGCATGCCGGTGACTCGATACAACTCGATGATGATCGCATTCCGCAGCTGGATCGTCGGATCGCTGAACGGGTTCTCGTCGCTCCCGATGGCGATGACTTCCCGCAGCCGCTTGACCACCCCTGGATCAGGCGACTTCTCGACCGGCGTCTGAATGAGTCCGTGCTTGGACCCTCGTGGGCGGTGCTTTCGAATGCGCTTGCCCATCTCAGCCAAATCGTGCGCAAACTCCGCAGAGTTGCGATGCTGGATGATGACGCCGCCGAGGAACTCCAGGTAGTCCGCGATCGTCGTCATGCGGTTGTAGGCCACTCGCTGGGTCACCGAGGGACGCGCCACCGTCGGGCCTACCCGTGCATCAGAAAAGGCCACCACGTTGCCCGAGCGCACTTCGGTGTCTTCTCTAGCGCCCACATATCGCATGTCCAGCTTCGCGAAATCGCGCAGCGACACGATGTCTGGCAACGAAAGGAACGTCCCACCCGTGAACTCGTCAACGAGGTTGCGTCCTTCCTGCATCTCCCATCGAAGGAGCACCTGGATGTGCGTGAGAGCGTTTCGAATCGTATTGACGGCCGCTCCGGCGTTGCGCAACTGCGCCGTCGCAAAGAGCGTCGGGTAGAACACAGGAAGCCCCTGATCGTCCAGCAGAAGTGGCACGCGCTCACCTTGATTCATCACGCGCATCGCAAGCGAGGACATAAGGTCTTTTTCTACATTTACTACATATGAATGACTATACCATTTTATTTTACAAAAGTAGTGAGCAAAAAATAGAAAAGCCCCTTAGTAGAAGGGGCTTCCTGGATCCATTAGCTACAAAGCGTGAGGATAGGTGTCCTAGAACGGAATATCGTCGTCCGCAAAATCATCCATCGGCGGAGCCGACTGCTGCGGCTGCTGCTGCGGGCGCTGCTGCTGGCCGTAGCCACCGCCGCCACCGCCACGCTGGTTGCCGCCACCGCCGCCGTACTCCTGGCGCGGAGCCTGCTGGCGCTGCGGACGGTCGCCGCCGTAGTTGCCGCCACCACCACCGCCGCCGCCGCCTTCACCGCGGCCGCCCAGCATCTGCATTTCGTCGGCAATGATGTCGGTGGAGTACTTCTCCACGCCGTCCTGGCCGGTGTACTTGTCGTAGCGCAGGCTGCCTTCGACGTAGACCGAGCTGCCCTTGCGCAGGTATTCGCCGGCGATCTCACCCAGTTTGCCGAAGAACACCACGCGGTGCCATTCGGTGCGTTCCTGCTGGTTGCCGTCCTTGTCCTTGCGGACGCTGGTGGTGGCCAGGCTGATACGGGTGATGGCCATGCCGCCCTGGGTGTACTTCACGTCCGGGTCGTTGCCGAGGTTGCCGACCAGGATGACTTTATTGATGCCGCGCGCCATAGGGTGTGCTCTTCCGTTGTTCGAGGGCAGACCTGAGAGATTACACACTCCGCAAGGAGGCGTGATCCCGGCTGCCGCTCATTGAATCTGGGTGGGTTACAGAACGCCACATCTTATCAGTTCTGCCGGGTCGGCCCGGATCGGAACTTCCCGCTTCCGCCCTCGGAAACGGCCGCAAGGCCCGTCCGACAAGGCCGCAGCGCCGCATCAGATGATGGCTCGACTGGCACCCTGTGCGAATGTGATGTTATAACATCGTAATTCACCCCGCCACGGAAGACTCATGTCTCGATCCCGCTCCACCCTCTCCACCGCCATCGCCCTGGGCCTGCTCGCCTCGGGCATTGCCGCCAGCGTCGCCCATGCCGAGGCCGCCCCACCCAGCGCGTCCACCCTGGACACCATCCACGTCACCGGCATGGCCGAAGACGCCAGCAAGGTCGCCTCCCCGATCAGCGTGATCAGCGCCGAACGCATCCAGCAGGGCGGCGGCAACCTGGGCGAGGTGCTGGATGGCCTGCCCGGCGTGCGGGTCGACTCGTTCGGGGCCGGTGCCGGCCGCCCGGTCATCCGTGGCCAGACCGCCCCGCGCGTGAAGGTGCTCTCCGACAGCTCCGCCGTGCTGGACGCCTCGGACATCTCGCCCGACCACGCCGTCACCGTCGACCCGCTGCTGGGCGAGCGCATTGAAGTGCTGCGCGGTCCGGCCACCCTGCTGTACGGCGGTGGTGCCATTGGTGGCGTGGTCAACGTGCTGGACAACAAGATCCCCGAGCGCCTGCCTGAGAACGGTCTGGAAGGCCGCCTGCTGGTCCGTGGCAACACCGTCGCCGATGAGCGCGTGGGTGCCGCCTCCATCACCGGCCAGGTCGGCAGCCACCTGGTGCTGCACGCCGAAGGCTCCTACAAGGACGCGGACAACTACCGCGCGCCGGACCTGGACGAATCGCGCGTGGATGCGACCTTCAGCCGTTCCAAGAACGGCAGCGTCGGGGCCAGCTGGGTCACCGACAACGGTTACGTGGGCGTGGCCTACTCCTACCGTGAGGACGACTACGGTCTGCCCGGCCACAACCACGAGTACGAAGGCTGCCACCCGCACGGCAGCGCCCTGCACTGTGGCTCGCACGACCATGCCGACGGGGACGACCATGACCATGATCACGAGCACGACCATGAGCACGTGGCCGCGATCAACCTGACCAGCAAGCGCTACGACCTGCGCGGCGAGTATCGCGACCCGTTCGCGGGCATCAGCCGCGTTCGCTTCCGTGCCAACTACACCGACTACAGTCACGACGAAATCGACGGCGAAGAGGTCACCACCACCTTCGCCAACAAGGGCTACGACAGCCGCGTGGAACTGGAGCACGTGCCGCTGGGAGCCTTCACCGGTGTGTTCGGCATCCAGCATTCGGACACCGAGTTCAGCGCCACTGGCGTGGAAGCCTTCCTGCCCACCGTGGACACCCGCTCCACCGGCGTGTTCCTGGTCGAGCATGTGGAAGTGAACGACCAATGGCATTTTGAGCTGGGCGCGCGCCATGAGTGGCTGAAGCATCAGCCGCGCAATGATGCCCGCAACCGCCCGGCGTTCGACGATACCGCCAGTTCGTTCTCGGGCGCGGCGATCTGGTCGTTCACCCCGGCCACCTCGCTGACCTTCTCGCTGTCACGCTCGCAGCGCCTGCCGCATGCACAGGAGTTGTATGCGCGTGGCATCCACATGGCGACCAACACCTACGAATGCGGCCTGCTGCCCAGCGCCCTGACCTGTGGCGGTGCGACCAACGACGCCAGCTACACCAAGGAAACCTCGAAGAACGCCGAGCTGACCCTGCGCAGGAGCGAGGGCCCGCTGACCTACAGCCTGGGCGTGTTCGCCAACAACGTGGACAACTACATCTACGCCCGCACCCTGGACCAGTACGAAGACTTCCGCCTGATCAAGTACACCCAGGCCGACGTGGAATTCCGGGGCGTGGAAGCCGAGCTGGGCTATCAGTTCACCAATGCGGTGTCGGCCACCCTGTTCGGCGACCGCACCCGGGCCCGCTTCGCCGATGGCGGCGGCAACGTCCCGCGCATTCCGGCCGCACGCTTCGGTGGCCGCGTGAACTGGGCGCTGGGTGCGTTCGACACCGAGCTGGAGCTGTACCGGGTGAACCGCCAGCGTGACATCGCCGACTACGAGGTGGAATCGCCGTCGTACGACATGGTCAACCTGACCGTGGCCTACACCGTGCCCAACAGCAATGCCCAGGTGTTCCTGCGCGGCACCAACCTGGCCAACGAGCAGGTCTGGAACCATGCCTCGTTCCTGGCCAGCACCGTTCCCCAGCCTGGCCGCAATGTCAGCCTGGGCTTCAGCTATCGCTTCTAAGCATGGCCACTTCGCTCTATGAGCGCGTTGCCCGCCTCCACGGCCACCGGCCGTGGGGGCAGGTTCTGGATGCCGGCACCGGGCCGGCATCCATCCGTTGGCTGGAATCGCTGGACAGTGAACGCTGGACGGCGGTGACCGGTTCGGAGCGCATGCGCGAAAAATCCCACGCCGCCTTGCAGCAACCGATGCGTGAGCAGGATCGCCTGCTGACCGGCAACTGGATGGACCCTGCACTGCTGCAGGACGAGCAGTTCGACGTGGTGCTGGCCGATTACCTGCTGGGAGCCATCGAGGGCTTTGCACCCTATTGGCAGGACAAGCTCTTCCCACGCCTGCGCCCGCTGGTGCGCAGCCGGCTTTATCTGATTGGCCTGCAGCCGTATGTGCAGGGCCTGCCCGACACCGATGCCGGTCGCCTGATCAACGAGATCGGCCGTCTGCGTGACGCCTGCCTGCTGATGGCCGGCGACAGCCCCTATCGCGAGTATCCACTGGACTGGACGCTGCGCCATCTGGAAGCTGCCAGCTTCCGCGTGGTGGATGCCCACGTGCTGCCCATCACCTACGGCGCACGCTTCATCCAGAGCCAGCTGGCGATGTGCACGCAGGCGGCGAACAAGCTGCAGGATCGCCGGTTGGCGGTGTCGCTGCTGCAGCACGTGGCCGAGCTGGAGGCGCGGGCGTTGGCTGTGAGTCAGCAGCTCGGGGGCTTGGCCCATGGCAGCGACTACCTGGTCGTGGCCGAGCCAGCCTGAGCGCGGATTGTCTGCATGCAAAGCGCCCCACCGCCCAGTCCCCCACCCCGCCACCGCGCCGTTGCTGAAGTTACGGCGGCGGATGGCATGGAGGCGATACGCACCTTGTGCCAGCAGCGCGGCCACGCGTTCACCGCCACCCGGCGACGGGTGTTGCGCGTACTGATAGAAGCGAACGCGCCGCTGAAGGCCTACGCGGTGCTGGAGACCATTCGCCAGACGCAGCCCAATACGGCACCGACCAGCGTGTATCGGGCGCTGGAGTTCCTGCAGACGCAGGGCTGGGCGGTGCGGTTGAACTCGATCAGCGCGTATCTGTACCAGGCACCGGGATCACCGGCGCGGTGCACGTTTCTGGTGTGCGAGACCTGCAGCAGCGTGCAGGTCGTGCATGGGGCCGAGACTGGCATCAACTGGATCGACCACGCGCGCATTACCGGCTTCGTGCCTGCGTCGCACAGCGTGGAGATTTCCGGCCGCTGCGCGCGGTGCAGGATGGCGGACTCTCCACGGGCCACCTAAACGCGCGCATTTGCTCCGTAGAGCCGGGCTTGCCCGGCTGCTCTTCGCACCGCGCCAAATGCAGCCG
>NZ_JASCOZ010000230.1:2500-5355 GCF_029960115.1 Stenotrophomonas sp. PS02289
GCCCTTAAGCTGGTATGGTTCTAGAAAAACAGTCTGGAAAGACTGGCCATAGAAGGTGACAGCCCTGTATTTAAAAGGGCCATTCCAGTGAAGACGAGTAGGGCGGGGCACGTGAAACCCTGTCTGAACATGGGGGGACCATCCTCCAAGGCTAAATACTACTGACCGACCGATAGTGAACCAGTACCGTGAGGGAAAGGCGAAAAGAACCCCGGAGAGGGGAGTGAAATAGATCCTGAAACCGTGTGCGTACAAGCAGTAGGAGCTCGAAAGAGTGACTGCGTACCTTTTGTATAATGGGTCAGCGACTTACTGTTCGTGGCAAGCTTAACCGTATAGGGGAGGCGAAGGGAAACCGAGTCTGATAAGGGCGCATAGTCGCGGGCAGTAGACCCGAAACCGGGTGATCTAGTCATGCCCAGGGTGAAGGTGCGGTAACACGCACTGGAGGCCCGAACCCACTCCCGTTGCAAAGGTAGGGGATGAGGTGTGATTAGGAGTGAAAAGCTAATCGAACCCGGAGATAGCTGGTTCTCCTCGAAAGCTATTTAGGTAGCGCCTCATATGTATCCTCTCGGGGGTAGAGCACTGTTATGGCTAGGGGGTCATCGCGACTTACCAAACCATTGCAAACTCCGAATACCGAGACGGACTGTATGGGAGACACACGGCGGGTGCTAACGTCCGTCGTGAAAAGGGAAACAACCCAGACCCACAGCTAAGGTCCCAAATTTTGTGCTAAGTGGAAAACCATGTGGAAAGGCACAGACAGCCAGGAGGTTGGCTTAGAAGCAGCCACCCTTTAAAGAAAGCGTAATAGCTCACTGGTCGAGTCGGTCTGCGGGGAAGATTTAACGGGGCTAAGCACAGAACCGAAGCTTGGGGTGCATAACTTTGTTATGCGCGGTAGAGGAGCGTTCCGTAAGCCTGCGAAGGTGGATTGAGAAGTCTGCTGGAGGTATCGGAAGTGCGAATGCTGACATGAGTAACGATAATGCGGGTGAAAAACCCGCACGCCGAAAGCCCAAGGTTTCCTTGCGCAACGTTAATCGGCGCAGGGTGAGTCGGCCCCTAAGGCGAGGACGAAAGTCGTAGTCGATGGGAAGCAGGTTAATATTCCTGCACCTCGCGTAAGTGCGATGGAGGGACGGAGAAGGTTAGGTGTACCGGGCGTTGGTTGTCCCGGGGAAAGGCGGTAGGTTTGGATCTTTGGCAAATCCGGGATCCTTTAAGACCGAGCACCGAGACGAGTCTTTAAGACAAAGTCACTGATACCACGCTTCCAGGAAAAGCTCCTAAGCTTCAGCTTACGCAGACCGTACCGTAAACCGACACAGGTGGGTAGGATGAGAATTCTCAGGCGCTTGAGAGAACTCGGGTGAAGGAACTAGGCAACATGGCACCGTAACTTCGGGAGAAGGTGCGCCCTTTTTGGTGGCTCATGCGAGCTATAGCTGAAGAGGGCCGCAGTAACCAGGCCGCTGCGACTGTTTATCAAAAACACAGCACTCTGCAAACACGAAAGTGGACGTATAGGGTGTGACGCCTGCCCGGTGCTGGAAGGTTAATTGATGGGGTCAGCCGCAAGGCGAAGCTCTTGATCGAAGCCCCAGTAAACGGCGGCCGTAACTATAACGGTCCTAAGGTAGCGAAATTCCTTGTCGGGTAAGTTCCGACCTGCACGAATGGCGTAACGACAGCGGCGCTGTCTCCACCCGAGACTCAGTGAAATTGAAATCGCTGTGAAGATGCAGCGTTCCCGTGGCAAGACGGAAAGACCCCGTGAACCTTTACTATAGCTTTACACTGAACGTTGAGTTCGTCTGTGTAGGATAGGTGGGAGGCTATGAAACTGTGGCGCTAGCTGCAGTGGAGCCATCCTTGAAATACCACCCTGTCGTGCTTGACGTTCTAACCTGGGCCCATTATCTGGGTCGGGGACCGTGTATGGTGGGTAGTTTGACTGGGGCGGTCTCCTCCTAAAGAGTAACGGAGGAGCTCGAAGGTACGCTCAGCGCGGTCGGACATCGCGCACTGTGTGCAAAGGCATAAGCGTGCTTGACTGCAAGATCGACGGATCAAGCAGGTAGGAAACTAGGACTTAGTGATCCGGTGGTTCTGTATGGAAGGGCCATCGCTCAACGGATAAAAGGTACTCCGGGGATAACAGGCTGATACCGCCCAAGAGTTCATATCGACGGCGGTGTTTGGCACCTCGATGTCGGCTCATCACATCCTGGGGCTGTAGTCGGTCCCAAGGGTATGGCTGTTCGCCATTTAAAGTGGTACGCGAGCTGGGTTCAGAACGTCGTGAGACAGTTCGGTCCCTATCTGCCATGGGCGTTGGAGATTTGAGAGGGGCTGCTCCTAGTACGAGAGGACCGGAGTGGACGAACCTCTGGTGTTCCGGTTGTCACGCCAGTGGCATTGCCGGGTAGCTATGTTCGGAAGCGATAACCGCTGAAAGCATCTAAGCGGGAAGCGCGCCTCAAGATGAGATCTCCCGGGGCACAAGCCCCCTGAAGGAACCATATAGACTATGTGGTTGATAGGTCAGGTGTGTAAGTGCAGCAATGCATTGAGCTAACTGATACTAATGATCCGTGTGGCTTGACCATATAACCTCAAGTTGCCTTGGCTTTACGACAACGTCGTAAGAGCATCCAAGTGCACGCTACGTCACAAGAACTATGCGAGACAGGCGCTATCAGCGCTGCTCCAACCGTCTCCCTGGTGAAATTAGCGCTGTGGAACCACCCGATCCCATCCCGAACTCGGAAGTGAAACGCAGCTGCGCCGATGGTAGTGTGGCTCAAGCCATGCGAGAGTAGGTCATCGCCAGGGTTTACACCCAA
>NZ_JASCOZ010000231.1 GCF_029960115.1 Stenotrophomonas sp. PS02289
GCCGTTGGCCGGCCCAAGCGGTCAGTGGGCCGGCCAACGGCCGGCGCTACCGGTGACACCCCGCGACCCGCCGGTAGATGGCGACCGTTGGTCGTCATCCAGCCGCATCAGTGATAGCCGGTTCCGGCGGTCACTTTTCCCCGGAACACCCGATACGACCAGGCCGTATACCCCAGGATCACCGGCAGCAGCACCACCAGCCCGACCAGGCTGAAACCCAGCGACGATGCCGGCGCGGCGGCCTGCCACAGGGTCAGGCTGGGCGGCAGCAGATAGGGCCACATGCCCAGCACCAGGCCGATGAAGCCCAGCACGAACAAGGCCAGGCTCAGCAGGAAAGGCGGCAGGTCGCGTCGCGGATGGACCGCACTGCGCCACAGGGCCACCGCCACGGCCAGGGTCAGCAGCGGCACCGGTGACAGCCACCAGAAGTTGCCGTCGGCAAACCAGCGCTCCATCACCCGCGACTGCAGGAACGGCAGCCAGGTGCTGACCAGCCCCATGAACACCACCACCGCAACGACCAGCGGGCGGGTCAGGGTGCGCGCCACCGCCTGCTCGCGGCCTTCGGTCTTCAGGATCAGCCAGGTGCTGCCCAGCAGGGCGTAACCGAACACGACCGCCACCCCGGTCAGCATCGAGAACGGACTGAACCAGCCGAACGCACCGCCCACGTAGCGACCATCAACCAGATCCAGGCCCTGCACCAGCGCGCCCAGAATGACGCCCTGGGCAAACGCGGCCAGCAGCGAGCCCAGCCCGAAGGCCACGCTCCACAGTCGCCGCGAACGGTGCGCCTTGAAGCGGAACTCAAACGCCACCCCACGGAACACCAGCGCCACCACCAGCAGCAGGACCGGCAGGTACAGCGCCGACAGCAGCGCCGCGTAAGCCTTCGGGAAGGCCGCCATCAGCCCCGCCCCGCCCAGCACCAGCCAGGTTTCGTTGCCGTCCCAGATCGGCGCGGCGGTGTTCATCATCACATCGAGCTGTTCCTCGCTTTCGGCCATCGGCGCGAGGATGCCGATGCCCAGCACGAAGCCATCCAGCACCACGTACATCAGCACGCCAAAGCCGATCACTGCGAACCACGCCACCGGCAGCCAGGTTGTCATCTCCATCTCAGCGGCCCTCCAGCGGTTCATCGGTGCCCGACAGCGGGCGCGCCGGGGTGTGGCTGCCGTCCTCGATGGGCGGCTGATGGTCGTGCGGCTTCGGCCCGGTGCGGATGATCTTGACCAGGTACCAGATGCCCCAGCCGAACACGAAGGCGTAGCCGACGATGTAGATGCCCAGCGACAACGCGGTCATCCACGCGCTCTGCGGCCCGACCGCATCGGCGGTGCGCAGCACCCCGTACACCACCCAGGGCTGGCGGCCCATCTCGGTAACGAACCAGCCTGACACCAGCGCGATGAAGCCGCTGGGCAGCATCCAGTTCCAGCCGCGCAGCAGCCACGGTGACGTCAGCAGCTTGCCGCGCCACCACTGGAAGGCCGAGACCCAGGCCAGCAGCAGCATCAGCGTGCCCAGCCCGACCATGATGCGGAAGGCGAAGAACACCGGCAGCACTGGCGGCCGCTCACTGGCCGGCACCGAGGTCAGCGGATCAAACGTGCCGTCCAGCGAATGGGTAAGGATCAGGCTGCCCAGGCGTGGAATGGCGATCTCGAAGTCGTTGCGCTCTTCTTTCTGGTTGGGCACGGCGAACACCACCAGCGGCACACCTTCGCCCTCCCCTTCGGCATGCCAGTGCGCTTCCACCGCCGCGATCTTCATCGGCTGATGCTTGAGGGTGTTCAGGCCATGCATGTCGCCGACGAAGATCTGCACCGGCACGGTCAGCGCGGCAAACGCCACCGCTGCCAGCAGCATGGTGCGCCCCGCTTCCACATGGGTGCCGCGGCGCAGATACCACGCGCCGATGCCCCCGATCACGAAACAGGTGGTGATGAACGAGCCCAGCGCCATGTGCGCCAGGCGGTACGGGAACGAAGGGTTGAACACCACCTGCCACCAGTTGAGCGGGTGCACGATGCCGTCCACCAGCTCGAAGCCGGACGGGGTCTGCAGCCAGCTGTTGGACGACAGGATCCAGAAGGTGGAGAACAGCGTGCCCAGCGCCACCATGCAGGTGGAGAAGAAGTGCAGGCGCGGCGAGACCTTGCCCCAGCCGAACATCATCACGCCAAGGAAGCTGGCTTCCAGGAAGAACGCAGTGAGTACTTCATAGGTGAGCAGCGGACCGATCACGCTGCCGGCGACCTCGCTCAGCCGGGGCCAGTTGGTACCGAACTGGAAGGCCATGACGATGCCGCTGACCACGCCCATGCCGAACGACACCGCGAAGATCTTCTGCCAGAAGAAGTACAGCTCGCGCCAGACCGGCTTGCCGGTGCGCAGCCATTGGCCTTCGACGAAGGCCAGCCAGCTGGCGGTGCCGATGGTGAAGGCGGGGAACAGCACATGGAAACTGATGACGAATCCGAACTGGATCCGCGACAACAACAACGCGTCCACGGGACGCCTCCGGGTGGGGTTTTCTGAAATCCAGACCAGTTTGGGTGGAGTTCCGTGAAAGCGACATGCGACCGGGTGACGCGCTGCAGCAGTTTGTCGCAGGGGCGTCGGCCGGGGGCGGCACCCGAAGCCACGCAGGGCGTGGCTCTACGGCGTTGGGGCATGACCTTTGCCCCCCGCTTCGGGCCCTTGCGGCTGCTACCCTTGGCGGGTTTTTTCCTTCACGGTGCTGCCCGCAATGCCCAGAATGCTGCCCTTGTCCCTGCTGCTGCTCGCCGCCCTCGGCGGTACGGCCCACGCGGCACCGACGCCGATCACCATTGAACGGGCCATGGCCGACCCGGACTGGATCGGTCCGCCGGTCGACAGCGCCTGGTGGTCGTGGAACAGCCAGCAGGTGGAATACACGCTCAAGCGCAGCGGCAGCCCGGTGCGTGACACCTTCCGCCAGCCGGTCGCCGGTGGCGCAGCGGTGCAGGTGGCCGACGACCAGCGCGGCACCCTGGACGTGGAAAGCCGCGTGTACGACAGCAGCCGCCAGCGCAGCGCCTTCGTCCGCAACGGCGACGTGTTCCTGCGCGACCTGCGCAGCGGTGCGCTGACCCAGCTGACCCGCAGCACCGAGAAGTCCAGCAACGTGGGCTTTGCCCGCGATGGCGGCGTGATCTGGCGCACCGGCCAGAACTGGTTCCATTGGACCGCCGCTGCCGGCGTGCAGCAGGTGGCCAGCCTGAAGGCCGACAAGAACCCCGACGATGCGCCCAAGGCCGACGTGCTGCGCGAGCAGCAGCTGCGCACCCTGGCCACGCTGCGCAATGACCGCGCCCAGCGCGACGCGCTGAAGGCGCAGGAAGCCAGCTGGCGCAAGGCCGACAGCACCCGCGCGCCGGGCCCGGTGTACCTGGGCGCGGACGTGGAGATCGTCGACAGCGCGCTGTCGCCCGACCTGCGCAGCCTGGTGGTGGTGACCAAGCCGAAGAGCTTCGATGAAGGCCGCGGCGGCAAGATGCCCAAGTACGTGACCGAGTCCGGTTACGAGGAATTCGAGGACACCCGCACCCGCGTCGGCCGCAACGACCCGGAGCCGAACAGCCTGTGGCTGGTCGACACCGTGGCCGGCACGGTCAAGCCGCTGTCGCTGGACGGCCTGCCGGGCATCGGCACCGACCCGCTGGCCGCGCTGCGCAAGGCCGCCGGCAAGGACGCGCTGAAGGGCAACCGTTCTCTGCAGGTGCTGGGCGGCCCCGGCGCGCCGGGCGTGCGCTGGAGCGCCGACGGCCAGCAGGCCGCGATCATGCTGCGCGCCAATGACAACAAGGACCGCTGGATCGCCAGCCTGAACCCGGCCGACGCCAAGCTGGTCAATCGCCATCGCCTGACTGACGCTGCGTGGATCAACTGGGGCTTCAACGACTTCGGCTGGTCCAGCGACAACAAGACCCTGTGGCTGCTGTCGGAAGAGTCCGGCTATTCGCACCTGTACACCCAGCAGGGCACGGCCAAGCCGCAGGCGCTGACCGGCGGCAAGTGGGAAACCTCGATGCCGGTGCCCAGCGCCGACGGCCGCGGCTTCTACTTCCTGTGCAACCAGCAGACCCCGGGTGACTACGAAGTCTGTGCGGTGGACACCGCCAGCCGCCAGGTGCGCGAGCTGACCAACCTCAACGGCGTGGAAGATTTCTCGCTGTCGCCGGACGGCAGCCAGCTGCTGGTCCGCTACTCCGGTGCCTACCTGCCGGCGCAGCTGGCGGTCGTGCCGACGGCTGGCGGCCAGGCCAAGGTGTTGACCGACACCCGCAGCGCCGAGTTCAAGGCGCGCGAGTGGATCCAGCCCAAGCTGGTACAGGTGCCGTCCAAGCACGGTGCCGGCGTGGTCTGGGCCAAGTACTACGGCCCGGAGAACCTGGAGCCGGGCAAGAAGTACCCGATCGCCATGTTCGTGCACGGCGCGGGCTACCTGCAGAACGTGCACCAGCGCTACCCGGCCTACTTCCGCGAGCAGATGTTCCACAACCTGCTGGTGCAGAAGGGCTACGTGGTGCTGGACATGGACTACCGCGGCAGCGAGGGCTACGGCCGCGACTGGCGCACCGCCATCTACCGCAACATGGGTCACCCGGAACTGCAGGACTACCAGGACGGCCTGGAGTGGCTGGTGGCCAACCAGCAGGGCGACCGTGACCACGCCGGCATCTACGGCGGCTCGTACGGCGGCTTCATGACCTTCATGGCGCTGTTCCGTGCCCCGGGCACGTTCAAGGCCGGTGCCGCGCTGCGTCCGGTGGTCGACTGGCACCAGTACAACCACGGCTATACGTCCAACATCCTCAACACCCCGGACATCGACCCGGAGGCGTACCGCATTTCGTCGCCGATCGAGTACGCCGAGGGCCTGCAGGACAACCTGCTGATCGCCCACGGGATGATGGATGACAACGTGTTCTTCCAGGACTCGGTCAACCTGACCCAGAAGCTGATCGAGCTGCACAAGGACAACTGGAGCATTGCCCCCTACCCGCTGGAACGCCACGGCTACGTCCGTGCCGACTCCTGGCTGGACCAGTACAAGCGCATTCTCAAGCTGTTCGAGACCACGCTGAAGTAACTACGGGCACCAATTGCCCCTATCCTGTCTGCGGCCGCCTTGTGCGGCCGCAGGCTTGTTGGGCCTGCCCCCCCCGCCGCTCACCCCAGGAC
>NZ_JASCOZ010000232.1 GCF_029960115.1 Stenotrophomonas sp. PS02289
CCGTTGGCCGGCACTCCGTACACTTCGATCAGAACGTATACCTGACACGCCCGTAGTAATACGCACCATTGCTGCCAATCGGTGACAGCACGTCATACGGCAGGTTGCCGTAATAGTAGATGTCCTCGTTGGACAGATCCGAATAGTTGTCGGTCAGGTTCTGCCCACCCAGCGCCACGCTCCACTGCGGCGTGATCTTGAACTCCACTTCCGCATCGAGCTGCCATTCCGCCCCATAGGTCTGGCGCGGAATGAAGCCGTCACCGAAGTTGAACACGCGCGTGGCACTGCCGTAGCGGGTCAAACGACTGTTCAGTGCCCAACGGTCGTTGGTCCATGCGGCCGCCAGCGAACCCCGCGTGCGCGGCGTGGCGTCGGTCAGGGTGTTGGTTTCCTCCACACCGAACAGCACGTAGTCCGGGTCCAGCGCGAGCAGGCTGGACGGGGTCGCCAGCACGTTCTTCAGCGTGGTCTTGTTGTAGGCGTAGGTGCCGGTCAGCACCAGTTCGCCGCCCGCGAGCGACTGCCGCCAGTTGCTCACCAGTTCCGCGCCGCGGGTGCGGGTATCGGCGGCATTGACGAAGAAGCTGGCGCTCTGCAGCCCGGCCACGCCGAACTGCTGCTGCACGTAGTCCGTCAATGCATCGCCGGTGATGCTTTCGGAAATGGCGATGCGGTCGTCAATGTCGATCTGGTAGAAGTCCAGCGACACATCGAAGTGGTCGCCGATGCGGCTGGTAAAGCCCAGGCTGGTGTTGATCGACTTTTCCGGCTTCAGGTCGCGCGCACCCAGGCCACGGGCGATGGGGTTGTTCACCGACAGCACACGGCCCTGCACCAGCTGGCCAGCGGCGTTGTAGCCGGTGGAGGTGGATTCATAGCCTATCTGTGCCAGCGACGGTGCGCGGAAATTGTTGGAGATGGCACCGCGCAGTGCGAACGCCGGGGTGAACTCGTAGCGCAGGCCCAGCTTGCCGGTCAGCTCGCCGCCGTAGTCGTCGCTGTGCTCATAGCGTGCGGCCAAGTCACTGCTGAAGTGGTCGCCGAAGGTGCTGGACAGGCTGGCATAGGCACTCGCCACATCGCGCGACAGCGAGGTGGCGTCCTGCGGGGTCAAGCCACCGCCGGCCTGCGAGCCGGTCGGGCGGTCGGTGTACGGACCGGCGGCGTAGCTGGCCGGATCACCCGGGCGGGTCTGGTAGTGGTCGCGTCGCGCTTCAACGCCCAGGCCCAGGCTGTGGCTGTTGTTGCCCTGGGTGAACACCCGGCCCAGGTCGAAGTTGCCCACAGTCAGTTCGTTGCGGTAATCGCCGGTCTTGAACGTGGTCGGGCTGGTCGGGCCCAGCGAGGCGTTCAGCGAATTGCGCAGGCGGTAGGTGAAGGTGTTGAAGCCGTAGTCCAGGCTGGCGTCGTAGTTCCATTCGCCCCATTGGCCCTTCGCACCGGCCACGGCCTGCACGTCGCGGTTCTCGCCTTCGGAAATCGGGCGATAGCCGTTCGGGTAAATCTCCGGCCAGTTGGCGTCGCTGTCCGGGTAGCGGAAGTAGTTCGCGCCTTCACTGTCGCGCTGGTTGAAGGTGCTGAAGAAGTAGAACTTCGAGGTTTCACCGAACGGCAGTTCGCTGTTGATCCAGGCGTTGAGATCCTTGGTCTTGCCATCGCCCAGCACGTAGTTGCGCTGGCCCTGAACGGCCAGGTTGGTGTCGCTCTGGTCCCACGGCGGAATCTGGTCGAAGCCGGCGCGGTTGGTGCCTTCGCGGTTCTTCAGTTCCAGGCCCACGCGCAGGAAGCCGCCGTTGTCGCTCAGCGCGGTGCCCACCTTGGCGCTGAAGAAGCTGGTCTGGCCGTCGGTAATGTTGCGGTCAATCGGCTTGAGGTCGGTGTGGTGCGCACCGAAGCTGGCCTCGATGGCACCGCCTTCCGGCGCGTTGTCGAGAATGACGTTGATCACGCCGGCTACCGCATCGGAGCCGTACAGCGCGCCAGCACCGTCGCGCAGCACTTCAATGCGCTGGATCGCGCTGACCGGGATGGAATTGAAGTCCACCGGCGTGGTGCCCTTGCCGATCTTGCTGTCGGTGTTGACCAGTGCGCTGGTATGGCGGCGCTTGCCGTTCACCAGCACCAGCACCTGGTCGGGCGACAGGCCACGCAGCTGTGCGGCGCGCACATGGTCGGCACCGCCGGAGTTGGACTGGCGCGGGAAGTTGAACGACGGCAGCAGGGTCTGCAGGGCGCTGCCGAGCTCGCCGTTGACCACACCGGCCTTGCGGATGTCCTCGGCGGTGAGCACGTCCACCGGCGAGGTGGATTCCAGCACGGTGCGGTCGATGGCGCGGGTGCCGGTGACGATCACCGTGTCCAGGGTGGTGGCTGAAGCCGGCGCGTCCTGCGCGTGGAGGTCCTGGGCCAGCAGGGGAGAGGAGAGGACCAGGGCAATGGCAAGGCCAAGGCGGGACGCGGACGGGCGGGACATGCGGACTCCAGCAGAACGACGGGGGGAGGAGGGGGAGGGGATGAATGGTTTCATTTACATCCATCCGGATGAAGCGATATATTATATTGGCGTGATGACGCCCTGTGATGCAAGTCCCGATTGACCGGGCTTGCATGCAGGCTGGGCATCAGCAGATAACCGTTGGTGATCTGCGCAGGAACCGGATGTCCTGCACGCTTCCTTCCCCCGCACGTTTTCCGGAGATGTACCCGATGAAGTCCTATGCCCTGCTGTTCGCTGTGATCCTGGCCGCCAGTGGTTGCGCTACCGCCGCCGGCCCGGCCTCGACCGCGAGCACACCGGCTGCCGTCACCGCCACGTTGCAGGGCGACGCCGCGCGCCCTGATGCCGCGGCGGGCTGGGTGCGCAGCGAGCTGTATTTCGGTGTGGGCGAAGAGAGCGGGGCCTCCGAGCGCAAGCAGACCGATGCGATTACCGACGCACAGTGGCGCGATTTCCTCGACAAGCAGGTCACGCCGCGTTTCCCCGATGGTCTGACCGTGTTCGATGCCTACGGCCAGTGGCTGTTCCGTGGTGCGAAAGAACCCAACCGCCTGCGCACCAAGGTGCTGGTGGTGCTGCATGAGAACACGCCGCAGCGTCGCGCCGATATCGAGGCGATCCGGCTGGCGTGGAAGCAGGCCACGGGGCACCAGAGTGTGTTGTGGGCGCAGCAGGCGGTGGAGGTTTCGTTTTAAGCGGGACATACATAGGTATGAACCGGCGTGTTTTCGCACGCCGGTGTCACCTGCGCAGGACTAGGCTGCAGCTTCCCCCGGAACTGTGGATGTCCTGTCATGAGCAAGCGCGTTGCCGAAATCGTCGTTGAAACCCTGCAGGCGGCCGGTGTGCGCCACTGTTACGGAATCGTCGGCGACACCCTCAATCACGTCACCGATGCCATCCATCGCAGCGACATCGACTGGGTGCATGTGCGCCATGAAGAGGTGGCCGCGTTTGCCGCCGGGGCCGATTCGCTGATCAGCGGACAGTTGACCGCATGCGCCGGTTCCTGCGGTCCGGGCAGCCTGCATTTCATCAACGGCATCTTTGAAAGTAACCGCAACCGTGCGCCGCTTGTCCTGATCGCCAGCCAGGTGGTCACCACCGAACTGGGCATGGAGTTCCCGCAGGAAGTGGACTTCAAGGCGGTGTATGCCAGCTGCAGCGTGTTCTGCGAACAGGTATACAACCCCGAGCAGGCGCGTCGTGTCGTGGCCCTGGCCTGCCAGACGGCGATCAGCCGCCGGGGTGTCGCGGTGGTGATTCTGCCGGCCGATATCAGCGAAGCGGAAGTGAAGCACGATGTGCCCTTCGGCGTGCACGTCACCCAGCCGGTGCTGCGCCCCAGCGACGAGGAACTGCAGCGTATCGCGGCGCTGATTGCCGAAGGGAAGCGGATCGGCATCTATGCCGGTGCTGGCTGCGAGCACGCGCATGACGCGTTGGTGGCGCTGGGTGAACGGCTGAAGGCCCCCATTGCGCATACCTCGCGCGCCAAGGACTTCGTGGAGCACGACAACCCGTACAACATGGGCATGACCGGCATCTTCGGCATCGAATCGGGTTTTCACACGCTGATGGCCTGCGACACCCTGCTGCTCCTGGGCGCTGATTTCGCCTGGGGCCAGTACTACCCCGACAAAGCCACGTTGATCCAGGTCGACCGTGACGGCAGCCACCTGGGGCGTCGCCACCCGGTGCAGTTGGGCGTGGTGGGGGATATCGGTCCGACTTTGGATGCATTGTTGCCGCTGTTGCCTCCGCGCGAGGACCGCAGCTTCCTCGACGAGTGCATCGAGCGCCGCGACAAGGCACTGGCCACCCGTGCCGACGAGGAGCAGCCGGGCGAGGGCACACTGATCCATCCGCAGCATCTGACCGCGCTGATCGATCGCCATGCCAGCGATGATGCGCTGTTCACCGCCGACGGCGGCTCGCCCATGGTCTGGATCCTGCGCCACATCCGCGCCAATGGCCGTCGCCGCACCCTGACCAGCCTGCTGCACGGCACGATGGCCAATGCGATGCCGCAGGCGCTGGGGCTGCAGAAGGCCTTTCCCGGTCGTCAGGTGATTTCCCTGTCCGGCGATGGCGGCATTGCCATGCTGCTGGGTGATCTGCTCACCGCAGTGCAGGAGAATCTGCCGATCAAGGTGGTGGTCTACAACAACAGCTCGCTGAACTTCGTCGAGCTGGAGCAGAAGGTGGAAGGCCTGCTGGACAACTACACCGACCTGAAGAACCCTGATTTCGGCCGTCTGGCCGAGGTGATCGGCTTCTACGGCCGCACCGTGACCCGCAGCGAGGACCTCGAGCAGGCCGTGCAGGACGTGCTGGCCCATCCCGGCCCGGCGCTGTTGGATGTGCACACCAGCCCCACCGAGCTGGTGATGCCGCCGCAGGTGGAGGCCAAGCAGGTGGCGGGCACTGCGCTGTATGCGGCCAAGGCGGTGCTCAGCGGGCGGGTGCGGGATGTGCGGGACCTGCTGGCCAATAATTTCCTCAACAAACCCTGAAGGGGCACGACCAACGGTCGTGACCTACCCGGGGATCCCACCACGGTCGGTACCGACCGTTGGTCGGTACGCCGGCCAACGGCCGGCGCTACCCGGTGTTCCATGGGCGTAGCTGTTGTTGGCGGCAACGAAGCCCTACCATCGGGTTCCCGGCGGGGGGGGGGGGGGGCGGGGGGGGGGGGGGGGGGGGGGGGGGGG
>NZ_JASCOZ010000233.1 GCF_029960115.1 Stenotrophomonas sp. PS02289
GCCGTTGGCCGGCCCACGGCATGTTTCCGGCGTTCATGAGGGCCGGCCAACGGCCGGCGCTACCGGATCTCGCCCGGCTCAGGGCAGCGGCGGCAACAACCCCGCACCCAACCGGTTCCACGCGTTGATCACCGCGATCCCCATGCTCAGGTCACTGATGCCCTTCTCATCGAAATGCGGTGCCAGCGCGTCGAAGGCGGCATCCGACGGAGCCCCACTGGGCAGCCGGGTCAGGGCTTCGGCCCACCCCAGGGCGGCCTTTTCGCGGTCATCGAAGAACCGGCTTTCATGCCAGGCGGGCAGGGTGTCGAGCTTGCGCGGCTCGATCCCGCCCTTGCGCAGGGCGGTGCCGTGCATGTCCATGCAGTAGCCGCAGCCATTGATCTGCGACACGCGCAGGAACACCAGTTCCATCAGGGTCGGGTCGATCGAGCTGTCGTGCACGGCCTTGCTGGTGGCCAGCAGAGCCTTGAAGGCATCGGCAGCGAGTCGGGCGTAATGAACACGGGGAGAAGCAGACATTGCGGGAACTCCATGGCGTCCGGATTGGGCACGGGCATCGTAGTGGACGCGGCAGGCGAACGGGATTGGCGGTCCCGCAACGGACTGTCCGGCCGTTATCAGGAGTCATTCCCAACTCCGTGCGGCCGGAGGGGTAAAATGACCGGCTAACTCCCACGCCAGCCCCGAGCAAGCGAGCATTACGTGACATCGATCAAGCAGGAAGACCTCATCCAGTCCATCGCCGACGCGCTGCAGTACATCTCGTACTACCACCCGGTCGACTACATCAAGAGCCTTGCCGCCGCTTACGAGCGCGAGGAATCGCCGGCCGCGAAGGAAGCAATGGCGCAGATCCTGATCAACTCGCGCATGTGCGCCGAAGGCCACCGGCCGATCTGCCAGGACACCGGCATCGTCACCGTGTTCCTGGAAATCGGCATGAACGTGCGCTGGGACGACGCCACCATGGGCGTGGAAGACATGGCCAACGAAGGCGTGCGCCGTGCCTACAACCACCCGGACAACAAGCTGCGCGCCTCGGTGCTGGCAGACCCGGCCGGCAAGCGCATCAACACCAAGGACAACACCCCGGGCGTGGTCAACGTCAAGATCGTGCCGGGCGACACCGTCGAGGTGATCGTGGCGGCCAAGGGTGGTGGTTCGGAAGCCAAGAGCAAGTTCGCGATGCTCAACCCGTCCGATTCGATCGTCGACTGGGTGCTGAAGACGGTGCCGACCATGGGCGCGGGCTGGTGCCCGCCGGGCATGCTGGGCATCGGCATTGGTGGCACCGCTGAAAAGGCGATGCTGCTGGCGAAGGAATCGCTGATGGAGCCGATCGACATCAACGAACTGAAGGCCCGCGGCGCGTCCAACCGTGCCGAAGAACTGCGCCTGGAGCTGTACGACAAGGTCAACGCGCTGGGCATCGGCGCGCAGGGCCTGGGCGGCCTGACGACGGTGCTGGACATCAAGGTCAAGGACTTCCCGACCCACGCGGCCAACCTGCCGGTGGCGATGATTCCGAACTGCGCGGCCACCCGCCATGCGCACTTCACCCTGGACGGCAGCGGCCCGGTGATGCTGGACCCGCCGTCGCTGGCCGATTGGCCGGAGATCACCTATGACGCGTCCAAGGGCACCCGTGTGGACCTGGACACGATCACCTCGGAAGACGTGGCCAGCTGGAAGCCGGGCCAGACCCTGCTGCTCAACGGCAAGCTGCTGACCGGCCGCGACGCGGCGCACAAGCGCATGGTCGACATGCTCAACAAGGGCGAACCGCTGCCGGTGGACCTGAAGGGTCGTTTCATCTATTACGTCGGCCCGGTCGATCCGGTGCGTGACGAAGTGGTGGGCCCGGCCGGTCCGACCACGGCCACGCGCATGGACAAGTTCACCCGCCAGGTGCTGGAACAGACGGGCCTGCTGGGCATGGTCGGCAAGGCCGAGCGCGGCCCGGCCGCCATCGAGGCGATCCGCGACAACAAGTCCGCCTACCTGATGGCGGTGGGCGGTTCGGCCTACCTGGTGTCCAAGGCGATCAAGGCGGCCAAGGTGGTGGGCTTCGCCGACCTGGGCATGGAAGCGATCTACGAGTTCACCGTGCAGGACATGCCGGTCACTGTGGCAGTGGATTCCACCGGCGAGTCGGTGCACACCACCGGTCCGCGCGAGTGGCAGGCACGCATAGCGGGAATCCCCGTTGTGGTGGCCTGAGGCCTGATGCAAAGCCACGCCCTGCGTGGCTTCGCGGTGCTCCCCGCAGATGTAGAGCCACGCCCTGCGTGGCTTCGCGGTGCCCGACGTCCTCACAGCCACGCAGGGCGTGGCTCTACGGTCCCTGTCGCGGCAGGCGTTTCGGCCAGACATAATCGGGTTCCCCATCCCGACCACCACCGCGCCCATGACCACCACCCTGTACGGTTCCCGCAGCACCGCCTCGCTGGTGGTGCATTGGCTGTTGCTGGAACTGCAGATCGATCACCAGCTGGTTCTGCTCGATTTCGACACGCGCGAACAGAAGGCGGTTGATTACCTTGCGCTAAATCCCGCCGGCCGCGTCCCCACGCTGCTGATCGACGGGCAGGTGCTGACCGAAGCCGCCGCCATCGCGCTCTACCTGGCCGACCGCCATCCGCAGGCGGGCTTGCTGCCAGCACCCGGAACGCCGGAACGGGGCGTGGCCTATCGCTGGATGTTCTGGTGCGCCAATACCCTGCAGCCGGCGTACCGGGCCTGGTTCTACGCCGATGAGGTAGCGGGCGCGGACAACGTCGACGCCGTTCGCGAACACGCACGCCAGCAACTGGAAAATGCCTGGCAGCAGTTTTCCGAGCACCTGCAGGCCGCAGGTCCTTATGTACTGGGTGAGCAGCTGAGCGTGGTGGATTTCATGCTGACGATGCTGATGCGCTGGTCGCGCAACATGCCGCGGCCGACAGACACCTGGCCGGTGTTGAAAGCGTATGCGGACCGCATGAAGGCGCGTCCTGCATTTGCAGAGGTGTACCGGCGCGAGGACATCACCGACTGGCGATGAACTCCGTAGAGCCGGGCTCTGCCCGGCTGAATCTGCTACGGTGTAGGCACCACAAGGAGCACTTCATGCACGGAATCCGCATCGCGGCAGCGCTGGCCGCCTTTTTCCTACTGGCCTCGTGCCGCAGCACCGACACCGGCTACGACGGCGGCGTCGGCTTCACCGCCAGCGCCCAGTGCGCGATCCAGTGCCAGGAAACCTATCGACGTTGCGCGGCCGAGCCGCGCTCCACGCGGCTGTCGCAATGCGAGGCGGACGTGGCGCGAAATGCCAGCCGGTGTTCGGAGCTCAAAGATCCCGAACAACGGCGTTACTGCGACATGAGCGCCAACAGCTGCGCCGACCGGATGCCGGAGCTGGGCTGTGGCGAGCAGTTGAGTCAGTGTTCGTCGCGTTGCGGCGGCTGATCAACCGATCACAACAACGCCAGCACCTTTTCCGGCGGCCGGCACAGGTTGGTACCCTTCGGCGTGATCACCACCGGTCGGTTGATCAGAATCGGGTGCGTCTGCATCGCCGCCAGCAGGGTGGCGTCATCTGCGCCCGCCAGCCCCAGCTCGTCGAACACCGCTTCCTTGTGACGCACCAGCTCGATCACCTGCAGCCCGGCATCAGCCAGCACCTGGCGCAGCTCGGCCTCGCTGGGAACATCGGTCAGGTAATCACGGATCACCGGTTCGATACCGGCCGCGCGGATATGTTCCAGCGCGCCGCGCGAGTTGCCGCAGCGCGGGTTGTGCCAGATCGCCACGGTCATCAGTACCACTCCAGCAACGAGACGCCCACACCCACGTAGGTGGCCTTGTGGTTGTAGTCGATCATGCTTTCGCCATAGCCATCGAACACCTGGATGTGGCCGCGCAGCAGGTTGCTGATCGGGAAGCCGTAGTCCAGCTGCAAGGCACCGTGCGAGCGGTCGCCCCCACGCAGCGAGTGCCGCGCCAGCAACGAAACCTCATGGCCGTTGCGGTTCCAGGTCAGCACCGCGTCGCCGCGGCCCATGTAATCCTCGATGTCCGGATTGTTGTCATCTTCGCGGTCTTCCGGCAGGCGGTACCACGGGCGTAACACCAGCGCCCAGTTCTCGCGGTCCAGGCCCACATTGAGAATCACCCGGTTCCAGCTGCGCGACAGCGGGTCGGCGCGGCCGTTGGACTGGTGGGTCAGGCTCAAGCCGGCCATGCGCCCGCGCCAGCCGCCAATCGAATAGCCGGTGCGGAACATCATCATCACTTCCGGCTCGTAGTTGGTTTCGCGGAAGGGGCGCGAGTTGTCTGCGTTGTAGGCCTGCCAGCGCGAGCTCTGGGTATAGCCCGCCCACAGGTCGCCGTTGTCGCCGAATACGTTCTCCCACACCTTGGTCTTGAAGCTGAGCTGGAACTTCAGCTCGTTGCTGTCCAGCTGCTGCGGCGTGGTGACCGTGTTGTCCGGGTTGGGCGACTGCGGGGTCTGGTTCTTGTCGCTGGTCCAGAACGCCGGCAGCAGATACACCGGCTTGTAGGCGCGCAACTGGAACGCGCCCAGCTTGGAGTCCTGCGCCAGTTCCCAGCGGCTGTCCAGCAGCGAACCCTTGCCGGCGTTAGCCAGCGCCTGCTCATGGCCATCATTCTTGAACAGCTCGCCGAGACGGTGTTTGACCTTCTCGCCCGTGGGCGCGTCGG
The DNA here is from genome assembly GCF_029960115.1 of Stenotrophomonas sp. PS02289. Classification (GTDB taxonomy): domain Bacteria; phylum Pseudomonadota; class Gammaproteobacteria; order Xanthomonadales; family Xanthomonadaceae; genus Stenotrophomonas. Next base: position 4,708 of record NZ_JASCOZ010000233.1, read on the forward strand.
CCTGTGCCTCGCGCGCGGCCTGGCGTTCCTCACGGCGTGCCTGCTGCGCAGCGATGGCCGCGGCGTCGGCCTCCTGGGTGGTCTGCACGCCACGGCGGAACAAGGTGTCGTAGCAGGCCAGGCGGGCGGCATCGGAGCCGACCAGTGCGCAGGCCTCCGGCGTGGCCGGGGTCGGGGCGACTTCCTGTGCGGCAACGGAGAAGCTGGCGCAGGCCAGGCCCAGGGCGCAGAACAGGGCGGAGCGGGGGCTCGGTGTGGTCATGGGGGCAGGCCGCACGGTAGAGGGGAAACCGGCACATTCTGCACCAGTTGCGACGATGTGGTCGTTGAGCCCGGGGGGGGGGGGGGGGGGGGGGGGGGGGGGGGGGGGCCCCCCCCCCCCCCCCCCCCCCCCCCCCCC
>NZ_JASCOZ010000234.1 GCF_029960115.1 Stenotrophomonas sp. PS02289
TGGCCGGCCCACGCATTCCCATGGCCGGCCAACGGCCGGCGCTACCTACAGCTTCATGTTGAACCCGACAAACACCGAGCCGCCGGCGGCCGGCGAGAACATTGGCTGCGCCTGGTCCTGGAAGAAGCTGTCATACCACGCGTACACATACTCACGACCGGTCACGTTCTTCACCTGCACGTCCACGCTCCAGAGCGGGCTGAACTGGTAACGCGCGCTCAGGTCGAGCACGGCGAAGTTGCCGTACTTGCCGGCGACATTGCGCTCTTCCAGGTAGTAGTCCCCCTGCGCGCGGCCCTGCAGACCCAACTGCAGCGCCTCGGTGGCCTGGTAGTCCAGGCCGATGTTGCTGATATGACGCGGTACCGCGGCCACTTCGTTGCCCTCCAGACTGATGCTGGCGGCGCGGTCGTCGCGGGTGATCTTGGCTTCCTGGTAAGCATGCGAAGCCCACACCGTCCATTTCTCACCGATCTGCGCGTTGAACTGCGCGTCCACGCCGCGGCGGCGGGTCTTGCCCAGGGTCACGGTGGTACCGGTGGCCGGCATGTTCGAGGTTTCGTTCTCCGCATCCTGTTGCCACACCGCCAGGCGTGCCTGGCTGCCGGCGAACGGGCTGAACTTCAGGCCGAGTTCTACGCCGGTATTGGTGGACGGTGCCACGGCCGCCTGGCCCGGGGTCAGGTAGGCCGGCGGAGTGGAACCGGTCAGTACCTGGAAGGTCCGACCCCAGTTCGCGTACACGTTGGTGGTCGGATTGAAGGCGTATACCACGCTCAGCTTCGGCTGCTCGATGGTGCCGTAGTCCTGCAGCTTGCCGGTGATGCCACCGGGCAGGTGCGTGTCACCATCGAAGCGATCCACGCGGTAGGCCGGCACGATCTTCAGTGCATCGATCGGCTGGTAGATCGCCTGCACATACGCACCCCAGTTGTCGAAGGTGTGGCGGTCGTCATTCTGCACGCGTGCCGGCGTGGCCCAGAAGTCGGTCGGCTCGCTGTAATTGAAGCGCTGGCGGATGTAGGCGTTGTCCTGGTGCTCGTAGTTCAGCCCGCCCTCCAGGGTCAGCACGTCGCTGGCCTGCCAGGTCACGGTGTTGAGCATGCCCACCTGCTTCTCATCCCAGATGCGGCGCTGGCGCGGTGCATTGCCGGTCGGCAAGTCGCTGAAGGTGACGCGGCGGTCGTCTTCGTAGCGGTTGTAGTAAAGCTTGGTGCCGAAGAACACGTTGTCGGTCAGCTTCAGGTCCATGTGCACGGCGAACTGGCGCATGTCACGGTCATCGCCGTCATTGGCGTTGCGGATGTCCGAACCGCGACGGTCAGCACGCATCTCGTCGGCGGTCATGAAGCCGGCTTCGTCGGCCTCGTGGTGGTAGGCACGTGCGGTCAGGCCGATACGCATGCCGTCCTGGTCCAGGTCTCCGTAGAACCACTTGCCACCGATGGCGTACTTCTTCGAGCTGTCGTGGTCGCGGTAGCCGTCGGTGTCATTCCAGCCGACGAAGTAGTTCTGCGCGAAGCCGTTGCTTTGACGGCCCAGCGCGAACTGCGCCTCACGCGTGTTGTAGCTGCCATAGCCCAGCCGCGCATCGGCGTAGTTGCCACCCTGGCGGGTGCCGAAGTTCACGTTGCCGCCGATGTTGTGCAGCCCGTAGCGCGGATCGTTGGTGCCGCGCACCACTTCGATGTAACTGATTTCCAACGGGAACAGCATGTCGATGAAGCGCTGGTTGCCGCTGTTGACGTTGCTGGGCACGCCGTCGATCAGGGTCTTGATCGCGTTGAGATAGCCCTCGCCGTTGAAGGCGCGGAAGCTCACCTTGCCCGATTCGGCGCCCTGGCGCGTTTCGGTCAGCTGCATGCCCGGCATCTGGCCCAGCAGTTCCCAGCTGTGTGAGACGTTCTTGTCCTCGATCTGGTCGGCCCCCAGCACGTCCACCGAAGTCAGCACCTGGTGCGCGGAGAGCTGGCCTTCGGCGTGCTGGTGGACATCCACCTTGCCCAGGGTAAGTGCGGAGTCGGCCGACTGCGCGTAAGCGGTGGGGGCAAGCAGGGCAGCCGCAACGGCGGCCACGAGGACGTGGATCTTCATGGGGACTTGGGAGCCTGAAACGATGGGGGTTGCCACTTCGGGAAGCGGCAGAAGTGGGACATTATAACATTTCACGTCTCACGCCAGATACCCGAACACCACGTGTCGATTTGTGTCACATGCGAATGATTCGTGATACAGTTGTTAAGTTTTCTGTCGCAATCAACCCACAAGGATGTCCCAGCCATCGCCAGCGGACCCTGCCATCAGGAGTACTGCTTCGATGTCATTCCCCCACGTTTCGCGTACCGCTTCCATTCTGTCCCTTGCTGTCGCCCTGGCCCTCGCCAGCCAGGCCCACGCCGCCCCGGATGCCGCCGCCAACGGTAACGCCCAGCAGATGGACACCGTGGTGGTCACCGCCACCGGCGCGCAGCAGTGGATCAAGGACGCCCCGGCCAGCATCAGCGTCATCACCCGCGAAGAGATCGAGCGCAAGCCGGTCAGCAGCATCGGCCAGCTGCTCAGCACCGTGCCGGGCGTGACCGGTGGCTATGCGCTCTCCGGTGCCCAGTCGAAGATCCGCCTGCGCGGTCTGCCCGAGCAGTACACCCTGATCCTGATCGACGGCCGTCGCCAGGGCAGCTCGGCGGGCGTCAACTACCGCGACGACCTGGGCCCGCAGGACCTCAACTGGCTGTCCCCGGACATGATCGAGCGCATCGAGGTGGTGCGTGGGCCGATGTCTTCGCTGTACGGCAGCGATGCCATGGGCGGGGTGATCAACATCATCACCCGCAAGGTCGCCACTGAATGGGGTGGCTCGGTGACCTTCAACTACAGCAAGCCGGATGCCGATGACCGTGGCAACACCACCCAGATGGGCGCGCTGTTCAGTGGCCCACTGACCGAGAACCTCGGCCTGCGCGTGGGTGCCAACGTGACCGATCGCGAATCCGACCGTGGTGCGCGCCAGACGCCCGGCAACAAGGCCGAGAATGCCAATGTGCTGTTCAACTGGCGGATCAATGACGATCACACCGTGGGCGTGGAAGCCTCGCGCGGCGTGCAGCGCAACAGCGGAGCGGGTGCCGTCAGCAGCTGGGGGCTGTCCAAGCTGGTACAGACCGGCTACGTGCTGACCCACGACGGCAAGTACGGCGACGCCAGCACCTCCAAGACCACCCTGGTGCAGAACGACTACGAGGACAAGGGCAGCGAAGTGGGCAACCACTCCAAGGAGACCGTGTTCGATACGGCCTTCACCAGTGGTTTCCACTGGGGCTTCGAGCACAGCCTGAACGTCGGTGGCCAGTGGAAGCGAGAGGAACTGGAGAACAGCGACACCATCGGCACCGTGCCGGTGACCTGGACTGGCAGCGGCCGCATCAGCCCCACCAGCGAGGCCGATTCCTGGGCGCTGTTTGCCGAAGACCACATCACCCTGCATGAGCGCTTCATCCTGACCGTGGGTCTGCGCTGGGACAACACCGAAAACTACGACGACAACCTCAGCCCGCGCATCTACGGGGTGTGGCACCCGAGTGACGCCTGGACGATCCGCGGTGGCATCTCCGAAGGCTTCCGCGCCCCGAACCTGAAACAGGGCACCGCCGGCGCAGCCACCCAGTCCGGCGGCAACGGCTGCCGCGCGCTCACCGTGGAGGGCTGGAGCAGCACCTCGGTAAATGCTGACGGCACCCGTGGCTGCTACATGGCCGGCAATCCCAACCTGGAACCGGAAACCAGCACCAACTACGAGCTGGGCGTCGGCTTTGACAAGAACGGCTGGTCCGCATCGGCCACCTACTTCCTGACCAACTTCGACGACAAGATCGAGCAGGTGCCGCTGGCCCAGATTCCCGGCCAGACCACCAGCTTCGTCAACGGCTACTGGTGGACGGTGGCGCAGAACATCCAGAAGGCGCGCACCCGTGGCGTCGAAGCCAGCGTCACCGTGCCGCTGCACGAACGCCTGAGCTGGACCACCAATGCCACCCGCATGCTGGAGTCGAAGAACCGCACCACCGGGGCGACCTTACTCGTGGTGCCGGAGCTGACCGCCAACACCTCGCTGGACTGGCAGGTCACCGACGCGTGGTCGTTGAACCTCAGCGCGCAGCACATAGGCAAGCAGCTGGTCTCGGCGACGAGTGCCACCTTTGCGAAGGCATACACCACGGTGGACCTGGTGACCGGGTTTGATGTGAACGAGAATCTGACCCTGCGTGCCGGTGTGCTGAACCTGGGCGATGTGTCGACCATCGACGAAGGCAACAACTACGACGGCGGCGCGCGCACGTTCTTTGTGGGGGCGACGGCGCGGTTCTGATCAGGGCGTGCGGAAGGGTGTGGTGACACGCATGGCGTGTCACTACGCCGGGTGCATGCCGCCCTGTGGGCCAAAGCCATGGGCGTACCCGCGGGGCTGGATCACCCGCGCCACTGCACTACACCGTCCTCAAACCGGATGGACCGGACTTCGTGTTCCGCTCCATCCTCCAATACCACCGACCATTGCCCGTCGAAATCCAGACCAAGGTCGGCATGCGTCAATCCGAGCTCGGCAAGTTTCGCCTCCCATCGTGCCTCTTCTTCATCCTCCGGCAGATCCAGCGCTTCCAGTTGCTCGTCGAACGTTCGAAAGCGTGCAACCCGCTCCAACACGTCTCCGAGTGCCGCATCGAGAAAGCGCGCCTGTGCTGTGGACCAGGGTGTCTCGACGCGTAGATCCTGCAGCGTCGCCACGGGTCTCTCATTGAAATACAACAGGATGCTCTGGCTCATGGAAATGCCTGTGGTAGCGTCGGTCGACAGACGACGGACGATAGTGGTGATCAGCGCAGCGAACGCATGACCTGTGACGTAGAAGCACGTCTCCGTTCGAGGGTCATGCGTTACAGCAGCAATCACTGCCACGTGCGGTCGTCTATCGACCGACCCTACCGCACCCCACGCCACACCGGTAGTGCCGGCCCATGGCCGGCATTCATTCGCACCATTCGCGCACGTCACAACCGTAGTGCCGGCCTAAGGCCGGCAC
>NZ_JASCOZ010000235.1 GCF_029960115.1 Stenotrophomonas sp. PS02289
GCGCTACCGGATGCAATGCTGCCGTCTTTGGTAGCGCCGGCCGTTGGCCGGCCCACGCGATCCAACACCGCACTGGACAACCGACCCATAATGTAACTATCGTAGTTACATGAAATCCAACAACCAGTTCTCCGACGCCCTCCACATCGTCGCCCACCTGGTCGGCCAACCCGGCCCGCGCACCTCCGAGCAGCTCGCCACCTGCCTGCCCACGCACCCGGTGGTGATCCGCCGACTGCTGGCGCAGCTCGGCAAGGGCGGAATCGTGCAGACCGTGCGCGGCCACGGCGGTGGCAGCCAGCTCGCCCGCGATCCCGCGCAGATCACCCTGCTGGACGTCTATCGCGCGCTCGGCTCGCCGACGCTGCTGCACACCGGCGTCCGAGAAGGCGGCCGTGGCTGCCCGGTCATGCAGGTGGTCAACGACGCCCTCGACGACAGCTACCGCCAGGCCCAGGCGCTGCTGGAAACCCGGCTGCAGGCCACCACGCTCGCCACCCTCGGCGCGGACTTCGCCGTGCATCTCGCAAAACACACCTCAGGAGGTTCCCATGACCTTTGACGCCATCATTGTCGGCGGCAGCTTTGCCGGCCTTTCTGCCGGCCTGATCCTCGCGCGCGCTCGCCGCAACGTGCTGGTGGTGGATGCCGGCCTGCCGCGCAACCGCTTCGCCGCGCATTCGCATGGCGTGCTGGGGTTGGACGGCATTGCCGGCAGCGAACTGCTGAAGCAGGCCAAGGCGCAGCTGCTGGACTACCCCACCGTGCGCTGGAGCAACGACACCGTGGTGGACGGACACGTCACGCCAGATGGCTTTGCGCTGCGCACAGAAGGCGGTGAGACCTGGGCCACGCGCAAGATTCTGCTGGCCACCGGCGTGCGCGATGAGCTGCCGGAGCTGCCCGGGTTGGCCGAGCGATGGGGCAGTTCTGTGGTGCATTGCCCTTACTGCCACGGCTATGAAATTGGCGGCGGATCGATTGGCCTGCTCGGCGGACATGCGATGTCGCCGAAAATGGCAGGCGTGCTGGCCGACTGGGGGCAGGTGACCTTCTTCACCCAGGGTGCGGAGATCGATCCGGATGAGTTGGCAACCCTGCAGCGGCGCGGTGTCATTCTGGAAACCACGCCAGTGGTGTCGTTGGATGGCGAGGCACCGCAGCTCAGTGCCGCGGTGCTCGCTGATGGTCGTCGTATCGATATCCGGGCATTGTTTGTCACTGCGCGCCAGCACATGGCGTCTCCGCTGGCCGAACAGCTGGGCTGCGTATTGGAAGACAGCCCCGTGGGCGTGCTGCTGAGCGTGGATGCCCAGAAGCAGACCAGCGTGCCCGGGGTGTATGCCGCCGGTGATGCAACCACGATGGGCAACATCACCCTGGCCATGGCCGAAGGCGTGCGTGCAGGTGTTGGCCTGCACCACGCCTTGATTGCGGACGATGGCGCGGGGTGAATCACCCCTTGATGCACACCACCTGCCGCAAGGTGTGCACCACCTCGACCAGATCGCTCTGTGCCGCCATCACCGCGTCGATCGACTTGTACGCCGCCGGCGACTCGTCGATCACCGCCGCGTCCTTGCGGCACTCCACGTGTGCGGTGGCCTCGCGGTGCTGGGCCAGGGTGATCTGCTGACGCGCCGCGGTGCGGCTCAGCACGCGGCCGGCACCGTGGCTGCAGCTGTGGAAGCTCTCCGCATTGCCCTTGCCCCGCACGATGTAGCTGCGCGTGCCCATGCTGCCAGGAATGATGCCCAGCTCGCCGGCACGTGCGCTCACCGCGCCCTTCCGAGTCACCAGCAGCTCTTCACCGCCGTGCGTCTCGCTCTGCACGTAGTTGTGGTGGCAGTTCACTGCCAGCTTCTCCAGCTGGAACTTCGGCAGCCGCAACCGCATCTCGGCCAGCACCCGCGCCATCATCGCCTCGCGGTTCTCACGCGCGTAGTCCTGTGCCCAGCCCACCGCCTGCACGTAGTCGTCGAACAGCGGCTCGCCCTGCAGGAAGAACGCCAGGTCCTTGTCAGGCAGATGGAAGCCCAGCACCCGCCGCGCCAGCTGCTCGCGCGCCTGCTCGATGAAGTAGGTGCCGATCAGGTTGCCGGTGCCACGCGAGCCGCTGTGCAGCATCACCCACACCGCGCCGGTTTCATCCAGGCAGATCTCGATGAAGTGGTTGCCGCCGCCCAGCGTGCCGATCTGGCAGGCCAGCTTGTCGGTGCGGATCTTGCGGTGCCGCTCCTTGATCGCGTCCAGCCCCTGCACCAGCCCGGAGCGCTCGATCCGGCTGCGGATGCTGTCCGGCAGCAAGCGGTGTTCGCCGCCTTTGCCGTTGCCGACCGGCACCGCGCGTTCGATGCTGCTGCGCAGCTGGGCCAGATTGTCGGGCAGATCTTCCGCCCGCAGCGTGGTGCGCACCGCGGCCATGCCGCAGCCGATATCCACCCCGACCGCGGCCGGGATGATCGCGCCGCGGGTGGGAATCACCGAGCCCACGGTCGCGCCCTTGCCGACGTGAACGTCGGGCATCACCGCCACCCACGGCCCCACGAAGGGCATGTTGGCGATGTTGCGCAGCTGCTGCTGGGCAAGCTCGTCCACCGGTACGCCGCGCACCCAGCCCTTGATCTGGGTCGGGCCTTCGGCGTGCAGCAGTTCAAATGTGTCTTGCGTGTTCATGGATTCATTCCTTTGACGCCAACGCAAACAAAAACGCCCCCGGATGCAGCATCCGAGGGCGTTGGCGTGCCTCGGAGATCGGAAGCCCGATCTCCGTGCAGGAAGATCAGGGTGTGGCCGGGTGCTTCGCACCTGCGGCATCGCGCGCACGCAGCACGTGCAGCATGTGCGAGAGTCGGTGAGCGATGGCGAAGGAACTGCGGTGCATCGGGGGCCTCAGGTTGAAGGGTGGAACCGCACAGGGCGGCAATGGGCGCGTACCTTACACGCATTACGCGCCCGTTGCCACGGTGTCACGCCGAAGCGGCCTCCAGCTGCGCCAGCTCCTGAGCACTCAGCGTCAGCTTCGCCGCTGCCAGCACATCCTGCAGCTGGGTCACGTTGGTGGCACTCACAATCGGTGCGGTGATGGTCGGCTGCGCGATCAACCACGCCAGCGCCACCTGTGCCGGCGTGGCCTTGTGCGAGGCGGCCACATCATCCAGCGCCTCCAGAATGCGCAGGCCGCGTGGGTTCACATACTTGCCGACCACGCTGTTGCCACGCGAGGCGCTCTTGCCGGCGTCGTCCGCGCTGCGGTACTTGCCGGTGAGGAAGCCGCTGGCCAGCGAGTAGTAGCTGATCACGCCCAGCCCGTGCTCGCGCGCCACCGCTTCCAGCTCGTCCTCGTAGCCGGCGCGGTCATACAGGTTGTACTCCGGCTGCAGGGTTTCATAGCGCGGCAGCTTGTAGTCGGCCGACACCTTCAGCGCATCGCGCAGGCGCGTGGCGCTGTAGTTGGAAGCACCAATCGCACGCACCTTGCCCTGTTCGATCAACCGGCCGAATGCGGCCAGCGTGGTTTCCAGCGGAACCGACTCGTCATCTTCGTGCGCCTGGTAGAGGTCGATCACATCGGTCTGCAGGCGGCGCAGCGAGTCTTCCACTGCGGCGGCGATGTTGTCGGCGGAAAGCCCGGGGCGTTCGGCCCACTTGGCCACTTTGGTTGCCAGCACCACCTTGTCGCGCTTGCCGCTGCGCTGGAACCAGCGACCCAGAATCGTTTCCGACTCACCGCCCTGGTTGCCCGGCACCCAGGCCGAGTAGGCATCGGCGGTGTCCACCAGATTGAAGCCGGCGTCAACGAAAGCATCCAGCAGATCGAACGAGGTCTTCTCGTCCGCACCCCAGCCAAACACGTTGCCGCCAAACGCGATGGGGGCCACTTTCAGGCCGGAACGGCCGAGTTCGCGCGCTGCAGTCATGGGCAGGTCTCCATTGAGAATCAATGGAACAGCATACGGTCGCGGTGATGACATCGCCGAGGCACGCCGCACAAAACAGTGTTCCGCAATACGCCACCGTACTAACGATTTGTGAACACCTTGATGCAATGGGCTGCTAGTCTCGCCGCATCCCGTCACTGGAGTTGTGCCGATGAAAGCCCGTTCGCTCAGCTGTGCCTGCCTGTTCACCGTGTCCACGCTGCTGCTCGCCGCCCCTGCCATGGCGGTCAAGCCGGCCGGTGCCAACGCGCAGCCGGCGATCACCCCGGCCGTGCAGGCCGCCGTCGACGGCAAGGGCCGCACCCCGGCCAATGTGCAGCGCGATGCCTACCGCCACCCCGCGCAGACGCTGTCGTTCTTCGGCGTGGAACCGGGCAAGACCGTGGTCGAAATCACCCCGGGCGGCGGCTGGTACTCGGAGATCCTCGCTCCGCTGCTGCGCGACAAGGGCACCTACGTGGCCGCCGTGGTCGACCCGATGGCGGTCGCCGAAGGCCGTGGCCGCGACTACCAGCAGCGTGGTCTGGACAGCCTGAGCAAGAAGTTCGCTGACACGCCGGCGATGTATGACAAGACCCAGGTCGTGAAGTACGACCCGAAGGCCCCGGTGTTTGGTGCACCCGGTTCGGCCGATGTGGTGCTGACCTTCCGCAACGTGCACAACTGGCGCAGCGCGGGCCAGGCCGAAGGCATGTTCAAGGGCTTCTACGACGTGCTCAAGCCCGGCGGCGTGCTCGGCGTGGTGGAGCACCGCGCCAAGGCCGATGTGCCGGCGGACGACAAGAGCGGCTACGTGGGCCAGCAGCAGGTGATCGCACTGGCCAAGGCCGCCGGTTTCGAGCTGGCCGGCAGCAGCGAGATCAACACCAATCCGCGCGACACCAAGGACTACCCGAACGGCGTGTGGACCCTGCCGCCGTCGAACAACCACGATGCCGCCGATGCCGCCAAGTACAAGGCGATCGGCGAAAGCGACCGCATGACCCTGCGCTTTGTGAAGCGTTGATGCGGCTCGGGGGTGGGGCCTTATGCCGTACCCCCCCGGGGGACCCTTTCTTTTAAACATATCACAGC
>NZ_JASCOZ010000236.1 GCF_029960115.1 Stenotrophomonas sp. PS02289
GTGATGGATTCATGCGGGCCGGCCAACGGCCGGCGCTACCGGGATTTCACCCACCAATTGCGAACCATTCTCAACAATGATCTAATCCGCCTCTGAATTCCCGAGCGCGTCTCCTTGGCCACCCCGTCTTCCAGCGTGCAGCAGCAACAGTCCCGAGGCTTCTGGCTGCGCACCCTGCACCAGTGGCACTGGATCAGCTCGGCGGTGTGCCTGATCGGCATGATCCTGTTCGCCGCCACCGGCCTCACCCTGAACCACGCGGCGAAGATCGAAGCCACCCCGCAGGTGGTCAACCAGCAGTTGGAGCTGCCGGCCGACCTGCTGGCCACGCTTGGCGACCGCGAAGACGGCAATGCCCCGATTCCCCGCGCGGCCACCCGCTGGCTGGACCACGAACTCGGCATCTCGATTGGCCGCCGGCCGGCCGAATGGTCGCCGGAAGAGATCTATCTGTCCCTGCCCCGCCCCGGTGGCGACGCCTGGTTGAGCATCGACCGCGAAACCGGTGCGGTGGAATACGAATCCACCGCGCGCGGCTGGGTCTCGTACTTCAACGACCTGCACAAAGGCCGCAATGCCGGGCCGGCCTGGGGCTGGTTCCTGGACATCTTTGCCGTCGCCTGCCTGGTGTTCTGCATCACCGGCCTGTTCCTGCTGCACCTGCATGCCCGCCAGCGCCGCATGACCTGGCCGCTGGTCGGCGTGGGCCTGATGGTGCCGCTGCTGATCGCCCTGATCCTTATCCACTGACCTGCCCAACGGAGCCGCACCATGCGCGTTACCCTGACCATCGCCCTGAGCGGCCTGCTGGCCACCTCGCCGGCCTATGCCACCACCCTGGACATCAACGTCGAGGTACCCAAGCTCAACGTGGCCGAGTACCACCGTCCGTATGTGGCGGTATGGCTGGAAGGGGCCGACCAGAAGGTCGCCGCCAATCTGTCGGTCTGGTACCAGCAGTCTGGCAACGCCGAAGGCCACGGCACCAAGTGGCTTCCGGACCTGCGCCAGTGGTGGCGCAAGAGCGGTCGTACCCTCACCGTTCCGGTTGATGGCGTCACCGGGCCGACACGTCCGGCAGGTAACCATGCGCTGTCGTTCTCGTCGCAGAAGGCCGACGCGCGTGGCCCGTCGCTGCAGTCGCTTGCGCCGGGCAACTACACTCTGGTGGTGGAAGCGGTCCGTGAAGTCGGCGGCCGCGAACTGCTCAAGATTCCCTTCACCTGGCCGGCCACTGCCCCGCAGTCCGGCAAGGCGCAGGGCAGCACCGAACTGGGCCTGGTGACGCTGTCGGTCAAGCCCTGATACCCCTCATCCGTACATGGAGTTTTTGATGAAGCGCTCGCTTGTCCTAGCCGCCGCCCTGGCTGCCGCACTTCCGTTCTCCGCCTTGGCCCACAAGGCGTGGCTGCTGCCCTCGCAGACGGTGATCGCCGGCAACAATCCGGCCATCACCGTCGATGCGGCGGTGTCCAATGACCTGTTCTACTTCAACCATGTGCCGCTGCGCCTGGAGAGCATCGTCATCACCGCCCCCGACGGCACCACCGTGCAGCCGCAGAACGGCTCCACCGGCAAGTACCGCAGCGTGTTCGACCTGGAGCTGACCCAGCAGGGCACCTACCGCCTGGCCTCGGTCAACAGCGGGTTGTCGGCGACCTGGGAAGAAAACGGTCAGCCCAAGCGCTGGCGCGGCACCCCGGTCACCTTCGCCACCGAAGTGCCGAAGAAGGCCAAGAAGCTGCAGGTCGCGCAGTCGGTCAACCGCGTGGAGACCTTCGTCACCAACGGCACGCCGAACGACACCGCGCTGAAGTCGACCAAGCAGGGCATCGAGCTGGTCGCCGTGGGTCACCCGAACGATCTGGCCGCCGGTGAAGCGGCGAAGTTCCGCATCCTGGTCGACGGCAAGCCGCGCGCCGGCCTGGCGGTGGAAATCGTCCGCGGCGGTACCCGGTACCGCAACGCACAGGACGAGATCAAGGTGACCACCGACAAGAAGGGCGAGTTCTCGGTGACCTGGCCGGAAGCTGGCATGTACTGGCTGGAAACCAGCAGCGAAGACAAGAAGACCTCGCTGAAGCCGGCGAAGACGCGTCGGTTGAACTACGTCGCAACGCTTGAGGTTTTGCCGCAGTAACCGCGCGGAAGGAATGCCGGACTGACACGGCCCGGCTGCGGCGACCGTGAAACCCCGTAGAGCCGGGCTTGCCCGGCTGTTTTTCGCGTCAAACCATCCGCCAACAGCAGCCGGGCAAGCCCGGCTCTACGTTCCCACACCCCCGCACCATCCCGATTCACCCCGTACCGTCCCGAATCACCCCGCACCAACCGGCAACATCCACATCCACATGCTCCCTGCTTCCCCCGACATCGCGCGCCTTGGTGGTCACACCATGGGCACCACCTGGCAGGTCACGCTGGTGGCCGCGCCGAACCGCGACCTGCACCCGCTGCATGCGGGCATCCAGGCGCAGCTGGACACGGTGGTCGCGCAGATGAGCACCTGGGAAGCCGGCAGCGATATCTCCCGCTTCAACGCCGCATCCGCCGGCACCGTGTTATCGCTGCCGGAGCCGTTCGGCCACGTGCTGCGTGCCGCAATGGACATCGCCGCACGCAGCGGCGGTGCATTTGATCCGACGGTGGGTCCGCTGGTCGCCTTGTGGGGCTTCGGTGCGCACGCGCATGCGCGACGCGTGCCGGACGCCACCGCACTTGAAGCCACCCGCAATCGCTGCGGTTGGCAACGGCTGACGCTGAGTGCGAATCACCTCACCCAACCCGGCGGGTTGGAACTGGATCTGTCCGCCATCGCCAAAGGCTTCGCCGTCGACGCGGTCAGTGCCTGGCTGCGCACGCAGGACATCAGCGCTGCCCTGGTGGAAGTGGGCGGCGAACTTCACGGCTATGGCAGCAAGCCCGACGGGCAACCGTGGCGGGTGCTGGTGGAATCCGAACCCGAAGCCGATGCGGCCGCCGACCATCCGCCGCGCGTGCTGGCGCTGGATGACCTCGCCGTGGCCACCTCCGGTGACCGCTGGCATCACTATGCCGCCGATGGCGTGCAGTACAGCCACACCCTGGATCCACGCACCGGCGCACCGGTGACCCGTGCCGCGGCCGCGGTCACGGTGGTGGCCGCCGACGCGATGCATGCTGACGGCTGGGCCACCGCTCTGACCGTGATGGGTCTTGAAGAAGGTTTGGCGTTCGCGGGCGAACATGACCTGGCCGCACGCTTTGTCACCCGCACCGCAAACGCAATTGAAGAACACCTGAGTCCGGCGTTCCAGCACCTGCTCGACGCCCAACAGGCGGCCGCATGAGCCGCGCCGTCCTGGGCAACATCGCCGTCGGTGTGTTGTTGGCCGTCCTCGCCCTGCTGTTGCTGCAGCTGCACCTGACCGAGCCGTGGTGGCAGGCTGAACCCCTGGCCTCGCACTGGCGCTGGGCCGCCGGCAGCGTGCTGGCCTACGCCGCGTTCTGCACTTGGCTATGGTGGCGCGGACGCGAGCGTGATGACGCCGGCAGCGGCAGCGATGCCCTGCTGCTGGTGTGGGCGAGCCAGACCGGTTTTGCCCAGCAGTTGGCCGAACGCAGTGCCGAAGCATTGCGCGCTGCCGGACTGCCGGTGCGGCTGCGCGGGCTGCATCAGGTGGATGCCGATCTGCTGCACTCCAGCGCGCGCGTGCTGTTCATCGCCAGCACCACCGGCGAAGGCGATGCACCGGATCATGCGCTGCCGTTCCTGCGCAAGGTGATGCCGCAGTCGTTGAAGCTGCCTGATCTGCACTACGGCGTGCTGGCGCTGGGCGACCGCAGTTACGGCCACTTCTGCGCATTCGGCCATCAGCTGGACGCCTGGCTGCGCAAGCACGGTGCACATCCGCTGTTCGATACCGTTGAGGTGGACAACGCAGACCCGGCCGCATTGCGCCACTGGCAGCAGCTGCTGGGCCAGCTCGGCGGCAACCCGACCGAACTGCCGGATTGGGCCCCGGCGCATTACCAGCCGTGGACGCTACAGGATCGCGGACAGGTCAACGCCGGCAGCCCCGGTGCGGCCACCTGGCGGGTGGATCTGGTGCCCGCTGACGGCGTGCTGCCGGATTGGCAGGCCGGCGACGTCGTTGAGATCGGTCCGCAGCACGCGCCCGCCGAGGTCGAGGCTTGGCTGCAGGCACACGGCCGCGACGGCACACGACTGATCGAGGGCGAGTCATTGCGCACCCATCTGGCCCGCTCACATCTGCCGCAGCTGCCCGAGTCGGTCCCCAGCGACGATGCCGCGCTGGTGGCCTCGCTCAAGCCGCTGCCGCATCGCGAGTACTCCATCGCCAGTACCGCGGCGGAGGGCAAGGTCACGCTACTGTTGCGCCGCCTGCTGCGCCCGGATGGCACGCCCGGTCTGGGCAGTGGCTGGCTGTGCGACTACGCCGAACCCGGCGGGCGCATCGACCTGCGCTTCCGTTCCAATCCGAATTTCCATGCACCGCCGGCCGATGCACCGCTGATCCTGATCGGCAATGGCACCGGTATCGCCGGCCTGCGCGCCCACCTGCAGGCGCGGGCGGAAGCCGGCGCACGCCGCAACTGGCTGCTGTTTGGCGAGCGCACGGCCGCGCACGATTTCCACTTCGGCGAGGACCTGCTGCGCTGGCAGCGCGACGGTTTCATCGCCCCACTGGATGCGGTATTCAGTCGAGACGGCGGTGCGCATCGCTATGTGCAGGACCGACTGGCCGCGCAGCTGGACACGCTGCGCCAGTGGGTTCGCGAAGGAGCCACGATTCTGGTGTGTGGCAGCCTGCAGGGCATGGCACCGGCGGTAGACGCGGTGATCGAGCAGGCGCTGGGACGCGAGGACAAAGAAGCGTTGATCATCGCCGGTCGGTATCGGCGGGACGTGTATTAGTAGTGCCGGGCTCTGCCCGGCAACCCGGTATAACGGCAGCGGGGGCATCCCCGCTCCTGTGTATTTTAAAAATATACG
>NZ_JASCOZ010000237.1 GCF_029960115.1 Stenotrophomonas sp. PS02289
GCCCTCATGATCCTTCGGACACCCCTTGGGCCGGCCAACGGCCGGCGCTACCGGCTGCGCGTTCATGCAATCGGCACACCCGTCCGGCGGCCCCTCGCTATACTCGGGGGCATGAGCATCCCCCATCGCAGAATCGCCCTGATCCCGCTGGCAGCGTTGTCGCTGCTGCTCCTTTCCGCCTGCGGCAACAAAGGCCCGCTGGTCATGCCGCAGAAGCCGGTGCCGGTGGAAGAACAGGTGGTCGAACCGGCGGAAGACGCCGTGCCCGCCGACACCGACGCCACCCAGGACCCGCCGGTGGTACCGGACCCGGTCAAGCCGCAGCTGGACGACGATGACGGCAATGAGTAAGTCCGCTTCTTCCGCTCTGCGTTTTTCCAAGATGCACGGTGCCGGCAACGATTTCGTGGTGCTGGACCTGCGCGACGGTACCCCCGCGCCGACCCCGGCGCTGGCGGCCCAGCTGGCCAATCGCCACACCGGCGTCGGCTGTGACCAGATCCTCACCATTGAGCCGCCGCGCGAAGCCGGTTCGGTGGCGGCTTACCGGATCTGGAATTCGGACGGCTCGCAGTCCGAACAGTGCGGGAACGGCGCGCGCTGCATCGCGGCGTGGCTCGTCCGCGACGGTGCCGCCGAAGGCCGTACCTTCAACATCGACAGCCCGCTGACCACCCACGCCATCGAGCGCATCGGCGATGACCAGTACGCGGTCGCCATGGGCGTGCCACGCTTTGAGCCGGCCCAGGTGCCGCTGCTGGGCTTTGCCCGTGCGCGCGAGGAATACCTGCTGCCGCTGCAGGGCGACCAGGTGCGCTTTGGCGCGGTGTCGATGGGCAACCCGCATGCGGTGGTCGAGGTGGGCCTCGTCGATGCCGCTCCGGTCGAACGACTGGGGCCGCTGCTGCAGCAGCATGCGAGCTTCCCGCAGTCGGTCAACGTGGGCTTCGTGCAGGTGCTGGACCCGCAGCATGCACGCCTGCGCGTCTACGAACGTGGCGTCGGCGAAACCCTGGCCTGCGGCAGCGGTGCCTGCGCGGCGGCGGTGGTGATGATGCAGCGCGGCCGTCTGCAGCGCGACGCGGTGATGTCGCTGCCGGGTGGCGATCTGCGCCTGCGCTGGCCGACCGACGATGCCCCGGTGGTCATGTCGGGCCCGGCCGCATTCGTCTTTGAAGGGGAGTGGATTGCATGAGTGACACCGCCGAGAAGATCGGAGCGCATGAAGTCGCCTCGTGGCTGCGCCGCCACCCGGGCTTCCTCAAGCAGTTCCCGGACCTGGCGCTGACCCTGGTGGTGCCGCGCGATGACGGTCCCACCGCGTCGCTGGCCAGCTACCAGCTGGAAGTGCTGCGTGACAAGAACCGCGAGCTGTCGCGCCGGCTCGCCGACCTCGCCAGCAACGCGCAGATCAACGAGCGGCTGGCGGTGCGTACGCATCAACTCACCCTGGCGCTGATGAAGCAGCGCACCGCGGCGGATACGCTGCGGGCGATGGCCGCGTCGCTGGAGGAAGATTTCGCCGGCGACCTGGTGCGGTTGGTGGTACTGCGGCCGGTGGAAGGGCTGGAGCAGGGCGGGTGGTTGCAGGTGCTGCCGGAAGACAGCCCGAAGCTGGCCGCGTTCCGCGACTGCCTGAAGGACGGCGAGCCGATCTGTGGTCGCCTGCACCCGGAAAAGAACGCGTTGCTGTATGGCGAGCGCGTCGATGAGGTGCAGTCCAGCGCGCTGCTGCCGCTGCCGGGCGTCGGCCTGATCGCGGTCGGCAGCCACGACGGCAATCGTTTCTATCCCGGCATGGGCACGCTCTTCCTGCGCATGATGGGCGAGGCACTGGTCGTGGCGCTGTCGCGCTTCGACCCGGCCTGAGCACCCAGCGAACACGGCCAGCATGAGCGCGGTGCAGGAATTCCTCGGGTATCTGCAGGTGGAGCGCCGCGCGTCGGCGCACACCCTGGATGCCTACCGCCGCGATCTGGCGGCGGTGGAGGGATGGGCCGGCGCGCAGGGCGTCGCCGCCGAAGCGCTGGAGGCCGAGCAGCTGCGTCAGTTCATCGCTGCCGAACACCGCCGCGGCCTGGCACCCAAGTCATTGCAGCGGCGGCTGTCGGCCTGCCGCAGTTTCTACGCGTGGCTGCTCAAACACCATCGTATTGCGGCCAGCCCCGCCGCAACGCTGAAAGCGCCCAAAGCACCGCGCAAACTGCCGCAGGTGCTCGACGCCGACGAAGCCGTGCAGCTGGTGGAACTGCCCACCGATGGGCCGCTGGGGCTGCGCGATCGTGCCCTGCTGGAGCTGTTCTATTCCTCCGGATTGCGCTTGAGCGAACTGTGCGCGCTGTCATGGCGTGACCTCGATTTCGCCACCGGTCTGGTCAACGTGCTGGGTAAAGGCAACCGCCAGCGCCGGGTACCGTTCGGTCGCCATGCGCGTGAAGCATTGCTGGGCTGGCGCGCTGAGAGCGGGGCGGCGGAAGCGCAGCCAGTGTTCCCGGGGCGCAAGGGTGGACCCATCACCCAGCGTGCGGTGCAGATCCGTATCCGTCAGCTGGCGCAGCGCCAGGGCCTGTTCAAGCACGTGCACCCGCACATGCTGCGGCATAGTTTCGCCAGCCACATCCTGGAATCGTCGGGCGACCTGCGCGGCGTGCAGGAGCTGCTGGGCCATGCCGACATCGCCACCACCCAGATCTACACCCATCTGGATTTCCAGCACCTGGCCAAGGTCTATGACGCCGCGCATCCGCGCGCCAAGCGCCGCGGCGGCGGCAACGCGGGCAGCGAAAGCTGAACCGATCCACTGCGCTGTTCAGGCGCAGGGCAGGGTGGGTTGAAGCGTTCGGCAACGACCCCACCTCAGTCTCTGTCACCCCGGAGGCTCCATGGACCCCAGTCAGAACCCCACCGTTTTCCACGCCACCACCATCGTCTGCGTCCGTCGCGGCGAGCACGTGGCCATTGCCGGCGACGGCCAGGTCACGCTGGGCCACACCGTGATGAAGGGCAACGCCCGCAAGGTGCGCCGCCTCGGCCGCGATGGCCAGGTGCTCGCCGGCTTCGCCGGTGCCGCCGCCGATGCGTTCACGCTGTTTGAGTTGTTCGAAGCCAAGCTCGAGAAGCACGGCCAGCTGACCCGCGCGGCGGTGGAGCTGGCCAAGGACTGGCGCACCGAGCGCCGCCTCGGCAAGCTCGAAGCCCTGTTGGCGGTGGCCGACAAGGAAACCTCGCTGATCATCAGCGGCACCGGCGATGTGATCGAGCCGGAAGACGGCATCATCGCGATCGGTTCGGGCGGTTCGTACGCGCTGTCGGCTGCACGCGCCTTGATGGCGCATACCGAACTGGACGCGCGCACGATTGCCAGCGAAGCCATCAACATCGCCGGTGATATCTGCATCTATACCAACCGCAACGTCGTCGTTGAGGAGCTCTGAGCATGTCGCATTCCCATGATTCCTCCTCCTCGACCATGACCCCGCGCGAAATCGTGCAGGAGCTGGACCGTCACATCGTCGGCCAGCACGATGCCAAGCGCGCCGTGGCGATCGCGCTGCGCAACCGCTGGCGGCGCATGCAGCTCGCTGACGAGCTGCGTAACGAGGTGATGCCGAAGAACATCCTGATGATCGGCCCGACCGGCGTTGGCAAGACCGAAATCGCGCGCCGCCTGGCCACCCTGGCCAAGGCCCCCTTCGTGAAGGTTGAAGCCACCCGCTTCACCGAAGTGGGCTACGTGGGTAAGGACGTCGAGCAGATCATCCGTGACCTGGCCGACACCGCGGTCAAGCTGTACCGCGAACAGGCCAAGGTGCGCGTGCGCACCCAGGCCGAGGAGCGTGCCGAAGACCGCATCCTGGACGCGCTGCTGCCGCGCCGTAGTGGCGGCATCGGCTTCGACCCGGAAGCCGCACGCAACGAGCCGTCAGCGCAGGACAACGAGACCCGCATCAAGTTCCGTCGCATGCTGCGCAATGGCGAACTGGACGAGCGCGAGATCGAGCTGGATGTGGCCGCGAACGTAACCATGGACATCATGACCCCGCCGGGCATGGAGGAAATGGGTCAGCAGCTGCGCCAGATGTTCTCCAACCTGGGCGGTGGCAAGGCCCAGAAGCGCACGCTGACGATCAAGGCCGCGCGGCCGCTGCTGGTCGAAGAAGAAGCGGGCAAGCTGGTCAACGAAGACGACATCCGCACCGCCGCCATCGAGGCCTGCGAACAGCACGGCATCGTGTTCATCGACGAAATCGACAAGGTCGCCAAGCGCGGCGACAACGTCGGCGGCGGTGATGTCTCGCGTGAGGGCGTGCAGCGCGACCTGCTGCCACTGGTGGAAGGCTCCAACGTGTCGACCAAGTACGGCACGATCAAGACCGACCACATCCTGTTCATTGCCTCGGGTGCGTTCCACCTGGCCAAGCCCAGCGATCTGATTCCGGAACTGCAGGGTCGCTTCCCGATCCGTGTGGAGCTGGGCGCACTGAGCAAGCAGGATTTCGTGCGCATTCTGACCGAGCCGAAGGCAGCGCTGACCAAGCAGTACGAAGCCCTGCTGCAGACCGAAGGCGTGTCGGTGAACTTCACTGCAGATGCGGTGGACCGTCTGGCCGAGATCGCCTTCCAGGTCAACGAGCGCCAGGAAAACATCGGTGCCCGCCGCCTGCACACCGTGCTCGAGCGCTTGCTGGATTCGCTGAGCTACGAAGCCCCGGACCGCGACGGCGAAACCATCGCCATCGATGCGGCATACGTGGACAAGCACCTGGGCGAGCTGGTCAAGGACCCGGACCTGAGCCGGTACATTCTGTAACGCGTTTGTGTGGTTGCAGGTAATGCATGGAGCCGGGCTTTGCCCGGCTTCATGCTTTTTGGCGAACAGCCCTCGGATGACGGTCTACGTGTTTGGGGCCGGCGGGTGGGGGGTACGGGACACGCCTTAAATCTCCCGTTAGGCTCGGGCGGCACATCCATGTGCCTTCACGGTCCCGTACCCCCC
>NZ_JASCOZ010000238.1 GCF_029960115.1 Stenotrophomonas sp. PS02289
GCCGTTGGCCGGCCCTCGTTACCGCCTGGGCCGGCCAACGGCCGGCGCTACCGGTCAAACCTCGAGCGTGCCAACCACGTACTCGCGCTCCACGGGCAGCAACGCCGCCGCTTCCTCCAGCCTCCCTGCCTGCACCAGCGCCTGCATCTGCTGCGCCAGCCCGGTCACCTCGGCAATCCCTTGGATCCACTCCCCGGTATACCGCCGCACCGCCTCCCCACTGAGCCCAATCTGGATCGCACGATGCTCCAAGGGCTGATGATGCAGATCGCGCTCGGGATCCCACTGCACACGCACAGCTGAGTCGCGCTTCAGCGCCTCCCATGCGGCCGCGTCCATCCCCGGCTCAGGATGGCTGGCGCAGCTGTGTGCCAGGGCCCATTCGAACCCCTCGCGGGTGATGTCGATGGCCAGAATCCGCCGCTGGCCTTCGTCTTTGTAGCCCCAGCCCGCGCGATACATCATCCACAGGAAGGAAGGCTTGATCCACGTCATCCGCTCGCGCTTGAACGGGGGGCTGATGAAGGTCTGGTGTTGAAGGGCGCTGTCGGCAATCAGGTCCGAATAGGCCTGGTAGACGCGGATGGTTTTGTCGTTATAGACCGCTCGGATCTGCCGGGCGGGAAATTTTTCCGTCATGGGCGCATTTATAGCGCGATGAAAAAGCGGCTGCAAACGACAGCTGACTGACGGTTATGGCATAGCAAAATGTGCCCCCTATCACGTTGTGCGATCAGTAACGCGCCAAGTGCGTCAAAAGCGCGATCCGTGTGTCGAAACACCTTACACGCACTGTCAGAAAAACCGCATTCCCAAAGGCGTTTCGTTGATGCAGGGTGGTGCGGCGGAGCGTCGGAACTTCGTCGGCATCAAGATCCCACGCGCGCCATGTCCCCGCCATTCCGGCGGGGTCACACACAACGGGAGAACCACCATGACAATCGATTGGGACGACACCCCCTACCACGGCTTCAAAGGCGGCCAGGACATCAAGTACGACGCCGACACCAAGCAGATCAGCGGCTATATCACCATCGGGCGGGTTTCCGACATCCCCGGCACACCGGGCTACGACGAACCTTGCATGCATCTGGAGGGCCATTGGCTCAACGACATAGGCATGGGCGCAGGCACATGGCTGCGGGTGGACCTCGGACACCGAAGCTTCCTGTTGACCCCCGTTAAAGCCTCCGAAGTGCCCGAACTGGACGCAGACGGAATGAGTAGAGACGGCGTGCCCTACCTGCAGGTCGGCTCGTACACCCTGCCGTCGCGCGCCGACCGCATGCGGAGGCCCAACTCGTGAGCGAACTGGTGGATATGGACTTCGTGATCGAGGAGGAACAGCTGTTTGCGTTACGCAGAATGGCGAGAAGGATGAACTGCCATACGGACGACATCATCACCGAGCTGATGGAGCAGTTCATCAAGATCTCCGAAGCCGAAGAGGCGCGGCAGACCCGACATTGAACGTAGAGCCGGGCTCTGCCCGGCTTCCGTCACCGCGCGATGACGCAGACAGCAGCAGGGTGGGGCGGGCCTCAGGCAGGCTGCCCCACCCCGGTAGAGCCACGGGGCCATCACTCGGATGCGGAACCCTTGTCCAGAAGGTGATCGGCCAGAATGCAGAAATCCTACGAAATCACGATCACCACTCAAGTCACGATGATGAGCGACGACAGGTTGGACCTTGCCGATCTGATGCAGTGCAAGGAAGAACAGGAACGATCCAGTGAGCAGGCTATGGCCGAACTGGCTCAGCAGGCGCAGAACCTGGGAATGGGTTACGAATGAGCCATCCCTCCTGAAAAGGCGGCTCTAATATCTGCGCGCTCTATCCAGCATCGCTACGGGCTTTGCTGCTAAGGGGCCCGCACTCAGAACTGCGGGGTGGGGCGAGCGTTAGACTGGCTGACCTACGCTGGGCAGTTACAGTGTCTATCGCTGGGAGGCGGGCGGCGAGGCGCTGTTCAGCTAGCAAACCACGCTGGAACGTCGCCGTCACACATCCGAGCCGAACTGGAGTATCATCATCTGGTCTGGATGTATACGGAGCTTGAGGCCCAGCCTTAGGTGTTCAGATGCCGCCACTGGTTACTGGCCTTTGTCGTTTGATGGGAGCAATTCCCTAAGGGCATCCGCGAAACCCCCGCAAGGGGGTTTGTTTTTTTCTGCTACCGGCGACGGCTGGGTGGTCGCCTCACTGCTCGTCCCGTGCCGCGATTCAGCAGCAATCTCCACCCATTGATGCGGTCTTCCTTCCGGAACCTGTATGGATCGCTGCCCGAGCACGGGTCCCGGACGTAGGCACTCTCCACGTACACATGGACACTCAGATTGCCCCGCTGCTTCACGTTGAAGTAGATCTCGTACTGCGTGCCCTCCGGATATCCCGGAATCACCTCATTCATCTCCAGAGTCAGGTAGTTCCTCTCACTTGCGAAAAAGCAGGAGCGCTGACTCAGCGTCCTCATGATCTCCGGTAGTACGGTCGACGCGGTGTAGCGAGCCGGAAGAAATTTTCGCCAGTTGCGTCGCTGGTCGATCACCAACGGCGCAAATCCCGCTTGACTGAAATCAATCAACTCACCAGTACGCGGGCCCTTGGTGACACAGTGGGAGCTGAACTCCACCGTCACTTGAATCGGCGTCTCAGCCTTGCCCTGCTCCTCAATGTGCACGACGTAGCAGAAGGGCTTGAGGTGTTCCAAGCTGTGCTGGACTCCGTCGATCTCGATGTAGCCCAGCGCCAAGTGATCTGGCCAGTACTTTCCCTTCATACGTCCGTGTGTCCTTCACCAAACATGCTTCCTTGAAACGGTAGCAGTCTGTAAAGCGTTCGGTTTTTCGCTGGGTCTGATTGCCGGTAGACTTGGTGCAGCAATGCCGTGGAAAACCCTTGCAGTGCGCTGAAACATGAGCGCACCAAGTGACGAGTTCACCGGAAATGGAGCGAAGCGCAGTCTGACGCATTCAACTACACCGTGCGTCTCCACCAACCTGAATCAGACAGCTGCCCATCGGCAGAAACCGCATTTTCTTTAGCCGCAAAAGCAAACTTTTTTCGAGAATAATTAACCAACTTCGTTGGACCACTTCCCATGGCCGCGATACATTAGCCCCGCAGCTGCCACGGAACATTGGCGGCCAAGGGGAGCGGCCTCGAATGAGGCTGCAAAGCAATTGGATGCGCGACAAGCGCAATTAGTCGGAATATTTGTATGTCTACGGAAACCGGTTGCAACCGTGTTCGCACGGCTGTGCGTTTCTTTTCTGGTGCCATGGTATTGGCGGTCGCTTCTCTAGCGACCCCTGCTCAGGCCCAGGTTGTGCCTGGCACCAGCAGCACCGAACCCTGCAGCCAGGACTCAAGCTCGGGTGCCTTGGCCTGCGGCAGCGGAAGCCAGGTCGGTACGAACGGCGGTTCGGGCTCTGGTGGCAGTGGCGGTAGCGGAGGATCTGGCGGTGCCGGCGTGGAGACGGGTAACGTCTCAATCGGCAATGGCAGCAGGACCGGCGTTGGCGGTAACGGCGGCTCGGGGATTGCTGGTGGAGTGGGGGGCACCGGCGGGTCTGGCGGTGTCAACAATCTCGCAATCGGAGGTGGAAACGCCGGTGCAGGTGGTAACGGCGGCCAAGGGAGTTCCGGGGGCACCGGAGGAGCCGGCGGAACCGGGGGCGATAGCAACATCGCAATAGGCAGCGGCAGCACGGCGGGCCAAGGCGGCTCGGGCGGAGCGGGTTGCTGCGGTGGTGGCGGAGCAACCGGCTCAGCCGGCACAGACAACAACGTGGCACTCGGCAACGGCGCAACCGCGAACGGCGGCAACTCTGTTGCGCTCGGCTCCAACAGCAATGACGGCGGCCAGGCCAACGTGGTGTCGGTCGGGTCTTCGGGGTCGGAACGCCGGGTGACCAACGTCGCTACGGGCAGTTCTGCCACGGACGCCGCCAACGTGGGACAGGTGCAGACACTGACCAACGCAGCGGTTACTTCCGCAGGCACCTATACGGATGCGCGCGAAACCGCAGTTCGGTCTGACCTCGCCGACGGCGACGCGCAGACCTTGAACTCGGCCACCGCGTATGCCGACGGGCGCGAAGCGGCCATCCGCTCCGACGTCGCCACAGGCAGCGCGCAGACGTTGAGCTCGGCCAACTCGTACACCGATGGTCGCGAGGCAGCGCTCCGCTCCGACGTTGCCACCGGTAGTGCGCAGACCTTGAACTCGGCCAACTCGTACACCGACGGACGCGAAGCGGCCCTCCGGTCCGATGTCGCCACCGGTAGCGCCCAGACGCTGACTTCAGCCAACTCGTACACCGACGGACGCGAAGCGGCAATCCGCTCCGACATCGCCAACGGCAGCGGGCAGGCGTTGACGACGGCCAATACCTACACCGACGGACGGGAAGCTGCCATCCGCTCTGACGTCGCTACGGGCAACGCGCAGACCTTGAGTGCGGCCAATTCGTACACCGATGGCCGGGAAACCCAGATCCGCAGCGAGATGGCAACGGCCGACGCCGCCAACCTGCAGTCTGCGCAAGACTATACGGACCGCACGGCAACCCAGACGCTGACCAGCGCCAATGCCTACACGGACAACCGCATTCAGTCGTGGACTACGGATTTCACTGACTTCCGCAACGACGTTGATCGTCGCTTCTCAAAGCAGGATCAGAAGATCTCGCGCATTGGTGCCATGAGTGCTGCGATGGCGAACATGGCTGCGAATGCTGCGGTGACGACGTCGGCGCGCGGACGTCTCGCTGTCGGCGTAGGGTCGCAGGGCGGTGAGCAGGCGGTTTCCGTGGGCTATGGCAAGAAGATCGGCGACAAGGCGACCGTGACCTTCGGCGCTTCGTTCGGTGGCGGCGAAAACAGTGCCGGTGCCGGGTTTGGTATTGACCTCTAACAGACTGGCGTGGGGGAGCGGTTTCGGGCGCCCCCCGTTTAGGTTGTGGGGTGTGTCCGGTCACATGGGT
>NZ_JASCOZ010000239.1 GCF_029960115.1 Stenotrophomonas sp. PS02289
GGGTGGGCGTTCCGGGGGACGCTGCAAGTACGTCCATGTAAGCTCGGTCGCCGCATCCATGCGGCTCACGCCCCCTCCAGCCCACCCCGACCCGCCATCGACAGTGCGTCGGTGGCCATCGAACATCAAAACCGTACAGCCATCGTGCCGGTTGGATTTCTCGGGGTATGTGGGCCCGGTAGCGTCGGTCGACAGACGACGGCCGTGAAATGACCAGCGTTCATTAACGCATGAACGCATGATCGAAACGCGCTCTACGCATGATCCCATCTGACGCACCCGACCCGAACACGCGCTGCACCTCGACATCGCGTACCACGAAAACACGCACGCACATCACACAATCAAACTTCCACCGACGCTCGGTGCGCGCACCTCCAACGCACGCATCCGACTACTGCCACAAGCCTTCCACGAAATCACCGCGCCAATTGCGTCGCACCATTTGATCGACCGCCAAAAATCCGCCACGATCTTGCCGCAATTGCCTGTTTTTTTCGGTGATTGTTTCCTGCAGGGTAGGCCCCGGAGCGTAGAATCTCCAATGCGTACACAACCTGTTGTCCTGCGTGGGAAACGTACGTCCTGCGTCGGGAGGGTGGCTAATAAAACACCTCCGCAAGGAGGAAATACGCCCGCCGTTTCCGTGTTCGCATTGCGGTTCTAACCTCCCGACCCCTCGCCATTCCGGCAGGGGTCGCACTCTGCACGAGGTTTGCCATGCAAGCGCAATGGTTGGACATACCCGAAGAACAGAACGAACACGCACCACACTCACACCGTTGTGCGGTCTGCGGTGCCTTTCCGCCCCCACCACCTCCCACGCTGCCGGGCGATGGTGACGTTGGCGGCATCGAATACCTGATGATGCGCGGCACCTGGCTGCGCTACATGGGCTTGGGAAAAGGCACCTGGTTCAAGGTCGAATTCGACGGCCGACGCATCATCTCCACGCCGGTGTATCCGCCCGGCTTCCGCGTGCTGCACATGCCCACCTCACTGCTGCGTGAAGTGCACTACACGCAGGTGCGCGAGTATCGTCATCACCCGCGGCCACGTCCGCGGCGGAGGTCACGCCGATGAGGAAGCCAGTCTGGGTAAGGGCCCGCGTGGAAGATGACCTGCGCTGCCGGTTCAAAGGCGTGGTGATGCAGGAGCATTACTCGCCGGCGGAAGCGATTCGCTTGTTCATGGAGCGCGTGGTGGAGCTCGGCGAGAACCCGAACGTGGTGGATCTCACGCTGTGGAGCAATGCGATCCGTGATGGGTCTGACGATGTGGCGCATGAGATGGGCATCGGGCTTCCGGAGCCGCCGTATGGCGACGAGGATGAAGTGCAGCGCGCGCGGCGCGAAGGCTGGGCCAGTCCTGGCTTCGGTCGCGATTGATCCGCCTTGTATCGAAGAGATTGCCATGACCTCGACAACACTGACTAACGAAATTCTGCCGCTGCATCCGGGCGAGATACTGCGTGAAGATTTCATGCGCCCGAACCGGCTTTCCACTCGTGCACTGGCTTGTGCGCTCAACGTATCCGGCACGCGCATCGCGAGTATAGCCAGGGGTGCCAGTGCCATTACCGCCGACACGGCCCACCGTCTGGCTTACTACTTCGACACCTCGCCGTGGTTCTGGATGAACCTGCAGGTGCGCTTCGATCTGGAAAAGGTGGAGCTGCAGACGCCGCATCCGGCTGAGTGCATTGTGCCGAGGCCGAAGGGTGTCGACCCGGCAGCGTCGGAAGCAATGGATGGCAGGGAGTGGGGCGCGTGGTGAGAGTGATTGCACCGGTGCGATTACGCCGGTGCAATCGTGCCGGCCTGGAATGCGGCGGTCTGACATGCACCGGTGCGATTGCGCTCGTGTGGAATGGTCCGTTGTGGCATGCACCGGTATGGAACTCACCGGTATGGAACCCACCGGGCTGGAACTCACCGGTAGGGTCGCACGACAGTCGACCGCCGATAACACGCGTCGGTGCTTTAGGGCATGACCTTCGAACGCAGGCACGCTTCTACGTTTAGGGTCATGCCCAATCGCGCCGATCACCGCTATCGGCGGTCGACTGTCGTGCGACCCTACCAAAGCCGGTGCATCGCGACCCGGTGCGTCCAGACCGGGTCAGGTGCAGCGCGTTCCGGTGCGTCCAGACCGGGTCAGGTGCAGGGCGATCCGGTGTGTCCAGACCGCATCAGGTGCAACGCGGTCGGGTGCTTCCAGACTGACTTCGGCAACCCGCCGCGAACGTCCAGACTTACTTGCAGGCTCTGTCGACGTTCTGCTTCAGGATTTCATGTAACTCGCGTTCGTCCTTCATCGAGGCATCGGCCAGCGCCTGTTCGCGGATGTGCTTGTGGCGCGTACAGGCTTCCGGACTGGGCTGCCCGGTGAAGGTGAGCATCCGCGCGCCCAGGCTGGGCTCCTCGGTGCGCGGTATTGCAGCCGGCGCGGAGGACGCAGGCGCGTTGTAGCGCTTCTGCTCCGCGCCTGTGTCGCAGGGCACGGATTGGTACACGGTGCCGGACTTGCCATCCGAGCACTTGTAAGCCGACTGCGCAGCCGCCGGCAGCGCGATGAAGCACAGCGCCGCCGCAAGATATCTGATCATGATGATTCCCCGTTGAAGCGCGGAGTCTAGCAGACCGTCATTGGCGCAGAGGAGGCGTCCGATCGCGGTCACTCAAACCGCCAGCGCACCCCGGCATACACGCTGCGGCCTTCGCCCGGCGTCGAGCGCGCCACGTCGCGGCCGGCGTCGTCATAGCCCGGCGTCACCGTCGCGGCGTAATGACGGTCGCCGATGTTGCGCATCTCCGCCCACAGCTGCCAGCGACCACTGGGCGCATCAAAACCCACGCGCGTGCCAAACACCGCGCGGCTATCCGCCCAGAAGCTGTTGGCATAGTCCACCGCCATCTTCGAGGCGGCATCGGTGTTCACCGCTGCATACCAGCCGGTCGGGTGGTCGTAACGCAGCTCCGCCTGGTACGCATGGCGCGGCAGGCCGGGCAGGCGGTTGGAGCCGAAGCGTGCGTCATCGCGGTAGCGGAAGTCGTTGAAGGTATACGCCTGACGCAGCCCCAAGCGACCGCCCGGGCCTTCCCACAACGTGCTGTCCAGGCCCGCCTCGAGGCCGCGATGCACGGTCGGGCTGGCATTGTTTTCGGCCACGAACAGGTTCGGCACCGGCAGCACTTCCACGGTCAGCAGCTCGTGACGCACATGGGCGTAGTAACCGGTCAGTTCCCAGCGGCCGAGCGTGCTGTCGCCGCGCGCACCGAGTTCCAGCGTGGTTGCGGTCTGGTTGTCCAGTTCCACCGGCGCGCGCTGGCGACCGGTCGAGGCACCGTTGCCGGCCGGGAAGTACAGGTTCGAGCCCCAGATCATCGACCACGGATGCGCCGGCTCTACCGAACGGCTCAGGTTGCCGAACCACTGCGTGGCCGCGGTCTGCTGCCAGGTGAAACCGATCCGCGGGGCGTAATCCCATTCGCTCTCATGCAGACGCTCGGGGGAGTACGGCCAGGTGACCTGCACATCACGGCGGGTGTTGATCAGCGCCAGCCCGGTCTGCAGGCGCAGGCGGTCGTTGAGGCTCAGCTCGTTGCTGGCATGCACGGTGGTGTCGGTGCCGTGGTGCGAGAAGTCGCGGGTGTGGGTGCCGGCGGCATAGCCGTTGTTGGCGTAGCGCAGGGTCTCGCGCACGTCCGCGTCCAGATCGTGGGTGACGCGCAGGCCGACGGTGGTCACGCTGTCATGGCCAAACAGCGCATGACGGCGGCGGTAATCCAGGGTGGCATTGAGGTTGCTGTAATCCAGCTGCTGCCGGTACAGGCTTTCGTTCAAGTCCATCGGGTACTTGTGATACACCAGCCCGGCCTGCAGCGACGAATCCGCATCGATCTGCCAGGTGGTCATGTTGCCCAGCCAGGTGCTGCCCGGCTGCGGACGGCGCGCGTCGATGGCGAGGTTGGCCGGGTTGGCCGCGCGCGGGTCGTGGCGGATCTGCTCGCGGGTGAGGCGTCCGGGCGTTTCATGGTTGGTTTCGCGGTAACGCACGAAGAAGCGCGTTTCCAGCTGCGGGGTGATCTGCCAGCCCAGGTTGGCCATAGCGCCCTTGCTGTCGCCGGCAGCGTGGTACTGGTAACCGTCGTACTCGCTGTCGGTGTAGGCCAGGTAGTAATCCAGATCACCACTGACACCGCCGTAGCCCAGGCTGCGCTTCTGGTAGCCGCGGCTGCCTGCTTCGTACTGTACGTCCAGCCCGGCCGAATCGCGCCCGCTGCGGCTCACGTAGTTGATCGCGCCGCCCAGGGCCAGCGCACCGCGTTCGATACCGTTGGCACCGCGCAACACTTCGGCGCGGCTCAGCCACAGTGGTTCCAGCAGTTCATAGGGGGTGCCACCGGCGCCGGTCAGCGGCAGGCCGTCCAGCGACACCGAAATGCCGGAGGCATGTGCGCCCGGGCCACGGTTGATGCCCGAGCCACGGATCGAGACCTTGGTGCCTTCGTTGCCCGGCGACTGCGCGCTGATGCCGGGCTGGTAGGCCAGTACGTCGGCACTGCTGGCCAGGCGACCGTTGGAGCGGGACAGGTCGACCACATTGCCCGCACCGGGCACGCGCTTGAGTTCGGCGCGGGCCTGCTCGACATCGCTGGCGGCGGTGACGTTGACCGCATCAAGGGTCGTGGGCGACGGCGCGGGGGCGGCCAGGGCAGGGCGGGTCAGCGTGGTGACAACGGCCAGAGCCAGCAGGGACAGGGTGGGGCGGTGCAACGAACGGGAAGAGGGCATGCGTCTGACATCAAGGCGGAACGGGGCCGCGGATGGCAGGGGATGCCCTGTCAACCGCGCGGAGGCCGCGAAAGTTAACAGGTTCGGCGGGTGGCGTCACCCCGTGTAGGGTGGGTGGGGCTTGGTAGCGCCGGCCGTTGGCCGGCCCACGCACCGCCTGGGCC
>NZ_JASCOZ010000023.1 GCF_029960115.1 Stenotrophomonas sp. PS02289
CAAAGACCGTGGCCGGGAACCGTTTTGAATCTGCATGCCGTATTGCTATAACAGAAACGCCCCGGCTTTCGCCGGGGCGCTGCCCATTGGAGAGGGGCTGGGCTTAATACTGCGCGGTCAGGGTCACACCCGAGAAGGTGCTGTAGGCCTTCACCCGGACGTGCCAGGTGCCCGCCGCCGGCGCATTGATCGTGCAGGTTTCATTGTTGCCGCTCAGGTACGGACGGCAGTTGTAGACGGTGTCGGTCGGCGCACTGCCCGAACGCACGTACAGGTCCGCATCGCCACTGCCGCCGGCGATGGTCACCTTCAGCTGCGAGGATCCGCTGGGCACCGCCACGGTGTAGGAAAGCGAAGCCCCGCTGGACGCGGACAGCCCGGTTACCGGGACATTGTTCTGCAAGGTGCCCGGGTTCGGGTTGGGATTGCCACCGCCACCCTGCGCGGCGACCACGGCCGCGTCGGCATCGACAATACCGGCACCACAGCCACCCGAGCAGGCACCCGGCAACGGCCGCGCGGTGCTCTTGATGATGCTCTCCACCTGCGCCGGGGTCAGCGCGGTGGTGGCGGCTGCCTGCATCAGCGCGACCACGCCGGCCACATGCGGAGCCGCCATCGAGGTGCCGTTGTAGGACGCGTACGAGGCACTGGCCGGGACCGTGGTGCCGCTGTTGAGGGTCGACAGGATGCTCGCGCCCGGGGCCGAGATGTCGATGCCGGTGCCGTAGTTGGAGAAGCTGGCGCGCGCGCCGGCCGAGGTGGTGGCGGCCACCGCGATCACGTTCGGGCAGTTCGCCGGCACCGCCGAGGACACGTTGGTGTTGCTGTTGCCGGCGGCAACGACCACCGTGGTACCGCGGGAAACGGCCCCGTTGATGGCGTTCTGGTAGGTGGTCGAGCAGCTGCCGCTGCCGCCGAGCGACATGTTGATCACTTCGGCCGGGTTGGCATTGGCCGGCACGCCGCTGACGGTACCGCCGGATGCCCACACGATGGCGTCGGCGATGTCGGAGGTGTAGCCGCCGCACTTGCCGAGCACGCGCACCGGCACGATCTTGGCATTGAACGCGGTACCGGCCACGCCGACGGCGTTGTTGGTCACCGCGGCGATGGTGCCGGCCACGTGGGTGCCGTGCCAGCTGGAGTTCGAGGCCGGGTAGCCGGCGCCACACTCGTTGGCGGCATACCAGTCGCCTTCGTCGTTCGGATTGTTGTCACGGCCGCCGCCATCGCGGGCCATCGCCGCGTCGCTGATGAAGTCGTAGCCGGGCAGGATGTTGGCGTTCAGATCCGGATGGTTGGTGATGCCGGTGTCGATGACCGCGACCACCACGCCGGTGCCGGTGGACTTGTCCCAGGCCGGGCGCACGTTGATGGACGACGCGCTGGTGCCGAAGCCCCACTGCTCGGACAGGCGCGGGTCGTTCGGGGTCAGGGTGTGCTGCATCAGCTGATCGACTTCGACGTATTCCACGTTCGGATCAGCGGCCAGGCGGCGCATCAG
The DNA here is from genome assembly GCF_029960115.1 of Stenotrophomonas sp. PS02289. Taxonomy (GTDB): domain Bacteria; phylum Pseudomonadota; class Gammaproteobacteria; order Xanthomonadales; family Xanthomonadaceae; genus Stenotrophomonas. Next base: position 1,508 of record NZ_JASCOZ010000023.1, read on the forward strand.
CAGTTCGGATTCAGCGGCATCCAGCGGACGGTCCGCCTTCACCACGGTCGGGCCAATGGCCAGGGTACGCAGCTTCTGCAGACCCAGCGCGCGCCCTTGGGCGGCCGGCACGGATGCAGCGGCCGCCTTGAGCGAGCTGGCCAGTGCGGTCGGGTTGGCCACGTCGGTGGCTCCTTCCTTGTACTTGACGATGAAACGCTGGTGGGTGGGCGCAGAAGCCAGACCGCTCAGCTGCACGTCACCGGCAAAGGCCGGCGCGGCCAGCAGCAGGGTCGACAGGACCGAACCACCCAGTACCACCAATGCGCGCTGACGCACACGTTGCTGCGAATCATGAGACATCGGATTTCCCTTTGAACTGAAATGCCGTCGATACGGCGGAAGTCGGTGCGATCCGTTCGCGGTACTGCACTGGCGCGGATCGAACCGTTGAAGCGGACCGGCTCCCCTGAAAAACCGACCGACCCCGGACGCTAGAGGGTTTTCCTGACCCCAAACAACGCTTCAGCGCGATTTCAGTCTTGTGAAAATTCAGAATTGAGACATTCAGGGTCAAAGGTTTGTGAATGTGAAGGAACTTCCGTACGGCATTCGAGTCTGCGGTAGGGCAAATCGTGTCCTGTGTCACTGTCTTGCACGCCAGATCCAGGACATTTCTTGCGCGTCAAAGGGTTATGTGTGTTTGGATCGATGTATTCGGAATATCTGCACTAACAGCGGCGCTTCGGTTCATCCGTGCAGGTCCGGCCAACGGGCAACCCCGTTCCGGGACACGCCGTAAACCCGTCCATGGGGGCTCGGCGAAAACATCCATGTTTTCGACGGTCCCTCCAGGGGTCACCCGTCGGCCGGCCCTCGATGGTGGGCCGCGATGCGGTTCGAACCACAACTGCCAGAGCCCGTGTCGATTCAGGGTCATGCGTTACAGGACGTTGGGGGTTTCAGTGCCGTCGTCTATCGACCGACGCTACCAGGCCGGGACCGTGCACGGGTTTTGATTTTCGATGGCCACCGACACGCTGTCGTGGCGGGTCGGGGTGGGCTGGAGGGGGCGTGAGCCGCATGGATGCGGCGATCGAGCTTACATGGACGCACTTGCAGCGTCCCCCGGAACGCCCATTCCGAGCCGCCAAACCAGGGAATCGATGACCACCGGCTGTTCGCCACAAACCAACAGCAGCCGGGCAGAGCCCGGCTCTACGGGGTGGTTGCAACCGCAGCGGGGCAGGTGTGGGCCGGAACAAAAAAAGCCCGCCTGGTTGCAGGCGGGCTTTTCGGGAGACCAGCTTGGGTGCGGGTCAGGCGTCCAGGCGGACCAGCCAGTTGTGACGGTCCGGCAGGCGGCCGTATTGGATGTCGGTCAGTTCCTTGCGCAGCGACATCGTCACTTCGCCGGCCGGGGCGTTGATGTCGCCGACCGAGAAGCCATCGCCCTTCAGCTGGCCGATCGGGGTCACCACCGCCGCCGTGCCGCAGGCGAACACTTCGGCGATCTCGCCCGACGCCACGCCGTCCTTCCACTCGTCGATGGTGACCTTGCGCTCCTCGACCTTCATGCCACGGTCGCGGGCCAGCTGCAGGATGCTCTCGCGGGTGATGCCTTCCAGGATGCTGCCCGACAGCGCCGGGGTCACCAGGGTGCCGTCCTTGTAGACCAGGAAGACGTTCATGCCGCCCAGTTCTTCCAGGTACTTGCCCTCGACCGGATCCAGGAACAGGACCTGCGAGCAGCCCTGCGCCTGCGCCTTCTGCTGCGGCAGCAGGGACGCGGCATAGTTGCCGCCGCACTTGGCCGCGCCCGTGCCGCCCTTGGCCGCACGTGCGTATTCGGTCGACAGCCAGATCGACACCGGGGCCACGCCCTTGGCGAAGTACGGACCTGCCGGGCTGGCGATCACGTAGTAGCCCGCCTTGTGCGCGCCACGCACGCCCAGGAAGGCTTCGTCGCCGATCATGAACGGACGGAAGTACAGGCTCGACTCATCGGCCGACGGCACCCACTGCGCGTCCACCGCGATCAGCTGCTTCAGCGATTCGACAAAGATCTCCACCGGCAGCTCCGGCAGCGCCAGGCGCTGCGCCGAACGCTGCAGGCGACGGCCGTTGGCGTCCGGGCGGAAGGTCCAGATCGAGCCGTTGGCATGGCGGTAAGCCTTGATGCCTTCGAAAATTTCCTGCCCGTAATGCAGCACCGCCGCCGCCGGATCCAGCTGCAGCGGGCCATAGGCACGCACGTTGGCGTTGTGCCAGCCGGTGTCCTTGTCCCAGCGGACCTCCACCATGTGATCGGTGAAGTGCAGGCCGAAGCCCGGCTTCTCCAGGATCTGGGCGCGCTGCTCGGCGCTGCGCGGGTGGTCCGAACGGGTGACGGCGAAGCTGGGATTGGACTGGGACACCGGGAGTTTCCTGTTCTGGGTTGCAGTTGCGGCGGTTACAGCATGCCGGTTTCGAGGCGTGCGGCCTCGGACATCATATGTTTGCCCCACGGCGGGTCGAACACCAGCTCGACGTCCGCCTCGGCGATGGTCGGGATCATTTCCAGCTTGCTGCGGACGTCATCGACCAGGATGTCGCCCATGCCGCAGCCGGGCGCGGTCAGGGTCATTTTGACGTCCACCTCGCGCTGGCCGTCGTCCAGATGCTTGAGGTCCACCTCATACACCAGGCCCAGATCGACGATGTTGAACGGGATTTCCGGGTCGAAGCAGGTGCGCAGCTGCTGCCACACCAGCTTTTCCACCTCCTCGTCGGAGGCGTCGGCGGGCAGTTCCAGCGGTGCCGGGGCCTCCTTGCCGATCGCGTCGCCGTCCTTGCCGGCAATACGGAACAGATTGCCTTCGACAAACACGGTATAGCTGCCGCCCAGCGCCTGGGTGATGTAGCCATAGCTGCCAGCCGGCAAGGTGACCGTTTCGCCCTGCGGGACCATCACGGCCTCGCAATCGCGCTCGAAGTGGACAGGTTCGCTGCTACGGGAGTACATGCGTTCAATATGGGGCTGCGGACGGTGCCGCTCAAGGTGACCATTTTAGCCCAGTGGCCGGTCGCGCGCCGTCCCGCGCCCAAGCCGGTATCCTGTGGTCATTCACAGGAAGATTGCATGCCACCCACCCCCGTTTCTGCCCGATCCGTGAACTGGCTCTGGCCTTTGATGCTGCTGATCGCACTGGTTGCCGCCGTACTGCTGTGGTGGTTCGTGGCCCTGGCCAGCGGCCGCCAGGCCGGCTGGATGGCCATTTTTGCCGCCCTGGAGCTCGCCTTCATGCTGCGCCTCGGCGCGCTGCGCACGCCCTGGCTGCGGATCAGCCTGACCGTGCTGGGGACCCTGCTGGTGGCCGTCGTGGCCAACTGGGCCATCGCCGCCTCCTATATGGGCGGCTCGCTGGGGCTGGTGCCGTGGGAATCAGCGTTGCGTATGGGGCCACATCTGGCCTGGACGCTGATGCAGCTGGCCAACGGGGCGGCTGAGGTGATCTGGCTGGGAGTGGCCCTGGTCGTCGGGTGGTTTGTCGCCCGGTGATGTATCCGGAAGGCCGGCCAACGGCCGGCGCTACCGGAAGGTGGGCCGGCCTTTAGTGGCCGCCGTCCAGGGCTTTCAATTCACTGACGAGCGCGCTTGCAGCGCCCGCCCCGTCGCCGTACAGCATGCGGGTGTTGTCGGCGTAGAACAGCGCATTCTCGATGCCCGCAAAGCCGGTGCCCTTGCCACGCTTGATCACCACCACGTTGCGCGCGTTGACCACGTCCAGGATGGGCATGCCATAGATCGGGCTGGACGGATCGGTGCGGGCGACCGGGTTGACCACGTCATTGGCCCCGATTACCAGCGCCACGTCGGTGGTGGGGAATTCGGGATTGATGTCGTCCATGTCCGCGATCAGGTCATACGGGACGCCGGCTTCGGCCAGCAGCACGTTCATGTGCCCGGGCATGCGTCCGGCCACCGGGTGGATGGCGAACTTCACCTTCACGCCGCGATCGATCAACCGTTGCGCCAGCTCCCAGATCTTGTGCTGGGCCTGCGCGACCGCCAGTCCGTAGCCGGGCACGATCACCACGCGCTCGGCGAAGGCCAGCATCGCGGCCACGTCGCTGGCCTCGATCGGCTTCTGCGCGCCGGTGATCTCCTGCCCGGCCCCGCCGCCCCCGAAGTTGGAGAACAACACGCCGCTGATCGGCCGGTTCATCGCCTTGGCCATCAGCCGGGTCAGCAGGATGCCGGCGGCACCGACCATCATGCCGGCGATGATCAACGCCTCGTTGCCCAGCACGTAGCCTTCAAAGGCCACCGCCAACCCGGTGAACGCGTTGTACAGCGAGATCACCACCGGCATGTCGGCCCCGCCGATCGGCAGGGTCATCAGCACGCCCAGGGCCAGCGCCACGACAAAGAAAGCAATGATGGCGACCGGACTGAGACTCACCGCCGCCCACACGCCCAGCCCCAGCATGGCCACCGCCACCGCCAGGTTGAACACCTGCTGGCCGGGGAAGGTCACGCGCCGGTCCAGGCGGCCGTCCAGCTTGGCCCAGGCAATGATCGAGCCGGACAGCGAAACCGCACCGATGGCCGAGCCGATCACCGCCAGCGCCAGCACCGTGGTCGATGGCTGGCGTGCGGCCAGGTCGGCGATGGCCTGGGCGCTCCAGTGGGTGGTATCGCGATTGACCAGGAACGAGAAGCGCAGCAGCTCGACCGCACCGATGGCCGCGGCCGAACCGCCGCCCATGCCGTTGTAGAGGGCCACCATCTGCGGCATGTCGGTGATCGCCACCCGCTTGGCTGACCACCACGCCACGCTCGTGCCCAGGGCCACCGCGACCAGGATCAGCGGGACGTTGTGCAGTTCGGGCAGGAAGAAAGTGGCCACGGTGGCGATCAGCATGCCCACACCGGCCCAGCGGATGCCGCTGCGCGCGGTGAGCGGCGAGGCCATGCGCTGCAGGCCCAGCAGGAACAGCGTGGCGGCCACCAGATAACTGGTCTGCACACCCCAGTGCAGCAATTGCGCGGAACTCACGCTCACGGGGTCTTCTCCGTGTCAGCGCGCTTGGCGCTGGGCTTGAACATGTCCAGCATGCGCTCGGTGACCACGTAGCCGCCCGCCGCGTTGCCCGCTCCCAGTACCACGGCGATGAAGCCGATGATCTTTTCCAGCGGGGTCTGTGCATGTCCCAGCACCACCATCGCGCCAATCAGCACGATGCCGTGGATGAAATTGGAACCGGACATCAGCGGGGTGTGCAGAATCACCGGCACCCGCGAAATGATCACATGGCCGGCGATGGCAGCCAGCATGAAGATGTACAACGCCACGAACCCGTCGCTCATTGCCGTGTCTCTCCCAGGCGGATATCCCGTGGCCCATCATAACCACGGGCTTAACGGAACTGTGCGCCGGTCAACCAACGCCCTGCTGGTGCGTTGTCACGGTATCCCCCACGCGAGCGCTACCCTGTGCTGGTGAGTCCGTCCCTGCCGCCCCAGATCTCTGAAGCCGACGCCGCGCTGCCGGTGTCGCTGGATGCGTTCCTGGCCGGCATCGGCCCGCGCGCCTTCCGCTTTGCCGAAGCCGGCCTGCGCCAGCGCGACGACGCGCTGGATGCCGTGCAGGACAGCATGCTGCGGATGCTGGCCTACCGCGAGAAGCCTGCCGCCGAATGGTCGCCCCTGTTCTGGAGCATCCTGCGCCGGCGCGTGGTCGACCTGCAGCGCCGCCGCAGCTTCCGGCTGCGGTTCTGGCGCAGCAGCGACGAGGCCGCCGGCGACCACGACATCGACTGGGCCGACAGCGGCCCCGGCCCTGCCCAGGCCCATGAGCAACGCGAGCAGTACGCGCAGCTGGTGCAGGCCCTGCGCGCACTGCCGGCGCGTCAGCGCGAGGCGTTCACCCTGCGCGTGCTGCAGCAGTTGGACGGGGCCACCACCGCCGCCGCCATGGGCTGCAGCGAGGGCGCGGTCAAAACACATCTTTCGCGCGCCCGCCAGGCGCTGCAGGAACATCTGGAGATTGCACTGTGAGCCGTTCGCCTCTTCCCCTTCCCGACGACACCGCGCTGCAGCAGCTGCACGCGCAGGCGCTGGACCAGCTGTCGCCGGCCACCCTGGCCCGGCTGCGTGCGGCCCGCCATGCGCCGGCCCGCCAACACCGCGCGCACGGCTGGTGGCTGGCCACGGCCTGCTCAGCGGTGGTGGCGCTGGGCCTGGGTTACAGTTTCACCGCACACCCACCGGCAGCGCCGCCGGCCGCGGTCGCCGCCAGCACGCTGGAGGACGGTGGCGAACTGCTGGACGAGAATCCGGACATGTACGTATGGCTGGGCACCACCGACCTGGCGATGGAGTAATCATGAAACTGCAGACCACTCTTGCCCTGGTGCTGTTGTCGCTGAGCGCCAGCAGCTGGGCACAGACCACCGCGCTGCCCGAATGGGACGCGTTGACGCCGCAGCAGCGTGAGGCCCTGATTGCACCGCTGCGCGACCGCTGGAACAACTCCGCGGCTCCACAGCGCGAGCGCATGCTGCAGCACGGGCAACGCTGGCAGAACATGACCCCGGAGCAGCGCGAGCTGGCCCGGCGCGGCCGTCACCGCTTTGAGAACATGACCCCGGAACAGCGCGAGCAGGCGCGGGTGTTGTTCGCGCAGATGCGCAGCATGACGCCCGAGCAGCGCGAGGCGTTGCGTGCGCGCTGGGGGAAGATGACCCCGGAGCAGCGGCAGGAATGGTTGAAGGCCAATGCGGTGAAGGGCGGTCCGGCACCGCGTTGACGCGCATGCCGCGTCAACTCACCCAGCCACCCACCGCGTTTTGGCCAGCAGCTCATCGTCCCAGTCGAACGCAATCGCGCCGTCCTTCACGAACAACGCCACGAAGTTGTACAGGTTGCGCGCGTACATCTCGCTCGCATGCACCGCGCCCTGACTGGCCAGATTCAACGGACCGTCGACGACCACCCCACCCACGTCCACCGTTTCCCCCGGGCGCGTTGCTTCACAGTTGCCGCCGGTCTCCGCGGCCAGATCCACCAGCACGCTGCCGGGGCGCATGCCTTCGACCATGGCCTGGGTGATGATCTTCGGCGCGGGTCTTCCGGGTACCGCTGCCGTGCAGATCACCACATCGATCAGTCGCAGATGCTCGCCGAGGCGACGCTGCTGTTCTGCGCGCTCCTCGTCGGTCAAGGCGCGGGCGTAACCGCCCTCACCCGCCGCACTGACGCCGAGGTCAAGGAACTTGCCGCCGAGTGATTCGATCTGCTCGCGGGTTTCCGGGCGCACATCGAAGCCTTCCACCTGCGCGCCCAGCCGGCGTGCGGTCGCGATCGCCTGCAGGCCTGCCACGCCAGCGCCCACGACCAGCACGCGCGAAGGCCGGATGGTGCCAGCGGCGGTGGTGAGCATGGGGAAGAAGCGCGGCGCGCGCTGCGCGGCAATGAGCGTGGCCTTGTAGCCGGCCATACCCGCCTGTGAGCTGAGCACGTCCATCGACTGCGCGCGGGTGGTGCGCGGCAGGCGCTCCAGCGGAAACACCTGCAGACCTCGCGACTGCATCGTCGCCGCGCGCAGACTGTCGGCCTGCGGCTGCAGCATGCCAACCAGGGTGCTGCCCAGCTTCAGCTGGTTCAGCCAGACGGTCTCCGGAGCCTGCACGCACAGCACGATGTCGGCCTGGCTGGCACGGATGTCATCGGCCAGCTGCGCACCGGCGTCCAGGTAGGCCTGATCGGTGAAGCCCGCGCCCAGACCGGCACCGGGTTCGACCCAGACGGTGGCCCCGAGCGCGGCCAGCTTGCGCGCCGTTTCCGGCGTCAGCGCCACCCGGCGTTCGCCCGGCGCGCGTTCCTTCACCCCCAACACCTCGACAGCCATGCGTGTCCCATGAGTAGTGGTTCGTCCGACGGATCGTAACCTGCTGGGAAGCGGCGTAGGGTGCCGCATGGAACGGCAACGGCAGAAGCATGCGTTGTTTCGAGGTCATGCGTTACCGGGTGTTGGTTGTTTCAGGGCCGTCGTCTGTCGACCGACGCTACCTGGCCGCGCGTGCTTTTGATCTTCGATGGCCACCGACCTACTGTCGTGGCGGGTCGGGGTGGGCTGGAGGGGGCGTGAGCCGCATGGATGCGGCGATCGAGGCTACAGGGACGTACTTGCGCCGTCCCCCGGAACGCCCATCCCGAGCTGCCAAACCAGGGAACCTGTGGCCATCGGCTGTTCGCCAACAGCCAACAGCAGCCGGGCAGAGCCCGGCTCTACGGAGCGTGTGTCATCGCAATCGCAAGGAGGGCGAGGGTCAGTGGACCGTCGCGCCCTTGGTGTCGAGGCGGTCGATGACGCCCTGCATGGCGCTGTCGAAGGCACCGTCGTCCACGTGCGGGCGCAGGCGGCCGAGGCGGACCATGACCGCCAGTTCTTCCGGCGAGGCCACGCAGAAACGGACGCCGCGACGGTTCACGAACAACAGACGCGAGGAGATCGGGCTCACCCACGACAACTTGCCGGCCTGCACCTTGCCGTCCTTGTCGACGAAATCCAGCCAGCTGCCGATTTCCATGCCGCGGAAACGGTCCGCGTCGGCATTGTCGAAATCGGTGACGTCGACCTTGCCTTCCAGTTCCACGCCGCCTGCATCCGCCGCCGGTGGAGCCGGCAGCACCACCTGCGGCAGTTCGGGCAGCGCGCGCTCCAGCTCCGGACGCGATTCTGCAATCGCCTGCAGCGTGTCGTGCAGCGCATCGATCGCCGCCGTCGCCGCATCGGCATGCACACCCACGCTGGCAAACACCTTGCGCAGTACCGGCTGCCAGGCCTGCAACCACGGCTTGCCGACGATCTGACGGCGCGCCTCGGCTACTTCTTCCAGCATGCCATCCGCCAGTGCCAGCGCTTCGCTCACCGAGGCACCATCGTCGCCCTCGCGCAGCACCGCCAGGGTCAGATGGTGCTGCCACGGCTGACGCAGGAATTCGTCGATCGCCTGCGGCAGGTGCTGGTCTTCCACCCGCCATTCCAGCTCACTGGCCGCGCGCGTGCGCGCCACTTCCAGCTTTTCCTGGCCGCGCTGTGTTTCCGCGGCCCGGCGCTCGGCGATTTCAATGCGACGACGGTGCTGGGACAGGAAGTCGCGGAATTCTTCTTCCAACGTGAGGAAGATCGCCAGGTTCTCATTGAACTCGGCCACCAGCCGCTCGATGATTTCCTCGACCTTGCCCATCAACACGCGTTCGGCCTGGCTCTCGCCGGTGTTGCCTTCGCAGGCCTCGGCCAGCGAGTTCAGCAGCTTGCGTGCCGGATGGGTCTTCTGCACGAACATGCGGCGGTCCAGCATCGCCACCTTCACGAACGGCACCACCAGTCGGCCGATCAGCTCACGCGAGCGCCCTTCCAGATCGCGCTCGTCCAGCATCACGTCAAACAGCATGCCGACCAGGTCGATCGCATCTTCATCCTGCGGATCCAGGCGCGCCTGTGCCGGATCGACGCCCAGCTGGGTCGCGCTGGACAGCACTTCGCTCTTCAGCCGCTGCGCCAGCGACTCGCCGTCCTCGCCAATGGCCGCACGCAGGGTCGCGCTCGGCGTGGCCTGCAGCAGCGACAGCACCGACATCATTTCGCGCTGGCTCAACGGGCGCTGCTGGCCCACGGCGACGCTGGCCGCCGAGGTCGCGTCCTCGCGGACATGCCGGGTCTGCTGCAGAAGTTCATGCAGCGCTTCCAGCAGCATGCCCTGGTTGTTGTTCATGCCTTCGGCTTCGCCGGCTTCCTGGTAGGCCGCCTGGGCCGACTGCATGCGGCCGCGACTGGCGGCCCAGCGGTCGGCGAAACGCCGCGCCCACGCCGGGGCCGAGCCGTCATCACCCCGCGCCGGCGCTTCCGGATCCAGCGCCTCGACCAGTTCGTCAAGCTCGTTGCGGGGTGCCGGCGGACGCGGCGCAGGCTTGCGCGGCGCGGCGATCTGCGGCATCACACCCGCCGCCGCCAGCTGCTCGTCCAGCTTTTCATAACGCTTGCCGATGGGACCGTGCAGGTCGCGCTCGCACAATTTGATCAACACCAATCGCACTTCCGGGGCCAGTTCGCAGTCGGCAAACGCCTCATGGATGGCCACACCAATATGTTCAGGACTGACCGGGTTGGTGTCGGCGTTCAGTTCCAGGCCGCCGGCAATCCAGCCCAGGCGGCGGTCCAGGCGCGCCAGCACCGGCTTCCAGTCGCGTAACAGCACCACGGCGAAGTTGCGGACCGCCAGACGCGATTCCAGCACATGCTCGGGGACCAGGCTCAGGCCGCCCTCAACCGGTCCGGCCAGGGTGGTTTCCGCCGACAGCGGCTGCCCCTGCTCCAGCGAATCCCAGGCCAGCGCCAGGTGTGCGCGGAAGCCGGCCACGATGTCCTCACGGCGGCGGCGCAGTTCGCGCATACCGTCCAGGAACAGCAGCTGCGACGCGCCGGCATTGCTGGCGCGGTCGAACAGGACGTCATCGAAGCGGGCAAGCACGGTCGCAAACGACTCGACCAGCCCCGGCAGGGCGGCCTCGCGAGCGAGCTTGAGCAGGGCCGGATCACGGCCGGGCTGCCCCATGACATTGGGCGTGGCGATCATGCGAAAAGGCTCCCCACCTTCCCAGAGTCGGAATGCAGCATGGATGCACCGGATACCGGTGCCCCCCAGGCACCCGCACGCGGATGGTAGATCGGCGCACCGGTCGGGGACAGTGAAACAGTCCTCACTTCTAACCTCACAACCGGGTACCGGCAGGCCTTGTATCGTAAGGCCAGTGCCACTCGGAAGCGAGTACAGGAGTGTGAAGGGATGGGTTTCATTAAGTGATGTGCATCACGCTTCGTCGCAAATGGCACACAGTTGCCCAAAACCAGCGTCACAAAGCGCCACGACTATAATTTCCTTCTTGTGAAAATCCTTTGAGTCCCATGCCCGAATCCCCCGCGCTGCAAGCCCTGGACGCCCGTCGTTCGGTTCCCGCCCTGCAGTTGACCACCCCCGGTCCCGACCATGAAACCCTGCTGCGGATGCTGGCTTCGGCCGTCCGCGTGCCCGATCACGGCAAGAAGGTGCCGTTCCGCTTCCTGAGCATCCAGGGTGACGCACGTCACACTCTGGGAGCCTTCCTGGCGGAGCGCAGCCGCGCGCGCGACCTGAATGCGTCAGAGGCCCAGGTCGAGAAGGACCGCCTGCGTTTTTCGCACGCACCGCTGATCGTGACCGTCATCACCAGCCCCTCGCCCAGCCCGAAGGTGCCGGAGCAGGAGCAGTTGATGACCGCCGGCTGCGTCTGCTTTGCCCTGCTGCAGGCCGCCCAGGCGATGGGCTTTGGCGCGCAGTGGCTGACCGCCTGGATGGCCTTCGACCCGGCCGTGCACGCCCACCTGGGACTGGCCGCGCATGAGGGCATTGCCGGTTTCATTCATATCGGCACGCCCAAAACCGAGGTGCCCGAGCGTGAGCGCCCCGATCCGGCCGCCCTGCTGCAGGACTGGGTGGGCGGATGATCCAGGCTCCGCCAGCGCTGGCCGTGCGCCCGCCGCTCTATCTGGTCGATGCCAGCCTGTACGTGTTCCGGGCCTGGCACTCGATGCCCAATGAGTTCCAGGACCAGCAGGGCTGGCCGACCAACGCCGTGCACGGGTTTGCCCGCTTCCTGCTGGACCTGCTGGAGCGCGAACGTCCGCAGCACATCGTGGTGGCCTTCGACGAGGCCCTGGACAGCTGCTTCCGGCACCGTCTGTACACCGCCTACAAGGCCAACCGTGATCCGGCCCCCGAGGAGCTGCGCCGTCAGTTCGCGCACTGCAAGGCGCTGTGCATGGCGCTGGGCCTGAGCGTGCTGGCCCACCACGAATACGAAGCGGATGACCTCATTGGCAGCGCCCTCCACGCCAGCCGCCCCGGCGGCATGCGCGGGGTGATCATTTCCGCCGACAAGGACCTGTCGCAGCTGCTGCACGAGCACGACGAGCAGTGGGACTACGCACGCAACCAGCGCTGGGGCATGGCCGGAGTGAAGGCGCGCCACGGCGTGCAGGCGCATCAGATTGCCGATTACCTGGCCCTGTGTGGCGACGCCGTGGACAACATTCCGGGCGTGACCGGCGTGGGCGCGAAGTCGGCGGCGGTGCTGCTGGCCCACTTCGGCAGCCTGGACACCCTGTATGAGCGCCTGGACGAAGTGCCGTTCCTGCGCCTGCGCGGTGCGGCACAGATGGCGGTGCGGCTGCGCGAACAGCGCGAGCACGCGCTGCTGTGGCGGCAGCTGACCACCATCGCGCTGGATGCGCCGCTGGATGGAGCCGATGGCGGCTTCGGCCGCGGTAGTGCCGACGCGCAGATGCTGCAGGGCCTCTGTGATGCGCTGCGCTTCGGCCCGCTCACCCGCCGCCGGCTGTTCAGCGCGGGCGGCCTTTCCGATTCCACTTCTGTTGCCAACGAGTTCGCATGAGCCATAACACCCAAGCCCCGAAAGTCGTTTACGAAGGCAAATATCAGCGCATGGTGGTGCGCGGCACGTGGGAGTACAGCGAGCGCACCCATGCCGGCGGACTGGCAGCGATCATCATCGCCGTCACCCCGGACGACCAGGTGCTGTTCGTGGAGCAGTTCCGTGTGCCGCTGCAGGCCCTGACCATTGAAATGCCGGCCGGGCTGGTCGGTGACATCGAGGCGGGCGAGTCGATCGAAGCATCGGCGGTGCGCGAGCTGGAAGAAGAAACCGGCTGGACCGCCGACCACGCCGAGGTGTTGATGATCGGCCCGACGTCCTCCGGTGCCAGCAGCGAACGGATCGCCTTCGTACGGGCCACCGGGCTGCGCCAGGTCGGTGCCGGCGGTGGCGATGACAGCGAGAACATCACCGTGCATGCGATTCCGCGTGCGCGCGCGGCGGCGTGGCTGGTGGAGAAAATGAACGCGGGCTACCAGCTGGACGCCAAGCTGTGGGCGGGCCTCTGGATGATCGAACACCACCTGGATGGCACGCCGCGTGGCTGACACCGGTACTTCTCCGCTTCCCGCGTTGCTGGGTGCGGATGACCCCGCGGTCTACACGGTGCATCGCCCGCAGGGTCGTTCGCCGTTCGTGCTGCTGGCCGATCACGCCGGGCAGGCGGTCCCCGCCGCGCTGGGCGGATTGGGCCTGCCGCAGTCCGAACTGGACCGCCACATCGGCTGGGACATCGGCATCGCCGGCACCACCCGGGCGCTGGCCGAGCGGTTGGATGCGTGGGCGATCGAGCAGACCTATTCGCGGCTGCTGATCGACTGCAACCGGCCGCTGCAGTCGCCGACGCTGATTCCGGAAACCAGCGACCACACCCGCATTCCGGGGAACGTGGCATTGAGCGACGCGCAGCGCCAGCAGCGCATCGATGCGATCCACGCGCCGTACCACGCGAAGATCGAGGCTGAGCTGGAGGCGCGTCGTACGCAGTCACGCCCGACCCTGCTGGTGATGATGCACAGCTTCACGCCGTCGATGAACGGTTTCGAGCGTCCGTGGCATGCCGGTGTCCTGTACCACCGCGACACGCGTTTCGCGCATGCGCTGCTGCAGGTACTGCGCGACGAGGGTGACCTGGTAGTCGGTGACAACGAACCGTACTCGGTCAGCAGCACCAGTGATTACGCGGTGCCGGTGCACGGCGAGGGCCGCGAGCTTGTGCACGTAGAGCTGGAGATCCGCCAGGATCTGATCGCTGATGCCGCCGGACAAATCGCCTGGGCAGAGCGCTTGGCGCGGGTGTTTCGCGCACTGGAGCCGCGGTTGTTGCAGTTGGCTTGATTGCGGGCGCTACGTGGAGCCGGGCTCTGCCCGGCTGCTGTTGGTTTTTGGCGAGCAGCCGGTGTTCACGGCATCCCTGGTTTGGCGGCTCGGGATGGGCGTTCCGGGGGACGCTGCAAGTACGTCCCTGTAAGCTCGATCGCCGCATCCATGCGGCTCACGCCCCCTCCAGCCCACCCCGACCCGCCATCGACAGATGGTCAGTGGCCATCGAAGATCGAAACCGCACAGCCATCGTGCCGGTTGGATTTCTCGGGGCATGTGGGCCTGGTAGCGTCGGTCGACAGACGACGGCCGTGAAATCCCCAACATTCGTTAACGCATGACCCCGGATCAACACCGCCGTTGATCTGGCATTTCCCATGGCCACCGATCATCTGTCGAAGGTGGGTCGGGGTGGGTTTGCGGGACCGTCAAAAACATGGATGTTTTTGACGAGCCCCCATGGACGGGTTTACGGCGTGTCCCGCAAACCCATCCCGACCCGCCAAACCAGTGATCCGGTGAACCGAGGGCTGTTCGCACGAATCCAACAGCAGCCGGGCAGAGCCCGGCTCTACGGAGATCGTGCAATCACATGCAGGAAGTGCAATCAGCCTGCGAATCGATCGGTGGCGCGTACCAGGGCATCGATGTTCTCTGCCTCGAACGCCGAGTGACCCGACGCCGGTGAGATCTCCAGCGTGGATTTCGGCCAGGCCTTGTGCAGTTCCCAGGCGTTCTGCAGCGGGCACACCACGTCGTAGCGGCCGTGCACGATCACGCCCGGGATGTCGGCGATACGGTGCGCGTCGCGCAGCAGCTGGTCTTCGACCTCGAAGAAGCCGCCGTTGACGAAGTAGTGGTTCTCGATGCGCGCGAACGCCAGGGCGAAATGCGGGTCTTCATGGCTGTTCACGAAGTCGGCGTCCACATGCAGGAAGCTGGTCGCGCCTTCCCACACGCTCCACGCCTTGGCCGCTGCCAGACGGGTCGCTTCATCTTCGCTGGTCAGGCGGCGATGGAACGCCGAAATCAGATCGTGGCGCTCGACCGCCGGAATCGGAGCCAGGTAGTGCTCCCATGCGTCCGGGAACAGACGGTTCGCGCCTTCCTGGTAGAACCATTCCAGTTCCCAGCGTCGCAGCATGAAGATGCCCCGCAGCACCAGCTCGGTCACCCGCTGCGGGTGGGTCTGTGCGTAGGCCAGCGCCAGGGTCGAACCCCAGCTGCCACCGAACACCTGCCAGCGGTCCACCTTGAGGTGCTCGCGCAGCTTTTCGATGTCCGCCACCAGATCCCAGGTGGTGTTGTCCACCAGGTCCGCATGCGGGGTCGAACGGCCTGCGCCGCGCTGGTCGAACAGAATGATCCGGTACTTGGCCGGGTCGTGGAACTGGCGCATCTTCTCGCTGCAGCCGCCACCCGGCCCCCCGTGCAGCATCACCACCGGCTTGCCGTTCGGGTTGCCGCACTGCTCAAAGTACAGCGTGTGGCGGTCGTCGACCTTCAGGCTGCCAACGTCATAGGGGGTGATCGCGGGGTACAGCGTGCGCATGGGCGATAGCTCCAGAAGAGTGAAACACTGGCCGCCATTCTAGCCCCGTGTCCCGACTACGGCCGGCGCCCCAGACTCACCCGGTCCCGGTGTTCCAGATCCGTCGCCGTGCTCACGTTCACGAAGCCCGCCTGCTCCAGCAGCGCGCGGATTGCCGGGCCCTGGTCCCAGCCATGTTCGATCAGCAGCCAGCCGCCCTCGACCAGGTGCGCGCCAGCACCGGCCACGATCACCCGGATGTCGTCCAGGCCGTCCGCGCCGGACGCCAGCGCCGTGGCCGGTTCGAAGCGCAGGTCGCCCTGTAGCAGGTGCGGATCATCGGCCGCGATGTACGGCGGATTGGTTGCGATCAGGTTGAAACGCTCACCCGCCAGCGGTGCGTACCAAGGCCCCTGGGCGAACCGCACATTGTCCAGCGCGCATCGCGCGGCGTTCGACGCCGCAACCTGCAGCGCGTCCTCGCTCATGTCCGTGGCCAGCACCTGCGCCTGCGGCCGCTCGCTGGCCAAGGCCAGCGCGATCGCGCCGCTGCCGGTGCCCAGGTCGGCCACACGCAGGGCCCGGTCCGGCGGCAGGCGCTCCAGTGCCAGCTCGACCAGCAGTTCGGTTTCCGGGCGCGGTATCAGGGTGGCCGGGGTGACCGCCAGGTCCAGGGTCCAGAAGCCGCGCCGGCCCAGCAGGTAGGCCACCGGCTCGCCGTCGATCCGGCGCTGCAGCAGCTGCCGGAACGCGGCCTCGGCCGGTGCATCCACGGGGTCGGTGGCGTGTGCGAACAGCCAGCTGCGTTCCTGCCCGAGCACGTGCAACAGCAGCAGCTCAGCCTCGTGCCGGCCCTCCACGCCGGGCAGCCGTGCAGCCGCTTCGGCCAGCAGCTGGCGAATCTCAAGAGGGTGCGCGACGGTCATGGCGGGCCCGGAACAGAAGGTTGCGCAGTGTAGGTCAGGTTGCGGTCGGGTTCAGCCGCGTCGCCCCGACCATTTACGCCATCTATCAACGCGATACACCCCGTTGATGCTCAAGTCATTGAATTGAAAGATATCCAACCCCATCTTGATCAACCAGCGCGGAACGCTCTGACGCCGCATAGATAGACGCTATCTATCGAAAACCAACAAATCAATTGATTTCACTAATCGACCCGAGACCGGTAGTCTTTACCCATCGCTTTCACCCCGCCCTTCATCCAAGAGGAACATCGATGTCGCTCATCAACACCCAGATCCAGTCGTTCGAAGCCAATGCCTACCAGAACGGCGAATTCATCAAGGTTTCCGACGCCAGCCTGAAGGGCCAGTGGTCCGTCCTGATCTTCATGCCGGCCGCCTTCACCTTCAACTGCCCGACCGAAATCGAAGACGCCGCTGACCACTACGCCGAGTTCAAGAAGGCCGGTGCCGAGGTCTACATCGTCACCACCGACACCCACTTCTCGCACAAGGTGTGGCACGAAACCTCGCCGGCCGTCGGCAAGGCCCAGTTCCCGCTGGTCGGCGACCCGACCCACAAGCTGACCCGTGCGTTCGGCGTCCACATTGAAGAAGAAGGCCTGGCCCTGCGCGGCACCTTCATCATCAACCCGGAAGGCGTGATCAAGACCCTGGAAATCCATTCCAACGAGATCGCCCGTGACGTCTCCGAGACCCTGCGCAAGCTGAAGGCTGCCCAGTTCACCGCCGCCAACCCGAACCAGGTCTGCCCGGCCAAGTGGAAGGAAGGCGAAAAGACCCTGACCCCGTCGCTGGACCTGGTCGGCAAGATCTAAGCCGGCAGCTTCCAGGCCGTTTTCATCCCCATTCCCGTTTCGACGGGAGTGGGGGTGAACCCAAGCGGGTGCCAACGCGCCCGCTTCGGTTCACCCCCATGTCGCGCTGATGCACCCGTGGGGCGCGTCGACGCTGTCTGCTTGCCTGAATCAAGGAGTATTTCGATGTTGGATGCCAACCTCCAGTCCCAGCTGAAGACCTACCTGGAACGCGTCACCCGCCCGATCCAGATCACGGCGCACGCGGATGACAGTGCCAAGTCGCAGGAAATGCTCGAGCTGCTCGAGACGCTGACCACGCTCTCCTCGCAGATCAGCCTGGAGGTGCGTCGCGACAGCGCCGAGCGCACCCCGTCGTTCGCTCTGGGCACGCCGGGCCAGGACATCCACCTGGCCTTCGCCGGCCTGCCGATGGGCCACGAGTTCACCTCGCTGGTGCTGGCCCTGCTGCAGGTCGGCGGTCACCCGTCCAAGGCCACGGCCGAGCTGATCGAACAGGTCCGCAACCTGGACGGCGACTACCGCTTTGAAACCTATTTCTCGCTGTCCTGCCAGAACTGTCCGGACGTGGTCCAGGCGTTGAACCTGGCCGCAGTGCTCAATCCGCGCATCCAGCACGTGGCGATCGACGGTGGCCTGTTCCCGGCCGAGGTGGAAGCGCGCCAGATCATGTCGGTGCCCACGATCTACCTCAACGGTGAAGTGTTCGACCAGGGCCGCATGACCCTGGAGCAGATCGTCGCCAAGCTCGACACCGGTGCGTCCAAGCGCGATGCCGAGAAGATCGCGACCAAGGCCCCGTTCGACGTGCTGGTGGTGGGCGGCGGCCCGGCCGGTGCCGCAGCGGCGATCTATGCCGCACGCAAGGGCATCCGTACCGGCGTGGCGGCCGAGCGCTTCGGCGGCCAGGTGCTCGACACCATGGCGATCGAGAACTTCATCTCGGTCAAGGAAACCGAAGGTCCGAAGCTGGCCACCGCGCTGGAACAGCACGTGCGCGAGTACGAGGTGGACATCATGAACCTGCAGCGCGCCACCGCGCTGGTGCCGGCCGGCGACGATGGACTGGTCGAAATCAAGCTGGAAAACGGTGCGTCGCTGAAGTCGCGCTCGGTGATCCTGTCCACCGGCGCACGCTGGCGGCAGATGAACGTGCCCGGCGAAGACCAGTATCGCAACAAGGGCGTGGCTTACTGCCCGCACTGCGATGGTCCGCTGTTCAAGGGCAAGCGCGTGGCGGTGATCGGCGGTGGCAACTCCGGCGTCGAGGCCGCGATCGACCTGGCCGGCATTGTCGCGCACGTGACCCTGCTGGAATTCGACGACAAGCTGCGCGCCGATGAAGTGCTGCAGAAGAAGCTGCGCAGCCTCGGCAACGTCACCATCATCACCAGCGCGCTGACCCAGGAAGTGCTGGGCGACGGGCAGAAGGTGAGCGGACTGGTCTACCAGGACCGCGTCGGCGGCGACGCACACCGGGTCGAACTGGAAGGCATCTTCGTGCAGATCGGCCTGCTGCCCAACACCGAGTGGTTGAAGGACAGCGTGGCGCTGTCGCCGCGCGGCGAGATCCTGATCGATGACCGTGGCCAGACCAACCTGCCCGGCGTGTTCGCCGCAGGCGATTGCACTACCGTACCCTATAAGCAGATCATCATCGCGATGGGGGCCGGTTCAACGGCTGCACTGAGCGCGTTTGATCACCTCATCCGCACGTCGGTTCCCAAGAGCAGCGGCGCGGTCGCCGAAGCGGCCTGAAACGGCAGGTTCCCGGTTCGCCGGGAACCTGTTCCTGGAGGTGCAAGGAAATGAACCTGCGTGACCTGAAGTACCTGGTGGCGCTCGCCGAGCACAAGCATTACGGCAAGGCGGCCGCGGTCTGCCATGTCAGCCAGCCGACCCTCTCCACCCAGTTGCGCAAGCTCGAAGACGAACTGGGCGTGCCGCTGGTCGAACGCGGTTCGCGCAAGGTGATGCTGACCCACGCCGGCCTGGAAGCGGCGACGCGCGCGCGGGTAATCGTGGCCGAGATCGACGAATTGAAAGAAGCCGCGCGGCGCGCGCGCGATCCGGAGGCCGGCACCGTGCGCCTGGGCATCTTCCCGACCCTCGGCCCCTACCTGCTGCCTCACGTCATTCCCGGCATCCGCAAGCGCTATCCGCACCTGGAACTGCTGCTGGTCGAGGAAAAGAGCGACGAACTGCTGAACCGGCTGCGCGATGGCCGGCTGGATGCCGCGCTGCTCGCATTGCCGGTCGACGACGACAGTCTGCATGCGGAATTCCTGTTCGAGGAACCCTTCCTGCTGGCGGTATCGAGCAAGCATCCGCTCGCCGGTCGCGACCATCTGGACGCGGAGGAGCTGTCCACCCAGCGCCTGCTGCTGCTGGAAGACGGCCACTGCCTGCGCGACCAGGCGCTGGCGGTATGCCGCATGTTCGGGGCCAACGAGAAATCCGAATTCCGCGCCACCAGCCTGGAGACGCTGCGCCAGATGGTGGCCGCTGATGTCGGCATCACCCTGCTGCCGACGCTGGCGGTCAAACCGCCGGTCCCGCGTTCAGACAGCATCCACCTGCTCGACTTCAAGGGCCCGGGCCGCCCCAGCCGGCGCGTGGGCATGGTCTGGCGACGCAGTTCGGCGATGAACGACTTCCTGGACCAGCTGGCCCGGCAGTTCAAGCAGCTGCCGGACGAACTGCTCACGCTGGCCAGCGAAGACCGCCTGCCCCCTGCCGCTGTGGTTGCGGCACCGGCCGTCGCAGCGAACTGAACCCGACGTATCGACCGGGGCTGGCCCCCGGTCGATTCCTTCTCCGTTACATCGCACAATAGAACCCGGGCGGTGCCAGCAGGCACCGCCTTTTGCTTGTGCCTTTTCCATTAACAAGGAGTGTCATATGTCTTCCTCCAGCGGCCTGCCGCCCTCGATCACCGTCTCCAGCCACGACATGGACCGCCTGGACGCCATGCTCGAAGCACCCGCCATTGCCCAGTCCCCCGCCGGCCAGGCCCTGGCCCAGGAACTCAACCGTGCGACCGTGGTGGCGCCGGAACAGATGCCGCAGGGCATCGTCATGATGCATTCGCGCGTGGAATGCGAAGATGAGCTGCACGGCGACAAGCACGTGCTGACGCTGGTCTATCCGCGCGAAGCCAACGTCGACGAAGGCAAGGTGTCGATCCTTGCGCCGGTCGGCACCGCTTTGCTGGGCCTGGCCGTGGGCCAGTCCATGGACTGGGACGCACCGGGTGGGCGCAAGCTGCGCCTGCGGGTGACCGCAGTCCACAATGAAACCCCGAACTGATCGCATGGCGGGGAGCGTCTGCCGCGCAACGCGCCGCCCCCACCGCACCCTTTGAAGCCCTTGAACCAGGAGTGACCATGAGCACCGCAACGCCGTCCAAACTCACCCAGCTGCGCGACCTGTCCGTCGTGGTGGCCGACACTGGCGACTACGACGCGATCAAGCGCCTGAAGCCGGTCGACTGCACCACCAATCCGACCCTGGTCAAAAAGGCGCTGGACCTGCCGGTGTATGCGGAGCTGATCGAGCGCGAACTGGCGTGGGGCCGTGAGCAGCAGGGCGAGCGCGAGACCATCGTGCACGCCGTGGCCGACCGGCTGACGGTGGGCGTGGGCACGCTGCTGAGCACGCTGGTACCGGGCCGCGTTTCCACCGAAGTGGATGCCGACCAGGCCCACAATGTGGAGGCCACGGTGGCCAAGGCACGCCAGTTCATCGCCATGTACGAAGCGGCCGGCGTGCCGCGCAGCAAGGTGCTGATCAAGATCGCCGCCACCTGGGAAGGCGTGGAAGCCGCGCGCCAGCTGCAGGCCGAGGGCATCGACTGCAACCTGACCCTGATCTTCAACCCGACCCAGGCCCTGGCCTGCAGTGAAGCCGGTGCCTTCCTGATCTCGCCGTTCGTCGGCCGTATCCTGGACTGGTACGTGGCCAATGGGCAGACCCCGGCCAACATCGACGAAGACCCGGGCGTGGTGTTCGTGCGCGGCGTGTACGCTGAATTCAAGCGCCGTGGTTCGGCCACGGTGGTGATGGGCGCTTCGTTCCGCTCCACCGCGCAGATCGAAGCGCTGGCCGGCTGCGACCGCCTGACCATTTCGCCGGACCTGCTGGAAAAGCTCGACGCCGACCACGGCGACCTGCCGCGCAAGCTGTCGCCGGGTGCGGCCGATGCCGCTGCCGTGACGCCGATTGACGCCGCGCGCTTTGCCGCCGATCTGGCCGCCGACCCGATGGCCACCGAGAAGCTGGCCACCGGTATTGAAGCGTTCGCGAAGGACCTGGAAGCGCTGCGCCAGACCATCCGCGAGCGGCTGTAAGTTCGCGCGAACAGCGGCGTTTCGAGTGTTCCGTGCGGGGAGGCCAACGAGCAGCCCCGTTCCGCGACACGCCGTGAACCCATCCATGGGGGCTCGTCAAAAACATCCATGTTTTTGACGGTCGCTCCAGGGGCCACTCGCTGGCCTCCCCCGATGGTTCAGCGCGATGCGGATCGCAACGGCCCATTTCGATGTGGGGTCATGCGTTACCGGGTGTTGGATGTTTCACGGCCGTCGTCTGTCGACCGACGCTACCGAGCCGCTTCCGCGCGTGCTTTTGATCTTCGATGGCCACCGACACACAGTCGATGGCGGGTCGGGGTGGGCTGGAGGGGGCGTGAGCCGCATGGATGCGGCGATCGAGCTTACATGGACGTACTTGCAGCGTCCCCCGGAACGCCCATCCCGAGCCGCCAAACCAGGGATGCCGTGAATACCGGCTGTTCGCCAAAAACCAATAGCAGCCGGGCAGAGCCCGGCTCTACGTCACGCGCCCACCCCGATCGGGCAGCTGACACCGGTGCCGCCGATGCCGCAGTAACCGTTCGGGTTCTTGGCCAGGTACTGCTGGTGGTAGTCCTCGGCGTAGTAGTACTCCGGGGCCGGGAACTCGATTTCGGTCGTGATCGGGCCGTAGCCGGCGTCGTTCAACCGCTGCTGGTAGGCGTCGCGGCTGGCGATGGCGGCGTCGAGCTGGGCCTGGCTGGTGGCGTGGATCGCCGAGCGGTACTGGGTGCCGGTGTCGTTGCCCTGACGCATGCCCTGGGTCGGGTCATGGCTTTCCCAGAACACCTGCAGCAGCTCGGACAGGCTGATCACTGACGGGTCATAGACCACTTCAACGATCTCGGTATGGCCGGTCAGGCCCGAGCAGACCTCTTCATAGGTCGGGTTCGGGGTCACCCCGCCGGCATAGCCCACCGAGGTGCTGTACACCCCCGGCAGCGTCCAGAACTTGCGCTCCGCGCCCCAGAAGCAGCCCATGGCGAAGCGGATCCGCTCCTTGCCGGCGAAGCTGTCTTTCAGCGGATGGCTGTTCACGAAGTGCTGATTGTGCAGCGGCAACGGGTGCTCGCGGCCTGGCAGGGCCTCTTCCGGGCGCGGCAGGCGCTGCTTGAAGGCACCGATTCCGAGCAGCTTGGACACTCCCAACATGGCGTTCTCCTAGGCCGGTAACAGGCCGGCGTCTTCGTCTGAATCCCATATGGGGGCGTCAGCGGGACCGGCCAAGTCGAGCCCTGCAACGATCTGTGCCGCCTCCGGGGCGGCCAGGTCCGGCACGCACACCCGCAGCACCCCGAACAGCGGCAGCTCGCCCATCCCGCCCAGCAGCTGCTCGCCGAACACGAAGGCCGGAATGCCGGCGTCTTCCAGCGCGTGCTTGACCAGATGGGCGTCGAACAGGTTGTCGGCCTTGTAGATGACGTGCATGGGCGGGCCTCGGAGACAGGTGCAGTCCAGCATACGCCGCCGATGTGAACGGGAGCGGGGACATACCCCATGGGCCGGCCAACGGCCGGCGCTACCGGGTCCTGCGGTAGACTATCGATCTTTCTGTCTACCGCCCAGCGCACCATGTCCGAGCCTACTGCCGCCCCCACCGACGCCCTTCCGGAAACCCACGAAAAGCGCGATTTCATCCGCCAGATCGTGCGTGAGGACCTGGCCAGCGGCAAGCACCAGGCGATCAAGACCCGCTTCCCGCCCGAACCCAATGGCTACCTGCATATCGGCCATGCCAAGTCGATTTGCCTGAACTTCGGCATCGCCGGCGAGTTCAGCGGTGTCTGCAACCTGCGCTTCGACGACACCAACCCGGCCAAGGAAGACCCCGAATACGTCGCCGCCATCCAGGACGACGTGCGCTGGCTGGGCTTTGAGTGGAACGAACTGCGCCACGCCTCGGACTACTTCGACGCCTACTACCTGGCCGCGCAGAAGCTGATCCGCGACGGCAAGGCCTATGTCTGCGACCTGTCGGCCGAGGAAGTGCGCGCCTACCGCGGCACCCTGACCGAACCGGGCCGTCCTTCGCCGTGGCGCGACCGCAGCGTGGAAGAGAACCTCGACCTGTTCGCACGCATGCGCGCCGGTGAATTCGCCGACGGTGCCCGCACCGTGCGCGCGAAGATCGACATGGCCAGCGGCAACATCAACCTGCGCGACCCGGCGATCTACCGCATCAAGCATGTGGAGCATCAGAACACCGGCAACGCCTGGCCGATCTACCCGATGTACGACTTCGCCCACGCACTCGGCGACTCCATCGAAGGCATCACCCATTCGCTGTGCACGCTGGAGTTCGAAGACCACCGCCCGCTGTACGACTGGTGCGTGGACAACGTCGACTTCGCCCACAGCCCCGACCTGACCCAGCCGCTGGTCGACCGCGGCCTGCCGCGCGAAGCCGCCAAGCCGCGCCAGATCGAATTCTCGCGTCTGAACATCAACTACACCGTGATGAGCAAGCGCAAGCTGATGGCGCTGGTCACCGAACAGCTGGTGGACGGCTGGGACGACCCGCGCATGCCGACCCTGCAGGGCCTGCGCCGTCGCGGTTACACCCCGGCCGCGATGCGCCTGTTCGCCGAACGCGTCGGCATCAGCAAGCAGAACTCGCTGATCGACTTCAGCGTGCTCGAAGGCGCGCTGCGCGAAGATCTGGACAGCGCCGCCGCACGCCGCATGGCCGTCATCGACCCGGTCAAGCTGGTGCTGACCAATCTGCCGGAAGGCTTTGAGGAACAGCTGACCTTCAGCAACCACCCCAAGGACGAAGCCTTCGGCAGCCGTTCGGTGCCGTTCGCCCGCGAGGTGTGGATCGACCGCGAAGATTTCGCCGAAGTGCCGCCCAAGGGCTGGAAGCGCCTGGTGCCGGGCGGCGAAGTGCGCCTGCGCGGTGCCGGCATCATCCGCTGCGATGAGGTAATCAAGGACGCCGACGGCACCATCACCGAGCTGCGCGGCTGGCTGGATCCGGAATCGCGCCCGGGCATGGAAGGTGCCAACCGCAAGGTCAAGGGCACCATCCACTGGGTCAGCGCCGTGCACGGCGTGCCGGCGGAGATCCGCCTGTACGACCGCCTGTTCTCGGTGCCCAATCCGGACGACGAATCGGAAGGCAAGACCTACCGCGACTACCTCAACCCGGAATCGCGCCGTACCGTCACCGGCTACGTCGAACCGGCCGCGGCCGATGCCGCGCCGGAACAGTCGTTCCAGTTCGAGCGCACCGGTTACTTCGTGGCCGACCGTCGCGACCACACTGCCGCCGCCCCGGTGTTCAACCGCAGCGTAACCCTGCGCGACACCTGGTCGGCCTGAGAGAACTGTCATGTTGTACGCACAAGTCCATCTGACCCTGCCCGCCTGGATCCACGACCAGATCGATCTCGGCCGTGCCTATCCCAGTGATGAGGCCAAGGTCGCCCTGGCCATCGAGCTGTCGCGCCTGAACGTCGAACACGCCAGTGGCGGTCCGTTCGGTGCGGTGGTGTTCGGCCCCGACCACACCGTGATCGCCGCCGGCGTGAACCGCGTGGTGCCGCACAACACCTCGCTGGCGCACGCAGAAAACATGGCCTACATGCTGGCCCAGCAGCGCCTGCAGACGCCGCGCCTGAACGACGTGCTGGCCCCGATCACCCTGGCCACCTCGTCGCAGCCGTGCTGCCAGTGCTTCGGTGCCACCATCTGGGCCGGCATTGATCGTCTGCTGATCGGAGCCAGTGCCCAGGACGTGGAAGAACTGACCCCGTTCGACGAAGGTCCTCTGCCGGCGGACTGGGTCGGCGAGCTCAACAAGCGCGGCATCGAGGTGGTGCAGGGTCTGCACCGCGACGCTGCGCGCGCGGTGTTGCGCACCTATGGGGAAACCAATGGCGCGCACTACTGATCGCACCGTCATGGGCCGCGGCCGGTGAGCGGCCTGCTGTGCCTGTGCCGGCAGGGCTTCGAGCCGGAACTGGCGGGCGAGCTGAGCGAGCGCGCCGCCTATGCGGGCATTGCCGGCTATGCGCGCACCCAGCGCAACGACGGCTATGTCCTGTTTGCCACCGACGAAGGGTCGGCGCTGTCGCAGGCGCTGCCCTGGCGCTCGCTGATCTTCGCCCGTCAGAAGCTGGTGGTGCTGGCCGAACTGCGCGAGCTGGACCCGTCCGATCGCATCACCCCGATCCTGGCCGCGTTGGAAGGCCAGGCCCGCTTCGGCGACATGTGGGTGGAACATCCCGATTCGGATGAAGGCAAGCCGCTGGCCGGACTGGCCCGGGCGTTCGGCAATGCGCTGCGCCCGGCGCTGCGCAAGGCCGGGCTGCTGACCGACAAACCGAACACCGCCCTACCGCGCGTGCACGTGGTGTTCGTCGATGGCCGCCACGCCTTCGTGTGCACGGCCGACACCCGCGACAGCGCGCCATGGCCGCTGGGCATTCCGCGCCTGAAGCTGCTGCCCGAAGCCCCGTCGCGCTCGGCGCTGAAGCTGGACGAAGCCCTGCTCACCCTGATGCGCCCGGAAGAACGCGAGCACCTGGTCAAGCCGGGCATGCGCGCCGCCGACCTCGGCGCCGCCCCCGGTGGCTGGACCTGGGTGCTGACCCGCCAGCACATGCACGTGATCAGCGTGGACAACGGTCCCCTGCGCGAGCACGTGCTGCAGACCGGGCTGGTCGAACACCTGCGCGCCGACGGCTTCCACTGGCAGCCGGAAGCCCCGCTGGACTGGATGGTCTGCGACATGGTTGAACAGCCGCGTCGCGTCGCCGAACGCATGGCCACCTGGTTCCGCGAGGGCTGGTGCCAGCATGCGATCTTCAACCTGAAGCTGCCGATGAAGAAGCGCTGGGATGAAACCCGCCTGTGCCTGGAGCTTTTCCAGCAGCAGGCCGGACGACCACTGAACCTGCGCGCCAAGCAGCTGTATCACGATCGCGAAGAGATCACGGTGCTGGCGTGGTGAGGCGTCGTCGGAGTGTCGTTGTGGCGGTGACACGCATGGCGTGTCTCTACGTCGGCTTGGCCGGTGCGGCGTGGGCGCAGGTGCCCGCCACCACCGCGCCACTGCGCGATGTGCCGGCGGGTGTGCGCACCCAGTCCCTGTCCAGTGGTGCGGTGACTCATACGGTCACCCTGCCACCGGTGGCCGGCGAATCGACCGTGACCGTGCGCTCGGTGCAGCCGGACAGCGTGGTCGGGCAGTACCGGTTCCGCTTTGAGACGCTGGATGTGGACGGCGATGGCTTCATCAGCCGTGAAGAGGCGCAGGCCAATCCGGCGCTGGCCGATGAGTTCCAGTCGTTGGATACCGCGCGACGGGGGCGGTTGGATCGCAGTCAGCTGCAGGGTTGGCTGGTGCCGTAAGGGTGATCACGCGCATGGCGCGTCACTCCCTGGAGAAGCGCTTCAGGCTCTCGGTCGCCGCCATCGCCTGCTGCAAAGCCTGCCGGGTCTCCTCTGTCTGCGCAATATTCAGTTGGTAGCGTAGATCCGCCTCCACCTGCGTGACGTGCACCAGCATTTTGGCGAAATCTTCGGACGACGGTCGCGCATGTTCGCCCCGCGACGCCGCGCCCACAAACGTACGCAGATTTGCGAAGGCCTCCATCGCGTTGCTGCCGCCACAGCCGACACCGTCGGGCTGTCCATTGCTGATCTGCTGCAACATCTCCACCACCCGGGATACTGCCTTGTTCGGCTCTGAAGCCATGGCTTCAGCCGCCTTCTTGAGGTCGGCCTGCGGGCGAAGCACCTTCAGTACATTGGAGATTCCGGATATGTCCATCCTGCACCTGCGAGAGCGGTTTGCCTCAGTGTGCGGCGCTCAAGTGGACGTCACTTGCAGAAATCGATCACTTCGGGCCGATTACGACATCGCAAGGCGTGTCATCCGGCCGGCGTGCGCGGCCCTGGCGGCGACGTAACACTGTTAAGCAGCAACCGGGAATCAGCGGCGGCGGCGGCTCTGGTCATGAAATCATTCATGCGCCGCGTCATGATTCGCTGCTGCTGGTTTTCGCGCCTCTCGCCCAATACACCCGGTGCATTTCCGACATTTAACGGAGCTGCCCCATCGCCTCCCTTCTTTAGCGCGTCGCCGGCGACAGCGGATGTCGTTTTTAGTCCAGTTGGAACAGAAATCTTCATTGCGAGCGAGACAGAAATGGCGTCACCCAGCATGGTGAACGCCTCCATTCCACGGCGCTTTCAGGTTTCGATCATCCGCCGAGCCCGGCCGCCCGCTTCCAGAACGCCGACACCAGCGGCGGCCACTTGCCCACGCAGCCCAGCGCGCGCCCGCGGGTCAGGGTCAGGTGCATCTCGTCGTTGGAGAACACCTTGTTGATCGCATCAAACCCGTAGGCCGACACGGTGTTGTCACTGCGCCGCTCGCGCGCCCAACGCTGCAGCCGCTCCGGGCTGGACCAGTCCTGGCGGCGCTGCAGGGCCTGCTGCACGCGCTCGCGCAGCGCGGCCACGTCGCGCAGCCCCAGGTTGACCCCCTGCCCGGCCAGCGGGTGCACCACATGGGCGGCATCGCCCAGTGCCAGCACGCGACCGGCCACATAGGCACTGGCCAGCTGGCGGCGCAGCGGGAACGCGGCCCGGCGCGAGGCCAGGGTCATCGGCCCCAGGCGCGCCGCGAAGGCACGGGTGAGTTCCTGCCCGAACGCAGCCTCATCCAGCGCCAGCACGCGTTCGGCGTCTGCGTCCGGCAGGGTCCAGACAATCGAACTGCGGTGCGTACCGGCCGGCAGCACCGCCAACGGCCCGGTGGTGAGGAAGCGCTGCCAGGCCGTGGCTTCGTTGTCCTGCGCGTGGTCGATGTAGGCCACCACACCGCGCTGACCATAGTCCTGACGGGTTACCTGCAGTCCGGCCAGCTGCCGCAGGGTCGACTCGGCCCCGTCGGCGGCCACGGCCAGCCGCGCCTCGAGCCGGCGGCCATCGTCCAGCCGAACCCGCACGCCTTCTTCGTCCTGCTCCAGCGCCTCCACCCGGGCCGGGCAGCACAGCTGCACCCCGGCGGCGGGCAGCGCCGCCCACAGGCGGTCCACCAGCAGGTCGTTCTCCACGATCCAGCCCAACTGCGCGCGGCCGAGCCGGTCGGCGTCGAAGCGTAGTTCCTCGCCACCGGCCGCATCCCAGACCCGCATGCGCCGGTAGGCACAGGCGCGCGCGGCTAGCACGCCGGGCCACACGCCCAGTGCCTGCAGCAGGTTGGCGTTGTCCGGGGCGAAGGCGTACACCCGCAGGTCGGGCTGATCCCGCTGCCAGGCCGGCGGCTCGCGTCCCTCCACCAGGGTGACATCCAGCCCGGCATCGGCCAGCGCAAGCGCGCAGGCGGCACCGACCACGCCGCCGCCGACCACGATCACATCGCGCGTGCGCCGGCTCATGCGTGTTCTCCCCGGCACAACGCCGGCACGTCGCCGCGGAACCCCATCGCCCCGCCGACCAGCAGCGACTGCACGTCGCTGGCCTGTGCGGCCAGCAGCCCCAGGCTGCGCAGCGGGCGCAGCAGCGGGGCCGGGTTGCTGGTCACGCGCGCCAGCCCGCCCGAGAAGGCGATGGTCTGGCGGCGGTCCTCCTCACGTCGGGCCACATAGGCCTGCAGCACTGCGTCGCTGCCGGCGTCATTCGCATCGGGCAGCAGCTCGGCCAGGGTCAGCGCATCGCGCAGGCCCAGGTTGAAACCCTGCGCCCCCAGCGGATGGATGGTCTGCGCGGCATTGCCCAGCAGCACCGTGCGCTCGCCCACCAGCGCGCGCGCCAGCACCTGGATCAGCGGGTAAGCGCTGCGCGGGCCGCTTTCCAGCAGCCGCCCCGCGCGCCAGCCAATGGCATCCTGCAGACGCTGCAGCCAAGCTGCATCGTCCAGCGCCATCACCGCATCGGCTTGGTCGCGCGCCACGCCGTGGACCACCCCGTAGTGGCGGTCGCCGCGCGGCAGCAGGGCGGTCGGGCCGGTGTCGGTGAAGCGCTCGTAGGCGGTGCCGTCGGGCGCACGCGCCGCACGCACGCGTGCCACGAACAGGGTCTGGTCGAAATCGTGCTCATCCACACCGATGCCCAGCGCCTCGCGAACGACACTGCGGGTGCCGTCGGCCCCCACCACCAGCCGCGCCAGCAGGGTGCGTTCGCCGTTTTCATCGGCGACCACCACCGCGCGGTAGCCGTCCACCACCTCGCCCAGCCGCACGAAGCGTGCCGGACGGTAGCGGGTCAGGTGCTGCAGCTGCTGCAGCCGGGCTTCCAGCGCCTGGCCGAAGTCCCGCGCCACCACGACCTGGCCGAACCACGGTCGCTGGTAGTCGGCGGCGTTCATCTGCACGCGGCCGAAGTCACCGGCGCGGCTGACATGGATCCGGGTGATCGGGCCGACCGCCGAGCCCAGCAGCGGCATCACCCCCAGCGCGGTCAGCGCATTGACGGTGGCGGCGGCAAAGCTGAGATTGCGCTGGTCGAACACCGGCGGCAGGCTGCCGGCCGGCGTGGCCTCCACCAGCCCGACCGTGCGCCCGGCGCGGTCCAGGGCAATGGCCAGGCTGGCCCCGACCAGACCGCCGCCGACGATCACTACATCATGACGTTCACTCATACCCGCCATGATAGAGCCAGCCCGGGCTTTGCGGCGCTAGAATGAACGCCATGACCTCCCTGCCCGCCTCTCCGCCGACCATCGCCCCGCGCGCCTTCATCCTGGCCGTATTGGCCCTGCTGATGATCGCCACCCGCGTGAACCACTTCGCGGCCATTCCGGATGCGTCGTGGGCAGTGTTCTTCATCGGCGGCTTCTATCTGCGCCAGTGGACCCGCTGGGCGTTCCCGCTGCTGATGGTGCTGGCCCTGGTGATCGACGTGCTGGTGATCCGCGCCAGCGGCATCGGCTACTGGCAGCACTACTGCGTGTCACCGGGCACGGCGCTGCTGATCCCCGCGTATTTCAGCCTGTGGGCCGGCGGCGCGCTGCTGCGCCAGGGCTACCGCAGCGCCAACTGGGCCGCGCTGGGCAAGGGCGTGGCCCTGCTGCTGGTCGCGGTGGCGGTGTGCCAGCTGTTCGCACAGGGCGGTTTCTACTGGACCAGCGACGTCGTCGCTGAGCCCACGCTCGGCGGCTGGGCGAAGAACTATGCCGACTGGTTCCTGCCTTACCTGCGCACCGCCGCGATCTACGTCGGTCTGGCCGCCGCACTGCAGTTGGCCACCGAACAGGTCGGCAAGCTGCTGCAGGCCCGCCGCGACGTGCTGCGCTGAGACCGCGCGCACCGTGGGCAACCGGCTTTCGCGCATCTACACCCGTACCGGCGACGACGGCAGCACCGGGCTCGGCGACGGCAGCCGGGTGGCCAAGGACGCGGCGCGAGTCAATGCGTTCGGCACCGTCGATGAAGCCAACTCGGCGCTGGGCGTGCTACTGGCGGTGCCGCTGCCCGAGGACATCACGGCGCTGCTGACCCGCATCCAGCACCAGCTGTTCGACCTCGGCGGCGAGCTGTGCATTCCCGGCCACGCCGCGATCCAGGCCCGCGATGTGAGCGCGCTGGAACAGCAGCTGGACCATTACAACGCCACCCTGCCGGCGCTGAAGGAATTCATTCTGCCGGGCGGCGGCGAAGCGGCTGCGCGCTGCCATCTGGCCCGCACCATCGTGCGTCGTGCCGAGCGCGAAACCGTCACCCTGGCCCGTCTGGAACCGGTGCGCAGCGAGGCGCTGCAGTACCTCAACCGGCTCTCGGACCTGCTGTTCGTGCTGGCCCGGGTGCTCGCCCGCGCCGACGGCCAGGGCGAAGTCCTCTGGCAGCACAGCCGCCGCTGACCCCCTACCCCGGAACCTGAGCCGCATGCTGGTTTTTACCCATCCTGCCTGTCTGCAACACGATCCCGGCCCGGGCCACCCCGAATCTCCGCAGCGCCTTCAGGTGGTGCTGGATGCGCTGCACTCCGCATTCCCGGACCGTCTGGACTGGCGTCAGGCCCCGGCCGCCAAGCGTGGCGACCTGGCCCGGGTCCACGACAGCGAACTGATCGACCAGGTGCTGCAGCCGCAGACCGAGCCGCTGCGGCTGATCGACATGGACACCATGACCTCGCCGGGGTCAGCCGCCGCCGCCGTGCACGCCGCCGGTGCCGGCGTGGCCGCGGTGGATGCGGTGATGCTGGGCGACGACCCGGTGGCCTTCTGCGCGGTACGCCCGCCCGGTCACCACGCCACCGCGACCACGGCGATGGGCTTCTGCCTGTTCAACAACATCGCCATTGCCGCCGCGCACGCGCGCGACCGGCACGGGCTGGAGCGGATCGCCGTGGTCGACTTCGACGTGCACCACGGCAACGGCACCCAGGACATCTTCATGGCCGACCCGCGCGTGGCTTACTACAGCACCCACCAGGCCGGGCTGTTCCCGAATTCCGGGCTGCGCCGCGACCGCGGGGCCGGCAACCTGCTCAACATCCTGCTGCCTCCCGGCAGCGGCGGCTTCCGCTTCCGCAACACCTGGGCCGACGAGATGCTGCCGGCCATTGACGACTTCCGTCCGCAACTGGTGCTCATCTCCGCCGGCTTCGACGCGCATCTGCGCGATCCGCAGGCCGATTTGATGCTGGAGACCGACGACTTCGCCTGGATCACCGCCGAGCTGCACGCACTGGCGCGACGTCACGCGGCCGGCCGGGTGGTGTCCATGCTGGAGGGCGGTTACGACCTGCAGGCGCTGGCGGAATGTTCGGTCGCGCACGTAGGCGCGATGCTCTGAGGCCTGCCGGCGGACGCCCGGCACTACCGAGGTCCGGATGAACCTGAACCGTGCTGGGCGACCGTCCTTCATTGCCCCTATGCAATGGATGGGGCAAGCTACGTTCCGTTTTCCCCCGAATCCGAAGCCCGCGTGCGCCGAGCCCTCCGCCTGCTGCCCCTCCCCCTGAGCATCGCCATCTGCCTGCCTGCCATGGCCGATGACAAGCCGTTGAACTGGGGCCTGTGCCCGGTCACCGATGTCCTGCCAGTCTTTGAAGAGGCCCCCAAGGCCGACAAGGAAGCGGCCGCGACCCGCGACCAGCAGCCCACCGATATTGAAGGCAACCAGCTGTTCGGTACCGCCACGGTGCCGCAGTACCAAGGCAACGTCACCCTCAAGCGCGGCGACCAGTTCCTGGGCACCGACCACCTGAGTTTCGACACCGAAAGCGGCAACTACATCGCCGAAGGCAACGTGCGCTACCAGGACTCCTCGTTCCGGATGGTCGCCCAGCGCGCTGAAGGCAACCAGGAGTCGGACACCCACAAGATCAGCGACATCCAGTACCAGCTGGTGGATCGTCGCGGCCACGGTGGGGCCGAGTCGGTCGATCTGCAGGGCGCGGTCGGCCAGATGCACCGCTCCACCTACACCACCTGCGATCCCTCGCAGCCGATCTGGAAGCTGTCCGCGCCGCAGATCGAAGTGGACAACGACGAAGGCTTCGGCACCGCGCGCAACGCGGTGCTGCGGATCGGCAAGGTGCCGGTGCTGTGGGCCCCGTACTTCAAGTTCCCGATCGACGACCGTCGCCAGACCGGCCTGCTGTACCCGGAAATCGGCATGTCCGGTCGCAACGGCTTCGATTACGCCCAGCCGATCTACTTCAATCTGGCCCCGAACTACGACGACACCCTGACCCCGCGCTACATGAGCAAGCGCGGTTTCATGCTGGACAACGAGTTCCGCTACCTCTACGACGGCGGCCGCGGCGAACTGCAGACCGCCTACCTGCCCAACGACAAGCTGCGCGACAAGGATCGCGGGCAGGTGCAGTACGAGGGCTACCACAACATCAACACGCACTGGCAGGCGCGGGCCAACCTGTCGTGGGTGAGCGACGAGCGCTACATGGAGGACTTCTCCAGCAAGCTGATCGGCGTGACCACCTCGAGCCTGCAGAGCCAGGTCGGCATCTACGGTACCGGCGAAACCTGGACCGCCGGGCTGATGGCCGACTACTGGCAGCTGACCGACTACACCCTGACCGAAGCCTCGCTGCCCTATTCGCGCCAGCCGCGCGCGTTCTTCACCTGGGACAAGCCGCTGCTGCCGTGGCTGGAAACCGGTGTGTATGCGGAAGCGGTGCACTTCACCCATGATGATGTGAACGGCAAGCTGGGCGTCGATGACGACTACGCCTTCAATGGCGTGGTCACCCCGTACTTCAACGGCTCGCGTCTGGACGTCAAGCCTTATGTGACCATGCCGTTCGCCGGCGCGGCCTGGTATGTGACGCCGACCCTGGCTTACCGCTACACCGGGTATGAGCTGGATCGTGGCCTTGCCCAGCAGACACGCCGCCAGGCGCTGGTCGACGCCGGCATCGATCCGGCCACCGCCACGCCCGAACAGCTGCTCGGCAACACCTCGCCCCACCGCAGCATGCCGATCGTCAGCCTCGACGCCGGCATGTTCTTCGACCGTGAGACCGAGATTGGCGGCAAGTCGTTCCTGCACACGCTGGAACCGCGCCTGTTCTACCTGCGCACGCCGTACCGCGACCAGAGCGACCTGCCGATCTTCGACACCCGCGACTTCACCTTCAGCTGGGGCCAGTTGTTCCGCGACTCGCGCTATACGGGTGCGGACCGCCAGAACGACGCCAACCAGCTGACCATGGCGCTGAGCACCCGCTTCATCGACCAGGACACCGGCCGCGAGCGCTTCTCCGGCAGCATCGGCCAGATCCTGTACTTCGACGACTCGCGGGTCACCCTGCCCGGGCAGTCCGCCGTGGTGGAACAGGGCAAGTCGGCCTGGATTGCCGACGCCAACTACGCCATCAACGACCGCTGGAACCTCGGTGCCACCTATCAGTGGGACCCCAAGCTCAAGCGTGAGGACCTGGCCAGCGTGCGTGCGCGCTACCTGATGTCCAACGATGGCATCGTCAACCTCACCTACCGCTACCGCGTGGCCCCAGGCGCGTCGGCCACGGCCACCAAGGAAGAGCGCACCCTGCTCGAACAGGCCGATCTGTCGTTCCTGTACCCGCTGAACGAGCGCTGGAGCCTGGTGGGCCGCTACTACTACTCCATTGCCGACAAGGAACCGCTGGAAATCATCGGCGGCGTGCAGTGGGACAGCTGCTGCCTCGCCGTGCGCGCCCTGGCCCGCCGCTATGTGCGCAATCGTGAGGGCGAGATGAACAACTCGTTCCAGATCGAGTTCGTGCTCAAGGGCCTGAGCTCCATCGGCCAGAACACGGACCGCACCTTGCGCCGTGCTATTCTCGGCTATTACCGCGACGACCTCTATCTCGTGCCGCCCAGCAACACCGGTGCGTCCCGCGACGACTACGATCCGAACCAGATCCCATGACCAAGACTCTTCCCGTTGTGCTCGCCTCGCTGATCGCGGTTTCGACCGTCAGCGCCCCGTTGCAGGTGCTGGCCCAGCAGACCCAGTCGCTGGACCGCATTGCGGCCATCGTCGACGAAGACGTGGTGCTGCAGAGCGAGCTGGACCGCGCCGTGAACAACATCAAGGCCCAGTACGCCGGTCGTGAGAACCAGCTGCCGCCGGAAGACGTGCTGCGCCGCCAGGTGCTGGAACGTCTGGTGCTGGTCAAGCTGCAGGTCGCCCGTGCCGAAAGCAGCGGGATCAAGATCGGCGACCAGGAACTGAACCAGGCCATCAACGCCATTGCCCAGCAGAACGGCACCAGCCTGGACGCCCTGCGCCAGCGTCTGGCCAGCGACGGCGTTGATTTCAACGACTTCCGTGCCTCGGTCCGCGATGAAATCACCGTGCAGCGCCTGCGCCAGAGCTTCGCGCAGAGCCGCATCAGCGTCAGCGAAGGCGAAGTGGATGCCGCGCTGAAGCAGGAAGCCACCACCGGTACGCAGTACCACCTGGCGCACATCCTGATCGCCCTGCCCGAAGCGGCCACCGCCGACCAGATCGCCACCGGCCAGAAGAAGGCCGACGGCGTGAAGGCCCTGCTGGACAAGGGCGAGCTGGACTTCAACGCCGCCGCGGTGCGCTACTCCGACAGCCCCAACGCGCTGGAAGGCGGCGACCTGGGCTGGCGCACCCTGGATGAGATTCCGAACGCGTTCGCGCAGATGATGACCAGCATGAAGAGCGGCGACGTGGTCGGTCCGCTGCGCGGCCCGAGCGGCTTCCAGCTGCTCAAGCTGGTGGAAGTGCGCGACGCCAATGCCAGCGCCGGCGGGCAGACGGTCACCGAGTACCACGGCCGGCACATTCTGATCCGGGTCACCGACCAGCAGGACAACGCCGCCGCCAAGGCCAAGATCGACACCGTGCGTGCTCGCATTGCCGGTGGCGCGGACTTCCAGACCGTGGCCAAGGAATCGTCCGAAGACGCCAACACCAAGGGTCAGGGCGGCGACCTGGGCTGGTTCCCGGCCGACGCCTTCGGCGCGGACTTCGGCCGCCAGATCACCGGCGTGGACGATGGTGGCGTCAGCCAGCCCTTCCGTACCGATGCCGGCTGGCACATCGTGCAGCGCGTGGAAACCCGCCAGACCGACGCCGGCGTGGACAACAAGCGCGCGCAGATCCGCGAAACCATCGGCCGCCGCAAGCTGGAAGAGGAATACAACCGCTTCCTGCAGGAACTGCGTGGCGAAGCCTACGTCGACCTGCGCCAGGGCGACGCCGCCGCTGCGGCGACCCCGCCGCAGTCCTGAGGTCCTGCCGATGCTCCCGCAGCTCGCTCTGGTACCGGGCGAGCCCGCCGGCATCGGCCCTGAATTGTGCGTGCGGCTGATCCAACAGCCGCGCAGCGACTGCCAGCTGCTGGCCTTCGCCGACCCGGACACCCTGCAGGCCGCCGCCTCCGCGCTGGACCTGCCGCTGCAACTTCTGCCTGAACACGCCATCGCCCGCCAGCCGGGCGATCTGCGTTTGCGCGCTGTGCCCAACGCCACCCCTTCCCGCTTCGGCGAAACGAACCCGGCCAATGCCGCAGCGGTCATCGGGGCCCTGCACCAGGCGGGTCAGGCCTGCCTGGAGGGCACCCTCGACGGCGTGGTCACCGGCCCGGTGCACAAGGCGGTCATCAATGAGGGCGGCATCGCCTACAGCGGCACCACCGAGCTGCTGGCCGACCAGGCCGGGGTCAAGGTGGTGATGATGCTGGCCAACGACATCGTGCGGGTGGCCTTGGCCACCACCCACCTGCCGCTGCGGGCGGTGGCCGATGCGATCACCGCCGAGACGCTGACGACCACCCTGCGTACCGTGCACACCGCGCTGCGCCGCGATTTCGGCCTGTCCGCCCCGCGCATCGCGGTGCTGGGGCTGAATCCCCATGCCGGCGAGGACGGGCATCTGGGACGGGAAGAACTGGACCTGATCATTCCGCTGCTGGAGCGCCTGCGCGCCGAGGGCATGGACCTGGTCGGCCCCTTGCCGGCCGACACCGCCTTCCTGCCGCAGAAACTGACCGGTTTCGACACCGTGCTGGCGATGTACCACGACCAGGGTCTGCCGGTGCTCAAGTACAGCGGCTTCGAGCAGGCCGTGAACATCACCCTGGGCCTGCCCTACCCGCGCGTGGCCGTGGACCACGGCACCGCGCTGGACCTGGCCGGGCGCGGCGTGGCCGACCCTTCCAGCCTGCAGGCGGCCACGGCGCTGTGCGCCCGGCTCGCCGCACAACGTAAAATGGGCGCATGACTTCTTCGCATTCCCCCTCGGCCCCGGGCTTCACCGCCCCGGCCAAAAAGCAGCTGGGCCAGCACTTCCTGGCCGATCGCAGCTACATCGACAAGATCGTGCTGGCGGTCAACCCGAAGGACGACGACCGCCTGGTCGAGATCGGCCCGGGCCAGGGTGCGATCACCCTTCCGCTGCTGCGCCGCCATCCGCGCCTGACCGTGATCGAGTTCGACCGCGATCTGATCGCGCCGCTGACCGCCGCCGCCGAACCGCTGGGCGAACTCACCATCGTGCACCGCGACGTGCTGCAGGTGAACTTCACCGAATTGGCCGCAGGCGGAGAGATCCGTCTGGTCGGCAACCTGCCGTACAACATTTCCTCGCCGATCCTGTTCCACGCCATGGAGCATGCGGCGGTGATCCGCGACATGCATTTCATGCTGCAGAAGGAAGTGGTCGACCGCATGGCCGCCGAACCGGGCAGCAAGGTGTACGGCCGCCTGAGCGTGATGCTGCAGGCGTGGTGCAAGGTGAGCTCGCTGTTCGTGGTGCCGCCGGGTGCGTTCCGGCCGCCGCCGAAGGTGGACTCGGCGGTGGTGCGGCTGGTGCCGCGCGACCCCGCCACCGTAGGCATCATCGATCGCAAGCGCTTTGCCGAGGTGGTGCGCTCGGCCTTTGGCCAGCGCCGCAAGACCCTGCGCAATGCGCTCAACGGCGTGGTCACGCCCGAGCAGTTCGAGGCCGCCGGCGTCCGCAGTGACGCCCGTGCCGAGCAGCTCGAAGTGGCGCAGTTCATCGCGCTGGCCAATGTTCCGCGCGCGGAAGCGTGAAACACCCTCTACACTCCCCGTATGACTGACGCAGCAAAAAAACACGCCATCGCGGTGGAGGTGGCTCCCCGCTTTCTCGATGACCAGTCCACGCCGGAGGACGGGCGCTATGCGTTCGCCTACAGCATCCGCATCCACAACAAGGGCCAGGTCGCGGCACGCCTGGTGCGTCGCCACTGGCGCATCACCGACGGCAATGGCCGGGTGGAGCAGGTAGACGGCGAAGGCGTGGTCGGCGAGCAACCCCGGCTGCGCCCGGGTGAAGAGTTCCGTTACACCTCCGGTGTCATGCTGGAAACCGAGCACGGCACGATGCAGGGTCATTACGACATGGTGGCCGACGATGGCACCGAGTTCGCAGCGACGATCGAGCCGTTCGTACTGGCCATTCCACGCACACTGCACTGACGGAGGCGCACGCATGAGTGTATGGGCCATCGGCGACCTGCAGGGCTGCTATGAAGTAACGCAGCGGTTACTGGAAAAGATCCGCTTCGACCCGGCGGTGGACACGCTGTGGTTCTGCGGCGACCTGGTCAACCGCGGCGGGCAATCGCTGGAAACGCTGCGGCTGGTCCACTCGCTGCGCGAGAACAGCGTGGTGGTGCTGGGCAACCACGACCTGTCGCTGCTGGCGGTGGGTTCGCGCACCGAGGAAGAACAGCGCAAGGTCAATCCGGACCTGCTGCGCATCGTGCAGGCCGAGGACCGCGACGTACTGCTGGACTGGCTGCGCCTGCAGAAACTGGTACACGTGGACCGCGAGCTGGGCTGGATGATGGTGCACGCGGGCCTGGCCCCGAAGTGGACGACGCAGCTGGCCGAGAAGCATGCGCGCGAAGTGGAAGCGCAGCTGCACGGCAATGGCTACCGCAAGCTGTTCCGCAACATGTACGGCGACAAGCCGATCTGGTCGCCGGGGCTGGCGGGCTATGACCGTTCGCGGGCGATCATCAACATCCTCACGCGCATGCGTTACTGCACGCCGCGCGGGCGCATCGGTATCGAAGACAAGGGCACGCCGGGCACGCAGGAACAGGGTTTATACCCGTGGTTCGAGGTGCCGGGCCGGGTCGAGCGCGATCTGAAGATCGTGTGCGGCCACTGGTCGGCGCTGGGCCTGACGATCACCCAGGGTGTGCACGCGATTGATACGGGTGCGGTATGGGGCGGCAAACTGACCGCGCTGCAGCTGGATACGGACGAACTGCGTGTGGTGCAGGTACCGGGCCGGGATGTGCCGAAGCCGGAAGCACCGCCGCGTCCGCCGCAACCGCGCCGCGAAGGCGGTGGTGGTGGCAACGGGCAGCCGCAGGGCCGTCCGCGCGGGCAGCGCCAACGTGGTCCGCGCCGGGGGCAGCAGGGGCAGCGTCCACCGCGCGATTCCAATGGCACGCCGGCCTGATTGCGCACGCCCTGTAGAGCCGGGCTTGCCCGGCTGCCTTTGGTTTATCGGGAGTCTCAGATGGGCAAAAAGGACATTGCACTGATATTGGGCATCTGGCTGGTGCTGGTGGGGGGCTGCCAACGCGGCCCAGCCCCGCAGGCGGCGGACTCGGCCACCGATGCCCCGCCCTCGATCACGGCATCACCAGCGCCGGCGTCCCCGCCGCTGGTGGCTGCAGCCCGCGCGCAGATCGGACGCACGGTGCTGTACGACCCGGCCTATGTGGTGCTGGGCTACCCGGGCGGCGACGTGCCAGACGATCGCGGGGTCTGCACGGACGTGATCGTGCGCGCATTGCGCGAGCAGGGGCTGGACCTGCAGCAGCGCGTGCATGAAGACATGCGCGCGGATTTTGCGGCGTACCCGTCGCTGTGGGGCCTGTCGCGCCCCGACCGCAACATCGACCACCGCCGGGTGCCGAACCTGATGCGTTGGTTCGAGCGCCAGGGCTGGGAGCAACCGACCTCGATCAAGCCGGGCGACTTTGCCGCCGGCGACATCGTGGCCTGGAAGCTGAGTGGCAGCGGCCTGCTGCACGTGGGCATCGTCTCCGACCGCCGCGCAAGCGACGGCACGCCACTGATCCTGCACAACATCGCACGCGGCACCCGCGAAGAGAACCTGCTGTTCGCGCACACGATCATCGGCCATTACCGGCCCAGCTTGCAGACCACGTAGAGCCGGGCTTGCCCGGCTGCTGTTGGCTCTTGGCAAACAACCCTCGGTTCACGGCCTTCCTGGTTTGGCGGGGCGGGGTGGGTTTGCGG
>NZ_JASCOZ010000240.1 GCF_029960115.1 Stenotrophomonas sp. PS02289
CGCGCTCCATCCATGGGCCGGGGCAGAACTCGCCGCACACCCCCATCACCCGCCCGCAGTCCAAGGATGAGCCGTGGGGGGCGCGCGGCCACGCGACCGTGGTGGAAGGCACCGACGGGCGCTGGTGGATGATCTACCACGGCTATGAGAACGGTTACTGGACCCTGGGCCGGCAGGCCCTGCTGGAACCGATCGAGTGGACCGACGACGGCTGGTTCGTGGCCAAGGGCGGCGACCTCGGCCAGCCGCTGGCCAAGCCCTCGGGTACCTCGGTGGGCGCGCATGGCATGGCGCTGTCGGATGACTTCAAGGGCAAGACCCTCGGCTCGCAATGGTCGTTCTTCAACCCGGCCCAGGACGAGTACCGCCGGCTGAACTTCACCGGCAAAGGCCTGGAACTGCAGGGCAAGGGCGAAACCCCGCGCGACAGCTCGCCGCTGACCGTGATCGCGGGTGACCAGGCCTATCAGTACGAAGTGGAGATGGACATCGCCCCCGGCGCGGTGGGCGGCGCACTGCTGTTCTACAGCGACCGCCTGTACGTGGGTGTGGGCAGCAACGGCGAAAAGTTCATCATGCACCGTTACGGCGAGGAACGCCCTGCCCGCCTGACCCCCAGCAGCAAGGGCGGCAAGCTGTGGCTGCGGGTCACCAACAACCGTCACATCGTGACCATTCACACCAGTACCGATGGCAGGGTCTGGCAGAAGTATCCGGTTCAGATGGAAGTGTCCGGCTACCATCACAATGTGGCTGGGAAGTTCCTTGCCCTCAAGCCGGCTCTGTACGCGGCCGGGGACGGCAAGGTCACGTTCCGCCAGTTCCGCTACCGCGCGCTCGATTGAGCGCAGCGGTAGACTCTTCCGACCCATCCGGTTTGAACTCCATGTCATCGCGCCCCAAGACTGACGCCGCACCGCAGGTCCTGCCCAAAGGCAAAGCTGCCACCATCAACGACATCGCGCGTCTGTCCGGGGTCTCCAAGAAGACCGTCTCGCGGATCATCAACAACTCGCCGCTGGTGCGCAAAGACACCCGTGAGAAGGTTGAGGCGCTGATGCGTGAAGTGGGCTATGCGCCCGACCCGCTCGCGCGCGGACTGGCGTTCCGGCGCTCGTTCCTGATCGGCATGGTTTACGACAATCCCACCGCGCAGTACATCGTGGACATGCAGTACGGCGCGCTGGACGCGCTGCGTGGCTCCAGCTTCGAGCTGGTGGTGCATCCCTGCGATTCGCGCAGCCCGGGTTACATCGAAGGCGTGCGCCGGTTTGTGCAGCAGCAGAAGCTGCACGGCGTGATCCTGGTGCCGCGTGCCTCGGAAGACCAGGCGCTGGTCGACATGCTGGATGAAATTGGCTGCCGCTTCACCCGGATTGCCTCGCTGCCGCTGGATGACACCTCGCAGATGGTGGTCACGCACGACCGCGACGGTGCCGCCGAAGCGGCGGATTACCTGCTGTCGCTGGGCCACCGCGACATCGCCCTGGTGACCGGTCCCAGCGCCTACCGTTCGGCGCACGAGCGCACCGCCGGCTTCATCGACGCGCTGGCCAAGCGTGGCATTGAACTGCCGCCGGAACGCATCGTCGAGGCCGGGTACACCTTTGAATCCGGTGTTGCCGCGGCGGAAAAGCTGCTGCTGGGCAAGCAGCGCCCCACCGCCATCTTCACCGGTAACGATGAAATGGCCGCCGGTATCTACAAGGTGGCGCTGCGCGCGGGCATCAACATTCCCCGCCAGCTGTCCATTATCGGCTACGACGACAGCCCGCTGGCCTCGCGCCTGTGGCCGTCGCTGACCTCGGTGCGCCGCCACACCCGCGACACCGGCCGCACCGCCGCCGCCATGCTGATCCAGCCAGAAGGCCAGGCCGCGCTGCAGATCGCCAGCGTGCGCCCGCACCTGATCGTGCGCGATTCCTGCCAGCCGCCCGAAGATTGAGGGTTGCCCGGGTCACGACCATTGGTCGTGACCCCCAAACCCGTACCGCACCGCAAAATGACACCGGTTTCCTAGCTGGGTACAATCAGCCGAAATCGTGCCGGGGCCGACCATCGGCCCGCCCCCTGCTCTGGAGATGCCATGTACTGCAAGACCCACTACGCCACCCATCCCGACGCCATCAAGGGTGCCAGCAACGACGACCTGCGCGACCTGTACCTGCTCGACGGGCTGTTCAACGCCGACACGGTGACCCTGAAGTACACCCATTACGAGCGCTTCGTGCTCGGCGGTGCCGCGCCGGTGAAGGGTCCGGTGTCGCTGCCGAAGCAGACCGAACCGGCTTCGGCCGCCGGTCACCCGTTCCTGGAGCGTCGCGAGCTGGGCGTGATCAACGTCGGTGCCGGCACCGGCACGGTCACCGTCGACGGCACGGTCTACACCCTCGGCCCGAAGGACGGCCTGTACGTGGCCATGGGCAGCGAAGAAGTTGTGTTCGCCTCCAACGATGCGGCCACCCCGGCGCAGTTCTACCTGGCGTCCACCCCGGCCCACGCCCGCTTTGAAACCAAGCAGCTGTCGATCAAGGACGCCGTGGCCCTGGAGCGCGGCGCGCTGGAAACCAGCAACGAGCGCACCATCTATCAGTACATCGTGCCGGCCACCTGCCAGTCCTCGCAGTTGCTGCTGGGCCTGACCGTGCTGAAGCCGGGCAGCGTCTGGAACACCATGCCCCCGCACCTGCACGACCGTCGCAGCGAAGTGTATTTCTACTTCGACCTGGGCCAGAACGACCGCGTGTACCACTTCATGGGCGAGCCGGAAGCGCAGCGCCACATCGTGATCCAGAACAACGAAGCGGTGGTGTCGCCGCCGTGGTCGATCCACATGGGCGCGGGCACCAGCAACTACGCCTTCATCTGGGCGATGGGTGGCGAAAACCTCGATTACACCGACATGCACGTGCTGGACATCTGCCAGCTCAAGTAACCCGTATCGCAGCGCCCGCATTGCGTGGGCGCTGCCTGTGCCGCATTGGAAAAGGATCGCAACGCAATGGCTAATCCGTTCAGTCTGGAAGGCAAGATCGCTCTGGTTACCGGTGGCAACACTGGCCTGGGGCAGGGCATCGCAGTCGCATTGGCGCAGGCCGGTGCCGATGTGGCCGTGGCCGGCATCGCACCGCCCACCGACACCATCGCCAAGATCACCGCGCTGGGCCGTCGTTGCCTGGCCATCGAAGCCAACCTGATCAGCATCGAGCCGGTCGAGCGCGTGGTGCGCGAAACCATCGAAGGGCTGGGCGGTCTGGACATCCTGGTCAACAACGCCGGCCTGATCCGTCGTGCTGACGCCGTGGAGTTCAGCGAGCAGGACTGGGAC
Organism: Stenotrophomonas sp. PS02289; assembly: GCF_029960115.1. Taxonomy (GTDB): domain Bacteria; phylum Pseudomonadota; class Gammaproteobacteria; order Xanthomonadales; family Xanthomonadaceae; genus Stenotrophomonas. The sequence goes on from NZ_JASCOZ010000240.1 coordinate 3,329, forward strand.
GACGTGATGAACGTCAACATCAAGTCCGCGTTCTTCATCTCGCAGGCCGCCGGCAAGCACTTCATCGCACAGGGCAGCGGCAAGATCATCAACATCGCGTCGATGCTCTCGTTCCAGGGTGGCATCCGGGTGCCGTCGTACACCGCCAGCAAGAGCGGCATCGCCGGCATCACCCGTCTGCTGGCCAACGAGTGGGCCGCCAAGGGCATCAACGTCAACGCGATCGCCCCGGGTTACATGGCGACCGACAACACCGCCGCGCTGCGTGCCGACGAAGACCGCAACAAGTCGATCCTGGACCGCATTCCGGCCGCGCGCTGGGGCAACCCGGAAGACCTCGCCGGTGCAGCGGTGTTCCTGGCCTCGCGTGCGTCTGACTATGTGAACGGTGCAGTGCTGCCGGTCGACGGTGGCTGGTTGGCGCGGTGAGTTGATGATGCCGGCCAACGGCCGGCGCTACCGGGATTGCGAACATGCTGCGCTCTTCATTGCTGCTTTCGCTCTTGCTTGTCACCGGGGCGGCACACGCCGCCCCCCATCGCGTCTTCATCGCCGGCGACTCCACCGCCGCCGAGTACGGCCCGGAACGCGCGCCGCAGGCCGGCTGGGGCCAGGCCCTGCAGAGCTACCTCGACCCCGCGCAATGGCAGGTGCACAACCATGCCAAAGGCGGCCGCAGCGCCCGCAGCTTCATCGAAGAGAAGCGCCTGGATGCGATCGCCGCCGAGCTCAAGCCCGGTGATGTGCTGCTGATCGGCTTCGGCCACAACGACGCCAAGTTCGAAGACCCCACCCGCTATAACGATCCCGCACAGGCGTATCCGCAGTACCTGATGCGTTATGTGCAGCTCGCCCGCGACAAGCAGGCTACGCCGGTGCTGATTACACCTGCCGCCCGGCTGCTGTACGACTTTGGTTCGCTGCTGGATACCCATGGCCTGTACACCCAGGCGATGAAGCAGCTGGCGCAGCAGGAGAATGTCGCGCTGATCGACCTCAACGCACGCTCCAGCCTGTGGATCCGCGCGCTGGGCGAGCAGGGCGCACGTCCGTATTTTCTGTTCGTACCCGAACAGAACAAGGCCGACGGCACCCACTTCAGTGTCGCCGGTGCCAACGCCGTCGCCTGTCTTGTGGTGCGCGAATGGGTCGGCCTGCAGCCGGAATTGAAGGGCGCATTGAAGCGCGACATCGACTGCGACGTGACCCAGCCGGCAGGGCAGGGTGCAGACGCGGCCAAGCCGTCGCGCGTGGTGCACGAGCGTGACATCGCGGTCAGCCAACCCGGTCCACATGGCGGTGCCGGTCCGACCACCGCGTATCCGTTCTTTGCCGACGACAACCTGCCGTTCGTGCTGCGCAAGCGCGTGCTGCATAAGGGAGCCGGCATCGGCCTGCACCCGCAGCACAAGGACGAGATCTATTACGTCGTGAGCGGGCAGGGGAGCTATGTGCTGGACGGCAAGCAGTACGACGTGACGGCCGGCGATGCACTGTTGACCCGGGTCGGCAGTGTGCACGCGTTGCAGCAGCGTGGGGAGCAGGATCTGGTGGTGCTGCTGGCGTATCCGCGGTAGCTGATCCCGGTAGCGCCGGCCGTTGGCCGGCCCTCGACAACGCATGGGCCGGCC
>NZ_JASCOZ010000241.1 GCF_029960115.1 Stenotrophomonas sp. PS02289
CGCGCGGGTAGGGCGGGCCGTTGGCCGGCCCAAGGGGTCTCAGAAGGACTTCGCGTCCGGCAGCGCCTGCAGCGCCGCGATGGCATCGGCCAGCGCATCCACTTCGGGGTTCTGGAACCCATGGCGCACCTCCAGCTCGCTGGAGAACAGCCCCTGCTCCAGCAGCACCACGCAGGTGTACTCGCGCGTCCACCCGCGCGCCACGGCGACGCGGCGGATGCGTTCGTCGAGCAGCGGATCAAGATCGCGCAGCACCAGATCGGCCATGTGTTCTCCCCTTGCGTACAGCACCGCCCCCACGGCACAACAGCTGCGATCATGCGCCTGCCATCAGGCGCGGGCAATACGCCCGCGCCACGCCAGACCTGCTGCGTTCACCTAGGCCGGATGGATCGCCCCCAGAATCCGCGGCCCCTTGGCCCCGGTCACGCTCGGCAGATTGCCCGCCAGCCCGTCCAGCGTCTGCTGCGCCAGCCAGGCAAATCCCATCGCTTCCATGTAGTCCGGATCCAGCCCGTGCACCGCGCTGGACTCCACCACCACGCCCGGCAGGCGCGCGCTGAGCCGGCGCAGCAGCTGCGGGTTGCGCACGCCACCGCCACACACCAGCACGCGTCGGGCCTCGGGCAGATGCGCCAGCAGGGCGTTGGCCACGGTGGCGGCGGTCAGCTCCAGCAGCGTGGCCTGCACGTCCGCCGGTGCCAGCGCCCGCTGCCCCAGCGCGGCCAGCGCCCAGTCCAGGTGGAACTGCTCGCGCCCGGTGCTCTTCGGCGGGGGCAGGGCAAACCACGGTTCGGCCAGCCACTGCGCCAACAGGGTCTCGTCCACCCGTCCGCTGGCGGCGAATGCCCCGTCCGCATCGAACGGCACACCCCGGTGCTGCTGGCACCACGCATCCATCAGCGCATTGGCAGGGCCGGTATCGAAGCCACGCGGCACGCCGCCGCGGGGAATCAGGGTCAGATTGGCGATCCCGCCCAGGTTGAGGATCGCGCGATCCTCCTCGCTCTGGCCCAGCATCGCCAGATGGAAGGCCGGCATCAGCGGTGCCCCCTGGCCGCCTGCGGCCACATCGCGGCGGCGGAAGTCGGCCACGGTGGTGATGCCGGTCGCTTCGGCAATGCGGTTGGCATCGCCCAGCTGCAGGGTGAAGGCCGGGTCGGCCAGCGGTCGGTGGCGCACGGTCTGCCCATGCGAGCCGATCGCCCGCACCTGCGCCCGGTCCACGCCGCTGGCCTCCAGCAGCGCATGGGCGGCCGCGGCGAAGCTCAGGCCGATCTGGGCGTCGATCCGCCCCAGCGTATCCAGCGAATCCAGCCCGCCGCCTTCGCCCAGCGCGATCAACTCGGCACGCAGCGCCGGGTCCCAGGCGTGGGTGTGCCCGTGCACGAAGCGGCAGCCGCCGCTGGCAGGAAACTGCACCAGCGCGGCATCGATGCCATCGGCGCTGGTGCCCGACATCAGGCCCAGGTAAAGGGGGAGGGCAGGATCAACGGCAGTCATGAAAAAGGCGGGTCCCAAAAGAGAACCCGCCCATCATCGCAATCCCAGACCCGTAGAGCCACGCCCTGCGTGGCTGCACACCGTCAGCCGCGCGTGTTCTTCGCCGGCTTGGCCGCACTGGCCGTCGCCTTTTCCGGCTGCGCCTGCGGAGCCGGGCTGGCGTCGGCGTAGATCAGCTTCTCCATGCCCTGGATGCGGGCCAGCGCCGGTGCGGTCTGCGCGCGGAAGGCGACCAGTTCGGCTCCCTTCAGCGGCTCCGGCGGCGGCATGGTCACCGACAGCGGGTTGCGGTGCACGCCGTTGACGCGGAATTCGTAGTGCAGGTGCGGGCCGGTGGCCAGGCCGGTCGAACCCACGTAGCCGATCACCGTGCCCTGGGCCACGGTCTGGCCGGTGCGGATCTTGCCGAAGCGCGACATGTGCCCGTACAGCGTGGTGTGTCCTTTGCCGTGGTCCAGGATCACCACGTTGCCGTAGCCGCGCTGCACGCCGGCGAACTGCACGCGGGCGTCGCCGGCGGCCATGATCGGGGTGCCGGTACGCGCGGCGTAGTCCACGCCCTTGTGCATGCGCATCTTGCCCAGCACCGGGTGGCGGCGCGCGCCGAAGGTCGAGCTCAGGCGTGCGAAGGGGATCGGCATGCGGATGAAGCTCTTCTTCAGCGGCCGGCCGCTGACGTCGAAGTATTCCGACTTGCCGTTGCGATCAAAGCGGAAGCCGCTGTAGGTCTTGCCGTCAGAGGTGAACGTCGCGGCCAGGATCTTGCTGGTGTCCACCTTCTCGCCTTCGCGCCAGGTTTCATCCATCACCACGCTGAAGCGGTCGCCCGGCTGGATGTCCTTGGAGAAGTCGATGTCGTACTTGAAGATCTCGTCGGTCATCGTCGCAATCGCCGAAGGCGACAGCCCTGCCTTGCGCGCCGCCGCGTACAGCGAACTGGTGATCTCTCCGCTGGTCACGACCCGGCGGGTGGAGCTCTCGCGCTTGGTGACCTGCTCGCTGATCTTGCCGTCCTTCAGGCTCAGCTCCACGCGGTTGTCGCCGTCGCGGTTGTAGCGGATCGCCCGCAGGTCGCCCGAAAGCGGTACATCGAAGGCGATCTCGGTGCCGGGGCGCAGCTTCACCAGCGAATCGCGCACGCCCGGATGGTCCAGCACCTGGTGCATCACCGTCGCCGGGATGCCGGCCTGGTCGAACAGGTCGCTCAGGGTCTGGCCGCGCTGCACGCGCAGCACCTGCCAGCTGTCACCCGGGGTCTGGTTCTGGCGTTCGGCCGAGAGCGGCGGCAACGGCAGGGCCAGGGTGGAGTGGTCGGCCGAGTAGGGGCCATCGATGGTGTGCGAGAAGCCCGGCACAATGGTGGCCACCAGCGCGCCGATGGTGGCGAACAGGCTGGCGTGCATCCAATGGCGGCGGGTCCAGCGCTCGTTGAAGGCCGCCGGCAGGTGCTGCTTGAGCTTCCGATGGAGGGCAGTGTCGTGAAGAACGTGGAGACGTTCCTTGAAGCGCTGCTTGCGGGCGCGGCCTTGATCGGAGTTCAGCATCGTCGAGCGGTTCCTGGCTGACCCGGCAACTCGGGCCTAAACGCCGGTTACCATAGACAGGTATAAATATCGCGTCAAACCCTTGTGCCTATTGGATTTTGTGAAGCACTTGCGGTTAACTTGTACTTAACGTCATTCATATAAATACGGCACCGCCGGGAGTTGCAACGTGTCATCGATTGATCAAGCCCTTGCCCAGATCGGCCGCGGGGCCGATGAGATCCTCAAGATCGAGGAGCTGCGCCTGCGGCTGGAGGCGGGCCGCCCGCTGCGGGTGAAGGCAGGTTTCGACCCCACCGCACCGGACCTGCACCTGGGCCACACGGTGCTGTTGAACAAGCTGCGCCAGTTCCAGGACCTGGGGCATCAGGTCATCTTCCTGATTGGCGACTTCACCGGCATGATCGGCGACCCCTCCGGCAAGAACGTCACCCGCAAGCCGCTGAGCAAGGACGACGTGCTCGCCAACGCCCGCACCTATGAGGAGCAGGTGTTCAAGGTGCTGGACCGTGAGAAGACCGAAGTCCGCTTCAATTCCGAGTGGTTCGGCAAGATGGGCGCGGCCGACATGATCCGCCTGGCCGGCCAGCACACCGTGGCGCGCATGCTTGAGCGCGACGACTTCGCCAAGCGCTATGCCGCCCAGCAGTCCATCGCCCTCCATGAGTTCCTGTACCCGCTGGTGCAGGGCTACGACTCGGTGGCGCTGGAGGCGGACGTCGAGCTGGGCGGTACCGACCAGAAGTTCAACCTGCTGATGGGCCGTGGCCTGCAGGAACACTACGGTCAGAAGCCGCAGATCGTGCTGACCATGCCGCTGCTGGAAGGTCTGGACGGCGTGGCCAAGATGTCCAAGTCGCTCAACAACTACATCGGCATCAGCGAGCCGGCGATCGACATGGTCACCAAGACCATGAAGATCGGCGACGACCTGATGTGGCGCTGGATCGAGCTGCTGTCCTTCGACATCAGTCAGGCCGAAGCGCTGAGCCTGCGCGAGCAGGTCGAAGCCGGCAGCCTGAACCCGCGTGAGGTGAAGCTGCGCCTGGCCCGTGAGCTGACCACCCGCTTCCACGACGCCGACGCGGCCGAAATGGCCATTGCCGGCTGGAACGCCGCCGTGACCGGGCAGGGCGATGTCAGCCTGCTGCCGCTGCAGGAAGTGGTCATTCCCGCCGAAGGCCTGCGGATTGGCGCGCTGCTCACCGCCGCCGGCCTGACCCCCAGCAACTCCGAGGCGTCCCGCAAGCTCAAGGAGCGCGCGGTGAAGGTCAACGGTGAAGTAGTGGAAGACGCCCAGCTGGTGTTCAGCCCCGGCTTTGAAGGCCTGCTGCAGGTCGGCAAGCGCAACTTCGCCCGCGTCCTTCTGGTCGCCGCGTAACAACAACGGACGCCCGGGACACGGTGCCCGGGCTCCCTGGTAGCGCCGGCCGTTGGCCGGCCCAAGGGGTCTTCGGCCGCTCGGTGAAAAAAATTTCACCCAACCCCTTCCCAAATTCAGTCTTTCGGCACATACTTTCCCTCCCCCGACGCAGGGGCCACCGCAAGGCGGCCACAGCAACGGAACGGATCGCCAACTACCTCGAAAAAAGGTGTTGACGGAAACGAAAAGCCTGACATAATAGGCGGCTCGCTTCGACGAAAAGACCTCCGGGTCGCGCGACGAAGCAGCATCGGCAACAACGTCCACTTCGGTGAGGCGGCCCTCGAAAAAGGGTGTTGACGAAGCGGAAAAGCCGGCTATAATGGGCGGCTCGCAACGACGGAAACGTCGGGGCACACGGAGGAAGGCGCTGAGGCCGACTCCCAGGTTCTTTGAAAGTATGCGCAGGTATCTTGTGAAGGCGCCTGCAGGAAGGATGATTGTCCATCTTGCAGACGTTTGATCAAGCAACTATTAAT
>NZ_JASCOZ010000242.1 GCF_029960115.1 Stenotrophomonas sp. PS02289
GTTTGCGGGACCGTCAAAAACATGGACGTTTTTGACGAGCCTCCATGGACGGATTCACGGCGTGTCCCGCAAACCCACCCTGGCACGCCCAAGCACGGGAACCGATGACCACCGGCTGTTCGCCCAAAACCAACAGCAGCCGGGCAGAGCCCGGCTCTACGTACCGATTGCAATCGCAACCCAGCAGAGCCGCGTCAGGACATCACGCGGGCACGAACCACCAGGCGATGGAGGCGAGGATGGCGGGGACGGACTGGATGAAGAAGATGCGCTTGTTGACGCTGTAAGCGCCGTACAGGCCGGCCACGATCACGCAGCCGAGCATGAAGTTGACCAGCATCGGCAGGTGATCGAACAGACCCCAGAACAGGCCTGCGGCGAGGAAGCCGTTGTACAGGCCCTGGTTGGCCGCGAGAACGCGGGTAAGTTCGGCCTTCTCCGGCGTGTTGCGGAAGGTCTTCAGGCCCAGCGGCCTTGTCCAGAGAAACATCTCCAGCACCAGGAAGTACACGTGCAGCAGGGCGACCACCAGGGTCAGGATCAGCGCGGTCCAATACATGGGCTAGCCTCGAAGGAATGCCGACAGCTTACTCCGCCCGCTCCTGCGGCAGCTTCTTTTCTTCGCGCAGCACGCCGAAGGCCGATGCGGTCATGATCGCGGCTGCCAGCACCCCGCCTGCAAACACCGCTGATGAGCCGAACAGCGAGAGCGCCTTGTGCAGCCAGGTGAAGCTCAGGTCCGCGCCGCGGTACACCACCGTGTCGATCGCTGCACCGGCCTTGTAGCGCCACTGGCGGTCCACACGCGTGTAGATCGTCTCGCGGGCCGGCTTGCCCAAGGCGAACTCGCTGGCACGCGTCATCACCTGCACGATCGCCACCATCACCGGCAGCGGCGAAGCCGCCAGTACCGAGAAGCCGGCAATGATCGCAAAGCCGGGAATCAGCAGCGCCGGCGCAATACCGAAGCGCGACAGCAGCCAGCGGGTCAGCCCCAGCTGCAGCACCAGCGTCAGCGCGTTCACCGCCAGGTCGACCCGCGAGAAGAATGCCGTGCTCGCCGCCGGATCGGTGTACAGGCGGCGCACGATGGACGCCTGCTCGTTGTACAGCAGCGTGCCCACCCCTACCCCGAACACCACCATCGCCGCCAGCCAGCGCAGCAGCGGCTCGCGCGCGATCAGCTTCAGCCCGTCCAGCACGCTGCCGCCCATCGGCGTCTCACCCGACACCAGCTGCGCCTGCTGCTCACGTGCCACCGCCCACAGGCGCAGTCGCCAGATGCAGACCAGGCACACGCACAGGAAGCCTGCCGACACCAGCATCAGATTGGCGATGCCCACCCGCTGCACCAGCGAGGCGGTCAGGATCGGCCCCAGAAACGCGCCAATCGTTCCCGCCGCGCCGATGTAGCCGTAGTAGGCACGCGCCTGCACGTTGGAGAACACGTCCGCCATGAAGCTCCAGAACACCGCCACCGCGAACAGGTTGAACACCATTACCCAGAAGAAGAACGCCATGCCGCGGCCGGGCACGTTGCTGTTGAACAGCCCGTAGAAGCCCAGCAGGGTGACGATGAAGAAGCCGTACACGACCGGCAGGAACACGCGGCGGGGGTAGCGGCTGACCAGCGCGCCGTACAGCGGTTGCAGCACCAGCATGATGAGGAACACGCAGGTAAACAGGAACTGCAGCACGAAGTCCTGCAGGGCGATGCCGTGGCCGGCGAACCAGGCGATCAGCGCCGGCGGGAAGACCGTCTGCAGGTCTGCCGAAGCCGCCATTGCCTCGCGCACCGGGCGCAGCACGTAGTAGCCACTGAGCAGGCAGAAGAAGTACAGCCCCGCCCACAGCAGCGGCGGCGACTGGCGTAACGACTGACGTAGACCCGGGCGAGCGTGACCGGCGGCATCCGGGGTGCTCATCGCGCGCGGATCCGGCGCGGCAGGCTTGGCGGCAACGACATCGTGAACAATCCGGGCGGGCGGTGCGCGCACGGTAAACGATGCACTGCAACACCGCCAGTCTGGCCGAGCTGAACAGGGAGGTGACGCAGCAGGTCAGAAACCGTACAAAAATCACCATTTTTCAATGTGATACGCATTCATCTTCGCTTCGTTTGTGCAATCACGAAAAGCGGCGCTAGAATCGGTCACAGCAGTCGCGCACGGGCCCCATACGATGAAACACAACAGCAGGCGCCGACCGATCCGTTCGGCGGCCACCGGATTGCTGGGCATGCTGATGCCCATCGCCCTGTCTTCCACCGCTCAGACACCGGCGGCAACGCCGGCCGCGTTCCCGGTCAACATCGAGAACAGCGCCGCTGCCAACGTGCCCCACACCCAGCCTGCGGCGTACCGCACCACGTCGCTCGCGCCCAAGGTGCAGGCACCGGCTGAAACCTTCAACGTGGCCGCCATCGAATCGATGGCCCAGCAGCTCACCTACGGCGAGCGCGTGCCGGGCATGGCGGTGGCCATCGTGCAGGGCGGGCGCGTGCTCAGTGCGCGCGGCTATGGCGTCACCGACGTCAACAACCCACAGATCGTCGATGCCCACACCGTGTTCCGCCTGGCCTCGCTGTCCAAGGCCTTTGCCGGCACCATGGCCGGCCTGCTGGTCAACGACGGCACCCTGCGCTGGGACAGCAAGGTCACCGACTATGTGCCCGGCTTCCAGCTGAGTTCGCCCGAAGCGACCGAACGACTGACCGTGGCCGACCTGCTCAGCCACCGCGTCGGCCTGCCTTACAACGCCTACGACCGCGATATCGAAGCCAACGCGGAGTACTACACCCTCACCCACAAGCTGGCCTCGACGTCGCTCAAGTGTCTGCCGGGCGATTGCTACGCCTACCAGAACGTGGCCTTCAGCCTGATCGGCGACGTGGTGTATGCCGCCTCGGGCAGCTTCTACGAGCAGTCAGTGGAGCGTCGTCTGTTCAAGCCGCTGGGCATGAATGACGCGAGCATGGGCCTGGCCGGCATCCAGGCCAGCTCACGCTGGGCCCGACCGCACGTGCGCAGCCGTAACGGCTGGGTGTCGCTCAACCCGAAGCCGACCTACTACCGTCTGGCACCGGCCGCTGGCGTCAACGCCAGCGCCAGCGACATGGCGCAGTGGCTGCTTGCCCACACCGGGCATCGTCCCGACGTGCTGCCGGCACCGCTGCTGGCCACCCTGCATTCGACGCTGATCAACACGCCGGGCGAAATGCGCTCGGGGTGGCGCCGCCAACGCCTGCACTCGGCGGGCTACGCCTTGGGCTGGCGCAACTTCGACTATGCCGGGCATGAAGTGATCTTCCACGCCGGCGCTGTGCAGGGCTACCGTGGCCTGGTCGCGCTGGTGCCGGAGCGGGATCTTGGCATTGCGATCATGTGGAACGGCGAGAGCAGCCTGCCCAGCGGCCTGCTCCCGACGGTGCTCGACCAGGCGATGGGCCTGCCGAGCCAGCGCTGGCTGGACGTGGATACCGACTTCGGTAGCGACAACCTGATGGTGGAAGACAGCGCGCCGGCGCCGGGCAAGCGCAAGGGCGCTTCGGCGGATCGAGCGGTGGCATCGCCGCGGTAAGCCCTGCTTACCCGGAAGGAATTGAAGAAGGCGGCCGATGGCCGCCTTCTTCGTTGAGGAGTACCGACCAACGGTCGGTACCTACCGTCCGCACCCACATGCGTGGGTACGTCAGCGGGGAGGTGTTTTTTTCGCCTGCGGCGCAAAAAAAAACCCCCTCCCCGCTGGGCATCCGGGGAAGGGGGTTTCAGGTACGGCTATCGGGAATGGATCAGATCAGCGGTGCCGGGGTTGCCGGCAGAGCGACCGGTGCGGCCTTCTTCTTGCGGACCGCCGGCTTGCGCTTGGCGACCTTCTTCACTGCCTTCTTGGCCGAAGCCTTCTTGGCGGTGGCCTTCTTGGCGACCTTGCGGACAGCCTTCTTGGCACCGGCCTTCTTGGCGACCTTGCGGACGGCCTTCTTGGCGGTCTTCTTGACGGCCTTCTTGGCAGCCGACTTCTTGGCTACCTTCTTGACGGCCTTCTTTGCACCGGCCTTCTTGGCGACCTTACGGACGGCCTTCTTCGCGGTCTTCTTGGCAGCCTTCTTGGCGGTCGCCTTCTTTGCGACCTTCTTGACGGCCTTCTTCGCCGTCTTCTTCACTGCCTTGCGGGCAGCGGCCTTCTTGGCGACCTTCTTGACAGCCTTCTTGGCGGTTGCCTTCTTGGCTGCCTTCTTCACGGTCTTCTTGGCCGCAGCCTTCTTTGCGACCTTCTTGACGGCCTTTTTAGCGGCCGGCTTTTTCTTCGCAGCTTTCTTGGTTGCCATGGGATGGCTCCTCGTCAGTGATCTATGGAGTTGAAACGCCCAGTTGAAACAAACCCGCTCAGCTGTTGCCTGGCGGGGACCGCCGTCGCGTCATGCGCGTCGTGACGGATACGGTGATGCCTGCCATGTACCACCCGGCAGGAATCGTATGAGGGGTGCCCTTGCTTTTCACCGAGGGAAGCGAAGCCGACTCCACCGTCATCGGACTCGAGGCGGATGTCCTGGTTGTGCTTCGCGACTGGATGTCGATTCTGCTCACTCTCTTGGCAGGCAAGGTCTGCTGGGCGAAACCTAATCACGCTTTTTTTGACTGTCAACAACCCCCGCGAAAAATTTTCACGCCGCCCCCCTCTTACGCACGCCCCGAAGCGGTGTCCGGAGCGCCCTTCGACGCCTTCGACGACGCCGTTGCGACAACGCGCCAGACCCGCCACGCGTCCGCGCACTGAAAGAAAAACACTTAAAAGAAGCACTTTCGCAAATGAGGCGAACACATGCGACGGTCGGTGCGATGACGAGGGCGGCGTGGGGGGGGGGGGGGGGGGGGGGGGGGCGCGGGGGGGGGTGTGTTAAACAGACCGCCCCCCCCCC
>NZ_JASCOZ010000243.1 GCF_029960115.1 Stenotrophomonas sp. PS02289
GGATTCGGTGAGAAATGGCTACGCACTGAGCCGCTGCGTGGCCCCGCGATGTCGAAAACCCACGCATGAACCCCCGATCTGTGCCCGATCTGTGCCCAAAGCGGCGCTTGCGCGGCCGCTTCCTACCTGCCAGACTCGCAAAAAAGGGCGGTTGAACTTCCTATACCCAAGATACCGCCTACGTCTTCTTCGGAAGGCCGGTAAGGGTGAAATGGTGCGGTAAGAGCGCACCGCGAGTCTGGCAACAGACCGGCACGGCAAACCCCACCTGGAGCAAGACCAAATAGGGATCCTTTGGCGCGGCCCGCGTTGGATCCGGGTAGGTTGCTTGAGCGTTGCGGTGACGTAACGCCTAGAGGAATGACTGTCCACGACAGAACCCGGCTTATCGGCCGGCTCCGCCTCTTTCTTACGGTAGGCCGAGCATGGCTCGGCTCTACAGTAGAGCCGAGATCCTATGTTCGTGGTCAAGCCTGCTGGAAGCAGGCTTGACCCACTTTCAGCATGGCCGGGTCAAAGTCCCGGCCGCTCTTGAAGACGCCCCAAGCGATCCTGGCCAGCTTTCTGGCCAGGATGTTGAAACTGGCAGTACTGCTGTGGCCGCGTTCGCGGATGGCGTTGTAAAGGGCTTTGCCATTTTTGGAGCGGGTCAGTCCCATGGCCGCCATGTAGAGGATCTGGCGCAGGCTGGCGTTGCCGCGCTTGGACAGGCGCCGCCTACCGATCCGGGCGCCGGATTCGTTGGGGCGCGGATCCAGGCCGGTACAGGCGATCCAGGCGTCCGAGCTGGTCAAGGGCCATCGTGTGATGTGATGGGTGACGAAGGCCGCTACCGTCGGCCCAACCCCCGGAATGGTCATGATCCGCCGATACAGGTCGCGCTGTTCGCCACTGCGGCACAGCTGCTGAATCTGTTGGTCGAGCAGGGCAATGGCCTCTTTCAGACCATCGAAGATGCGCCCAAAGATGGCCGACTCCGACGCCCCCGCGCCTAGCGAGAGATTCAACTTCGCCTTGCTCCGGACCAGGCTGTCACGTTGCTGGAGCAGCACATGCAGCTGCTCCTGCGCAGGCGATCGGGCGACATGCTCATGCAGATTGTCGGCCTCCTTGGCGATGTAACGCGCAATGACCTGCGCGTCACCTGAGTCGGTTTTGCCGCGGCAGGCCACGCCCTTGGCGTAATGTTTGATGTCGCGCGGATTGAGCACAAAGACGACGTGGCCGGCCTTCTGGGCAGCTTGAACCACAAGCTCGTGGTAGCGATTGGTTGCTTCCACTCCAATGCGAGACCCGACCGGCAGAGTGGACAGCCACTTACCGATGGCTGACGCTGAATTGGGGATTCGAGTGCTGCCTTTGGTGCCATGGCGTGCCACCACAAGGCTCTTTGAGTCGGCATCGATGCCGACGGCCAAATGATCTGACATCTGCGCAACTCCCAGCTATTGTTGAGGGGCTGGGGTGGTACCGCACCACGTTGGCTTGCCTACATCGGCGGTCCTCAAAGGCCGCTAGATCCTTTATCGACGTTAAGGTGCGGGATGGGGATCGCTCGGCTCGTCTGTCGGCTGCTATCCGCAGATATCATGTTGACGGTCCCTCCACCCTGGCTCCTACATACCGCGTAGGAGCCGGGAGGAACATACAAGCCATGCTCGGCTGCTCTTCGCCCAGATGCTTGGGATGTTGTTCAACCCGGCGTGCGGTACTGCCCGGCGGAAATGAACTGCTCGAACCGTTCGCACCACACCACTACGGTGGTGTAATCGTCCACGTTGACGCTTTCAGGCACGTCCACCAGGAAACGGTTGAAGGTCTTCACCTCGCCGATGCGCTGGGCCTGTGCCTTGATCTTCAGGAAATCGGCCTTGTTGTCGACGAAGTCACGGACCAGGTACACCTTGTAATCCGGACCCGGACCCATCTTGCCGTCGAACGCGACCTGGCGCGGGCTGACGCTGACGTTGCCTTCCGCCCAATGCACCGCATCACTGCCCTTGAGGTCGCGGCGAAAGGTGGTGCGGTAGGGGGCGTCTTTCATGGCCGCCTGCACCTGCGCAACCGGCGGGTCATCGGGGGCGATCAGGATCGGCAGGAGATAGACGCCCAGGCCGAAGCCCAGGCCGAGGGTGAGCAGGTGGGTGGCGAGCAGGATGAGGATGCGGCGCATGGGGCCTCCTTGTGGTTGCGATCGATCGCGCGGCGAAGTGCCGGGCCTGACCACCCTGGGAGGTCAGGGCCGACATTATATAGGCACAGGGCCGATTGCGAAAAGGGCACAGTCGGGTGGCTGCGATGCTGAAAGCCCTCTGGCGAGGGCGGATCGCGGTCGCGGCTGGAAGCTGAATGACGTATCAGGCGCGCTGCGCTGACGACGACCGCCACGTCAATGACGACATGCGTGCGGTAGTGCCGGCCGCTGGCCGGCAGCTGCGTGGCCTGCCTGAAAATCCGGAGGTTGCCGGCCAGTGGCCGGCACTACCCTGCTGAAAAGAGGTTCCGGCCAGCGGCCAGCGTGACCGGGTCAGAAAATGACGTGGCTCTGTCCGTTGGCTGCGCCCTGAGGGCCGAAGCGACGCTCGTGGATCTGCCCGTGCCCTTCGGCATCGATCAGCAGCACCGTGCTGGCGCGGGTGCCATAGTCGTCGCCGCGGATGAAGGCCGGGCTCAGCCAGCGCTCGCGTTCCAATCCGATGCCGGTGTCGGGCAGGTCGCTGTCGGCGGGGCGATGTTCGTCCGCCAGGGCGGCCCAGAGCGGGGTCAGGTCCTCATCGCCGGCCTCGAACCAGGCTTCAAGCGCGGCCATCAGTCGTCGGGTCTTCGGCCAAGGTGCGTCCAGCGCGCCGTTGGACATGCCATGCACGCCCGGGCCCAGGCGCTGGCGCTCGGCAGGGTGGTTGCCCAGGAACTCCAGGCTGTCGCTATCGGCCAGCAGCAGGTTGAATGGGGCGTAGGCGCCGGCCACCGTTGCCAGTCGGTCGATATGCACGGCGGCGGGGTCGCGGCCGCGCAGGAAGTCGGCCACCAGCGCACCCCGTGAAGGACCGGTCTGTGCGGCCAGCGGGTCGCGGACATTGGTGACCACGGCCATGCGTCCACCCGCACCGACGCCGGCCCAGCCGCCGCCGGAGCGCAGGTCGCGCCCCCCGATGACGGAGGTCTCATCTTGCCAGGGGGCCAGCGCCGCTGTCGGGCGGGCGTGGAACTCATCACGGTTGCCGGTCATCACCAGCCGCCAGCGCGGGTGGTGCATCCAGCCAAGAGCGAGCAGGCACATGGCCTCATTGTGCACGGTTTGCGCAGTCTGGCGCCGCTTCCTGCCCGTCCCGCATGAATGCGCGAGCGATGTTTCACGCTCTGTCCACACCCCTGAACTTCCGTTCAATCTCAAAAATTGAGACGGATCAGCAACTTGTGGATAAGCCTTGAACAATTCTCTAAAGGTTGTTGCAAGCCATTGATGCGGCTGGCGATTTCCCCGCTGAAAAGTTGTTGACAACCCTTCGGCCGCTGCTAAGGTGGGCATCAGAGGGAAATCTAGCGTGCCGGACAAGACCTCGATTCGGGTTGCGCGTGGCAGGTCCAGCACTGCGTCAGCGGGAGGCCTGGCCGCAGCAGATTCGGCAACCATGAATCACTGCTGCGCCGCCTGCAATCGCTCGCGCAGCGGCTGCATCTACAGACGCTTCCTCAACAGCCTGAAGGCGGCGAAAAAGTCTCTCAGTGATGAAATGCTGCATGGACCTGCGCCTTGCTGCCACAGTCGAATCGGGAACTCTCATCCCCGTTTTGCGGGTTGTCCGCCGGTTTCTGGCCAGCTTCAGGATTCATTGTCATGCGCCGCAGTTGTTGTGCTTTGTTGCTGAATGCGACGCGGTGCAACAATTCTAGACCTGACCCTCTGCGCCGCAGTCGAATCGGGAACTCTCATCCCCGTTTTGCGGGTTGTCCGCCGGTTTCTGGCCAGCTTCAGGATCGATTGTCATGCGCCGCAGTTGTTGTACCCGGAGGATCACCCTGATGCCGTCAGCGGGGCACTCTGCTGAGGGCTGCTGGCGCGAGAGCGGGGGTTTTTAGAGGTGCCCTCAGGTAGGTGATTTGCTACGCTGCGCCGCGCCGATGTCTTACCCATGCGCGGGAGAAATGCCGATGGGCGGCGATGAGGCCGCGCGGAACACTGTGCAGCCGTCGATGCGCAGGATCGTTCCGTGCTGTGCCTCACCGCACCGGAGGGACGCGCCGCGCCGCGTGTCGCCCGTGCCGCAAACACCGCGCTGGCGGCCGCGCCGAGCTACGCACGCCATGTTCCCGAGCGCACGCTGCTGTACGCGCTAGTGCAGGCGCACTACCCGGACTTCATCGCGCGTCTTGAGGCCGAAGACCGCCCGCTGCCCGAGTATGTGCGCGAGGAGTTCGAGACCTACCTGCGCTGCGGCGTGCTCGAGCACGGCTTCCTGCGCGTGGTCTGCGAGCAGTGCCGGGCCGAGAGGCTGGTGGCCTTCTCCTGCAAGAAGCGCGGCTTCTGCCCCAGCTGCGGGGCGCGGCGCATGGCCGAGAGCGCGCGGCACCTGGTGGAGGAGGTGTTTGGCCCGCGGCCGGTGCGGCAATGGGTGCTGAGTTTTCCGTACCCGCTGCGCTTCCTGTTCGCCAGCAAGCCGGAGGCCATCGGCCCGGTGCTGGTGATCGTGCAGCGCGTCATCGCCGGCTGGTTAGCCGATCAAGTCGGCGTCGACCACGCCAGCGCGCAATGCGGCGTGGTGACCCTGATCCAGCGCTTCGGCAGCGCGCTGAACCTGAATGTTCACTTCCACATGCTGTGGCTCGACGGCGTGTACGACGCGAACGTCGAGCCGCCGCGGCGCCAGCCGCGCCGG
>NZ_JASCOZ010000244.1 GCF_029960115.1 Stenotrophomonas sp. PS02289
CACTAATTGGGCGGGTTGGGCCGGGGCGCCCCCCCCGCGTATGGCGGGGGCCGCCCCCGGCCCGCCGCTACCGGGAGCCGGCATAGCCGGCTCCTTTTTTGTAAAGCCCGCGTGAAAACGGGGTTTTCATCACGCCTTCATCTTTACAGGTTGTTTACAAAGGAAGGGTTGGCCGGCTCCAAGGGGGGAGCGGGCCGGCACCAAAACCAACATTCCTTTGGAGAGAGAGCGAATGAACACCCTGCACCACCGCCCGTTGGCGGTTGCTGTCGCGTTGTGCCTGTTGGTTGTACCCGCGCTTGCCAGCGCCCAGGAAACACCCCGTCCCACCACCGAACTGGACCGCGTCGACGTCACCGGTACCCGCATCAAGCGCGCCGAGGTCGAAGGCCAGGTGCCGATCCAGACCCTCAGCCGCGAGCAGATCGAGCAGACCGGCCTGAACTCCATCGGCGAAGTGCTGCAGCAGCTGACCGGTTCCGGCTCGGCGCTCAATGCCAAGTTCAACTCATCCGGCAACTTCGGTTTCCCCCCTGACGGCAGCGGCGTGGGTGCAGGTTCGGCCCAGGTCGACCTGCGCCACCTCGGAGCCAAGCGCACGCTGGTGCTGGTGGACGGCATCCGCTGGGTCAACGAGTCCTCGGCCTCCGGCGTGGGCGCGGCCACCGATCTCAACACCATCCCCCTGGCCATCGTCGAGCGCATTGAAGTGCTCGAAGACGGCGCGTCCTCGCTGTACGGATCCGACGCCATCGGCGGCGTGGTCAACATCATCACCCGTCGCGAATTCGACGGCGGCCAGGTGACCGTGAACTACGGCGAGTACAGCAAGGGCGACGGCACCCAGAAGGGTGTGGACCTGGCCTGGGGCACCAGCGGTGACCGCTACAGCCTGTTCCTGGGCGCGAGCTGGACCAAGCAGGATCCGGTGTATGCGAGCACGCGTGAGCAGTCGCGTGTGCCGATCCCCGGCACCGGCCTGACCTTCGGCAGCTCGGCCACACCCACGGGCCGCTTCATGTTCACCGATCCGAATACGGGCATCGACTACAACATCACGCCCAATACCGGGGTAACCAGCCCCACCTTCAATGGCGTCGGCGGCTGTGATCGCACCGATGACTATCACTGCTTCGCCACGGCGGACCGCTTCAACTTCGCCGAGTACAACCTGCTGCTGACCCCGTCCGAGCGCAAGGGCATCTTCGGCCAGTTCCGCTTCGACATCACCGACAACGTTCAGTGGTACATCAAGGCGTTGGGCAACCGTCGTGAGTCCACCAACCAGGCCGCACCGGAGCCGCTGTTCTTCGGTCCGGACGGTGCCACGGGCAACCCGCTGGCCGACAACATCGTCATCTCGGCGTTGAATCCGTACAACCCGTTCGGCTTCGACCTCGATTCGTCGAGCAACCTGAGCATGGTCGGTCGCCGCCCGGTCGAAGGCGGGGCGCGCGTGTTCGAGCAGGAAGTGAACACCCAGTACTTCGCCACCGGCCTGGTCGGCAACTTCGAGGCGGCCAGCCGCAGCTGGTACTGGGACGTCAACGGTATGTACAGCAAGAACAAGGCCGAGCAGACCAACTACGGCAGCTATGACATCTACAAGGTGAACATGGCGCTGGGTGACCCGGCCGTCTGTGCGGCCACGCCCGGTTGCGTGCCGCTGAACATCTTCGGTGGCCCGGGCACCATCACGCCGGAGATGCTGCAGTGGATCCAGCCGGTGGTACGCGACCGCAGCGTCAATGAGCTGAGCCTGTTCACCGCCAACCTGAGCAGTGACCTGTTCAACCTGCCGGCAGGCCCGGTGTCATTCGCCACCGGCTACGAGTACCGCAAGTACGAAGGTTCCTACAACCCGGATCCGCTGACCGTGCGCGGCCACTACAACGGCGTGCCCTCGCAGCCGACGTCCGGTTCGTATGACGTCAACGAGGCGTATCTGGAGTTGAGCGTGCCGATCTTCGCCAACACCGCGATCGGCTCGAAAATGGACCTGAGCCTGGCCGGGCGCTACTCGGACTACTCCACGTTCGGTGGCGAGTTCACCCCGAAGTACGGCCTGCGCTGGCAGGTGACCAATGACTTCGTGCTGCGCACCAGCTACGCCGAAGGCTTCCGCGCGCCGTCGATCGGTGAACTGTACGGCTCAGCGGCGCGCGCCGACCTGCAGCTGTTCGATCCCTGTTCGGTGGGTCTGGGCGGGACGCCGCCACGCGGCAGCGCCGCCAACTGCACCGCGCTGGGCGTGCCGACCGGCTTCCAGCAGGCCAACTCGCAGATTTCGGTCACCACCGGCGGCAACGCCGAGCTGAACCCGGAACGCTCGCGCAGCTTCAGTGCCGGCTTTGTGTGGAGCCCGTGGTTCGGCAGCAACACGTCGTGGTCGGAGCGCTTCGACGTCGAAGTGACCTTCTACCGTCATCACATTGAAGGGGCGATCCAGGCCATCGATGCACAGACCCAGCTGGATCTGTGCGTGGATACGCTGGACTCGGTCTACTGCGATGGCATCACGCGTGCCAGCACCGGTGCGGTCAGCAGCTTCAACAACCGCCTGACCAACCTGGGCTCGATCAAGACCGATGGCTGGGACGTGGACCTGTTCTGGACGCTGCCGGAAAGCGAGATCGGCCAGTTCAAGATCGGCTGGCAGAACACCTTCGTCGGTCGCTATGAGGCGCTGGGTGCGGCAGGGCAGAAGCAGCCGCAGGAGCCGGGCATCGAAGTGGTGAACAGCTCCATTCCCGAGTGGACCAGCAACGCCACGCTGGGCTGGAAGCTGGCCAACTGGAGTGCATCGTGGACGGTGCGGCACATCTCCGAGCTGAAGGAACAGTGCGGCGATGCATCGACCTTCCCGGTGTGCAGCGACCAGAACGCGGGCACCAACACCTTGTCGGCCACCACGTACCACGACTTCCAGGTCGGCTACAAAATCGACTGGATGAAGGGGCTGCAGCTGAGCGCGGGCTTGAACAACGCGTTCGACAAGGATCCGCCGATCTGTCTGTCGTGCTCGTTGAACGGCTATGACGCGTCCACCTACGACATTCCGCGTGGGCGCTACTGGTACCTGCGGGCGGACCTGCGGTTCTGATGCACCGGGGCACCGGGTAACCCCGGTGCCCCATATTTCTACTTTGGCATCATCGCCTCCATGATGCGGTCGATGCTGAAGCTCGCCGCACGGGCGCGCGGTGGAAACTCCTTGAAGCTCTCCAGCCACTGCGCCAGCATCGGCGGGGCGGCATACAGCAGGAAGTTCTGCTCAAGGAACCAGTCGTTGTATTTGATGCTGATCTCGCCCCGCTCGAAGGGGTCGGCACGCAGGTCGAAGAATTTGGGAATACGCATTTCCGACAGTGGCTCGCGCCATACGCTGATGCCTTCATTGCGCTGCTCAGCAAACACGACTTTCCATCGCCCAAGCCGTGCTGCCATGCATTCGCCGTCGTCGCTCCAGTAAATAAAGCCCTGGCGGGGAGATTCGTCGGCCTTGCCCGACAGGAACGGAACCAGGTTGTAGCCATCCAGATGGACCTTGTACGCGCGTCCGCCGATGCTGAAGCCTTTCTTCAACTTCTCTACCAGTTCGGGTTCGCCATTGGCGGCGGCGAAGGTCGGAATGAAGTCCTGCAGCGAGGCGATGTCATTGATCACCCGACCCGGTTTGATCACGCCGGGCCACCGCATCACGCACGGCACCCGCCAGCCACCCTCCCAGTTGGTGTCTTTCTCACCGCGGAACGGCGTGGTGCCACCGTCGGGCCAGGTCATGACCTCGGCTCCGTTGTCGGTGGTGAACACCACGATGGTGTTGTCGGTGACCTTCAGCTCGTCGAGCTTGTCCAGCAGCTGGCCGACATAGCCATCCAGTTCCACCATGCCATCCGGATAGAGGCCCAGCCCGGTCACGCCGACTGACGCCGGCTTGAGGTGGGTGAACACGTGCATGCGGGTGGGGTTGAAGTAGCAGAACCACGGCTCGTTGGCCTGCGACTTGCGCGTGATGAAGTCCAGCGCGGACTCCAGGAACTCTTCATCCACGGTTTCCATGCGCTTGCGGGTGAGCGGGCCGGTGTTTTCTATCTGCTGCCGGCCGACCTTGCCGAACTGTTCGTCGACGGTGGCGTCTTCCTTGTCGATAGCCTTGCATTTGAGCACGCCACGCGGACCGTACTTCTTTCGGAACGCGGGATCCTTCGGATAGTTGGGATACTCCGGCTCTTCCTCCGCGTTCAGGTGGTACAGGTTGCCAAAGAACTCATCGAACCCGTGCACGGTGGGCAGGTGCTCGTTGCGGTCACCCAGGTGGTTCTTGCCGAACTGCCCGGTGGCGTAGCCGAAGTGCTTCAGGAACTGGCCGATCGAGGGATCTTCAAAGCTCAACCCCAGGGTGGCACCGGGCATCCCGACCTTGGTCAGGCCGGTGCGGATCGGCGACTGCCCGGTGATGAATGCGGCACGCCCGGCAGTGCAGCTCTGCTGCCCGTAGAAGTCGGTGAAATTGGCCCCTTCGCGTGCGATGCGGTCGATGTTGGGGGTCTGGTACCCCATGATGCCGTGGTTGTTGCAGCTGATATTGAACCAGCCGATGTCATCGGCCATCACGAACAGAATGTTCGGTTTCCGGGCGGCCATGTCGGGATCCTACGCGGGGAGGTCCGGGCAGGGTAGGGCGCAGCCCGTCAGCGGGCATCCGAAGAAGTGCTGCTGCCTGATCGGTAAGAATACCGAGCCGGAAATGCACACGGCCGGGGAATCCCCGGCCGTGTGGGGTTCGCGGTGGTTGCGGAGTGGCCGGGCCCGGCCCGCCCCCCCCCCAAACAAACCCCC
>NZ_JASCOZ010000245.1 GCF_029960115.1 Stenotrophomonas sp. PS02289
CCGCCCGGGCGCGCCGGCCGGCCCCCCCCCGGCCGCCCCGCCCCCCCCCCCCCCCCCCCCCCCCCCCCCCCCCCCTACCGGTGATCCCGACCGGGCTTAACGCAACTCGATCTGGATCGCCTCGGCTGCCTCGCGCGCGATCTTCCGTGCCTCATCAACATCCGCAGCGCGCGCCAGGGTGACACCCACGCGGCGGTGCCCGTGCACGCTCGGCTTGCCGAACAGGCGCAGCGCCGAATCCGGATGCACCAGTGCCTGCTCCACATTGCTGAAGAACGGCACGCCTTCGCCATGTGCCAGCATCGCGCACGACGCGGAGGCACCGCTCTGGCGGATGACCGGAATCGGCAGCCCCAGAATCGCCCGCGCATGCAGCGCGAACTCGCTCAGGTCCTGCGAAGCCAGTGTCACCAGCCCGGTATCGTGCGGGCGCGGCGAGACCTCGCTGAACCACACCTCGTCGCCCTTCACGAACAGCTCCACGCCGAACAGGCCCCAGCCGCCCAGGTCGTCGGTGATCGCCTGCGAAATCTCCTCCGCCCGCGCCAGCGCGCGCGGCGACATCGGCTGCGGCTGCCAGCTTTCGCGGTAGTCGCCGTCCTTCTGCCAGTGCCCGATCGGCGCGCAGAACGAGGTACCGCCCGCATGCCGCACGGTCAGCAGGGTGATCTCGTAATCGAAGTCGATGAAGCCTTCGACAATGCAGCGCCCGGCCCCTGCGCGACCACCGGTCTGCGCGTAGTCCCAGGCCGGTGCGATGTCCGCCTCGCTGCGCAGCGTGCTCTGGCCCTTGCCCGAGGACGACATCACCGGCTTGACCACGCACGGCAGGCCAATGGCGGCCACGGCAGCGCGGTACTCCGCCTCGGTGTCGACGAAGCGATACGGCGAAGTCGGCAGGCCCAGCGTTTCCGCCGCCAGCCGGCGGATGCCCTCGCGGTCCATGGTCAGGCGTGCCGCACGTGCGGTCGGCACCACCCGCTGGCCGGTTTCCTGCTCCAGCTGCACGAGCGTTTCCGTATGGATCGCCTCGATCTCCGGCACGATCAGGTGCGGCTGCTCCTGCGCGATCAGCGCGCGCAGCGCCATCGCGTCGAGCATGTCGATCACGTGCGAGCGGTGTGCCACCTGCATCGCCGGCGCGTTGGCGTAGCGGTCGGCGGCGATCACCTCCACCCCCAGCCGCTGCAGCTCGATGGCGACCTCCTTGCCCAGTTCACCCGAGCCCAGCAGCAGCACACGGGTGGCGGAGGGAGACAGCGGCGTACCAAGCGTGGTCATGGGGATTTCCAACGGGTTCAAAGGGTGGAGGGGCATTTTAGGGCGTCCAGCCCGGACCCGGGGACAGTTGCGTGCCTGATATCAATTTGATATCACTATTACAAACCACCCCAAGGATGCCCTGACATGAAGGAAAAACCCGTCCGCTCCCTTTCCGGCCTCCCCTTCCTGCTGGCCGTGCTCGCCCTGTGCGCCGTGGCCCTCTGGATGTTCGTGGCCGGCGCGCAGCGCGGCAACGTCAACGGCTGGCTGCTGTTCGGCAGCACCGCGCTGGCCATCGTGGCCCTGCTCAGCCTGACCGGTCTGTACACCGTGCAGCCCAACCAGGCCGCCGTGCTCAGCCTGTTCGGCAAGTACGTCGGCACGGTCAAGGACAACGGCCTTCGCTGGAACAACCCGTTCTTCAGCAAGAAGAAGGTCAGCCAGCGCGTGCGCAACTTTGAAAGCGGCAAGCTCAAGGTCAATGAACTGGACGGCAGCCCGATCGAGATCGCCGCGGTGATCGTCTGGCAGGTGGTCGATGCCTCCGAGGCCGTCTACAACGTGGATGACTACGAAAGCTTCGTGCACATCCAGTCCGAATCGGCGCTGCGCGCGATGGCCACCAGCTATCCCTACGACCAGCACGAAGAGGGCCAGCTGTCGCTGCGCAGCCACGCCGCCGAGATCTCCCAGCACCTCAAGGATGAACTGGCCGAGCGCCTGGCCGACGCTGGCGTGCAGGTGCTCGATGCGCGCATCAGCCACCTCGCCTACGCCCCGGAAATCGCCCAGGCGATGCTGCAGCGTCAGCAGGCCAACGCGGTGATCGCCGCGCGCACCCGCATCGTGGCCGGCGCGGTTGGCATGGTCGAGATGGCGCTGGCCGAACTGCAGAAGAACGGCGTGGTGCAGCTGGATGAAGAGCGCAAGGCCCACATGGTGAGCAACCTGCTTACGGTACTGTGTTCGGACCGAGGCACCCAGCCCATCGTCAACGCCGGCTCGCTGTACTGAGCCGGCTGCCCTGAGCCTTCCGCATGACTGAAAAGAAAGCCTACCCGCTGCGCATCAACGCCGACGTCCTGGCGGCGGCACAGCGCTGGGCCGACGACGAGCTGCGCAGTCTCAACGCACAGATCGAATACGTGCTGCGCGACGCACTGCGCAAGGCAGGACGCGTGCCAAAACCCACCCCGACGCCGGAGAACAAGGAATGAGCAAGCGCTGGAGTTGCCCGACGGTTTTTTCCGCAGCGCTGCTTGCGCTGACGATGTTCGCCACACCTGCGCTTGCAGCCAGTACCGTCGACGCCGAGGACACCGCGTGGCAGCTGCTGATGCATCTGAATGCGGAAGAAATCTCCGAGGCCGAGGCGATGTTCACCCCGGAAATGGCCAAGGCGGTGCCCGCTGCCACGCTGAAATCCGTGTGGTCGTCGCTGGGCGGCCTGCACAGCCACCAGCGCGGCCGCGTACTGGAACGGCAAGGGCTCCAGATCGTGCTGATGCGGGCGAAGTTCGGAGCCGGCGAGTTCACCATGCAGGTGGCCGTGGATGCACAAGGCAAAGTCGCTGGCCTTCAGTTCCTGCCGGTGCCGCCGGATCCACCCGCTCCCGTACCTGGCAGCGCCAACTATCGCGAAAGCGAAGTGCAGATCGAAACCGGCAAGGGCGCGCTGCCGGGGACGCTGGCGATGCCCCTGGGCAAGGGGCCGTTCCGCGCGGTCGTACTGGTACACGGTTCCGGTCCCCACGACCGCAACGAAACCGTCGGCCCCAACCGGCCGTTCCTGGATGTAGCACGAGGTTTGGCGGCGCAGGGCATTGCAGTACTGCGCTATGACAAGCGCACGCTGGTGCGACCCCAGGATTTCACGGGCGAATTCAGTGTGGACGATGAAACCACGGACGATGCGGTTGCCGCGGTCGCCCTGCTTGCCGGAACCGAGGGTGTGGACCCGCAATACGTTTACGCCATGGGTCACAGCCAGGGCGGCATGCTGGCACCGCGCATCGCCACCCGCTCGGGCAAGGTGGCGGGCGTGATCCTGTGGTCAGCACCGGCCCGCTCACTGCTGACCCTGCTGCCGGAGCAGCACCGTTACCTGTATGGGCTGGACGGCACCATCAGCACCGAAGAACAGGCAGCGCTGGATCGTCTGGATGCGCAGATTGCGGCCGCGCGCGGTACCGCACCACTGCCCGCGAGTGAGATGCCGCTGGGACTGCCGGCCAGCTACTGGCGGGGGTTTGAACAGATCGATCCGGTGGCTGACGCCCGCGCACTGAAGATTCCGATACTGATGCTGCACGGTGGACGCGATTTCCAGGTGACAGAGACCGATTGGAAACTGTGGGGGCACGCGCTGGCCGGACGCGCCACCCTGAGCAGTTCCTCCCGCCTCAATCATCTGGGCATCGCACGCGACCTGCCCAGCTCGCTGGAGGAGTACCAGCTGCCGGGCCATGTTTCACCCGACATGATCGAAGGTGTCGCTGCCTGGATCAGGCAGCAGCCGTGAGCCGCACAGCCGGGCAGAGCCCGGCTCTACGGGCGGGCGATGACGCGCCAGCGGGTCGGTCCGGCAAAGAGGCGGATCGGCTAAGCTGGCGGCATGCGTAGCCTCCCTGCCCTGCTGACCAACACCGCCGACATCGAGCTGTGGCCCGGCGGCCTGCTGCGCGCGCGCAGCAATGCCGACGCGCGTGCGCTGGCACAGGCGCGGTGGGTACTGCGGCGCAAGACCGATGGCCGCTATCTCGCTGCGGTGAATGCGCAGGGCGTACTGCCGCTGGTCCCGCACCTGATGCGCGAGGGCGGCATCGACGACGCGCTGGATGCGCTGGAGCGCGTTGAGCACGGCCGTCTGCGCGGACATCAGCCGGTGGTGCTGCTGCCCCTCAGCGGCCTGCAGCTGCGACTGCAGCAGCTGGGTATCGATGCCGAACAGTACGAAACCGACACCGGGCTGGCGCTGGAAGCCGAGCCGGCGCAGCTGCGCCTGGCCGGCTTCGACCGCTACCGCCGGCCGCTGTGGCTGCTGCACGGTGCGGCACTGGCGTGGCGGCGGCTGCAGTTGCATGCCGCGCGCGAGGGCATCGCGCTGGAGGCGATCTCCGGCTACCGCAGCCACGACTACCAGTTGGGCATTTTCGAGCGCAAACGTGCGCGCGGGCTTTCCGTGCAGGAGATTCTTCAGGTCAATGCCGCGCCGGGTTACAGCGAGCACCACAGTGGACTTGCGCTGGATATCAGCAGCCCGGGCGAGCCGCCGGCGGAGGAGAGCTTCGAGGCCACCCCGGCGTTTGCATGGTTGCTCGCCAACGCGGGCGAACACGGATTCCGGCTCAGCTATCCGCGCGACAACCCGCACGGGATCGTTTACGAGCCCTGGCACTGGTACTGGACCGGGGTGTAGAGCCACGCCCTGCGTGGCTTCGGACCTGTTTGAGATCGCGCAGCCACGCAGGGCGTGGCTC
>NZ_JASCOZ010000246.1 GCF_029960115.1 Stenotrophomonas sp. PS02289
GGGCGACGGCGTTCTTCCGTGCGGGGAGGCGCGAGTTTGATTTCCGGTGGCCACCGATGGTCTATCGGGACGGGTCGGGGTGGGCTGGAGGGGGCGTGAGCCGCATGGATGCGGCGATCGAGCTTACATGGACGTACTTGCAGCGTCCCCCGGAACGCCCGCCCCGGGCCGCCAAGCCAGGGAACCCGTGAACCGAGGGTTGTTCGCCCCAATCCCACCGCAGCCGGGCAGCGCCCGGCGTCACGTAAACCGCCAACATGACCGAAGTCACGGCACACGGTAAACTTCCGGCGTGAATACTCCTACCTATACCGCCCAGCAACTCGCCGAGCAGTTTGGCCTTCAGGTCCATGGCAACGGTGCCATCGCCATTCAGGGCGTGGCCACGCTGGCCCATGCCGGCCCCGGCCAGCTGACCTTCCTGGCCAATCCGCGCTACCGCAGCCAGCTGGCCGACAGCCAGGCCGGCATCGTGGTGCTGCGCGCCGACGACGCCGAGGCCGCCCCCGGCACCGCCCTGATCGCGAAGGACCCGTACACCACCTTCGCCAAGATCGCCGCGCTGTTCGACATCGCACCGCTGCGCGAACCCGGCATCCACCCCAGCGCCATCATCGACCCCGCTGCCCAGGTCGCCGCCAGCGCCCATATCGGCCCGTTCGTCACCATCGGTGCCCGCAGCGTGGTTGGCGAGAACTGCATCGTCGGCCCCGGCAGCGTCATCGGCGAAGACTGCACCCTCGACACCGGCTGCGAACTGATCGCCCGGGTCACCCTGGTCACTCGCGTGAAGCTAGGCAAGCGCGTGCGCGTCCACCCCGGTGCCGTGCTTGGTGCCGACGGCTTCGGCCTGGCCATGGATGCCGGCAGCTGGATCAAGGTGCCCCAGCTCGGCGGCGTGCGTATCGGCGACGACTGCGAGATCGGGGCCAATACCTGCGTTGACCGCGGCGCGCTCGAAGACACCGTGCTGGACAACGACGTGCGCCTGGACAACCTCGTCCAGATCGCCCACAACGTCCAGATCGGCGCACACTCGGCCATCGCCGGCTGCACCGGCATCGCCGGCAGCGCCAAGATCGGCCGTTACTGCCTGCTCGGCGGCGCCGTCGGCGTCGTCGGCCATCTGGAAATCTGCGACAAGGTCGTCATCACCGGTAAATCGGTGGTGCGCAACTCCATCACCGAGCCGGGCGAGTATTCTTCCGGCACCCCATTGACCGACAACCGCACGTGGCGCAAGAACGCCGCGCGCTTCAAGCAGCTTGATGCCCTGGCCCGTCGCATCCTGTCTGTGAGCAAGGAGAAGGAATGAGCCACGAACAGAAGCTGCCGGACATCACCCAGATCCAGGCATTGATCCCGCATCGCTACCCGTTCCTGCTGGTGGACAAGGTGCTCTCGATTGACTACGAGAAGCGCACCATCGTCGCCACCAAGAACGTGAGCATCAACGAGCCGTTCTTCCAGGGCCACTTCCCCGGCCAGCCGATCATGCCCGGCGTGCTGATCATCGAAGCCATGGCCCAGGCCGGCGGCGTGCTGACCCAGCTGACCCTGGGCCGTGATGCGCAGTCCAAGCTGTTCTACATGGTGAAGGTCGACAAGGCCCGTTTCAGCCGCCAGGTCGTGCCGGGCGACGTGCTGGAAATGCATGTGGAAATCAAGCGCGTGATCCGCAACATGGCGGTGTACGACTGCGTGGCCAAGGTCGACGGCGAAGTTGTCGCCTGCGCCGAAGTGCTGTGCGCCGGCACCCGCGAATGATCCTGGCAGGAGACCTGCAATGACCGACAACGCTCCCCTCATCCACCCCACCGCGGTCATTGACCCGTCGGCGACGTTGGCTGCGGATGTGCGCGTCGGTGCGTTCTGCCTGATCGGTGCCGACGTCGTCATTGGCGAAGGCACCGAGATCGGACCGCACTGCTCGATCCACGGCCCGACCCGGATCGGTCGCAACAACCGCTTCATCGGCCATGTGGCCGTCGGCGGCGAGCCGCAGGACAAGAAGTACGCCGGCGAGCGTACCGAACTGGTGATCGGCGACGACAACGTGTTCCGCGAATTCGTCACCCTCAACCGGGGTACCGGCGGCGGTGGCGGCATCACCACGATCGGCAACGGCAACTGGATGCTGGCCTACACGCACGTGGCGCACGACTGCCACGTCGGCAACAACTGCGTGTTCTCCAACAACACCACCCTCGCCGGCCATGTCACCGTGGGCGACTACGTGATCATCAGCGGCTTCGCCGGTGCGCACCAGTTCTGCCGGATCGGCGCACATGCCTTCCTCGGCATGGGTGCACTGACCAACGGCGACGTGCCGCCCTTCACCATGGTCGGCAGCGATTCGCTGGGCCGTCCGCGCGGCATCAACAGCGAAGGCCTCAAGCGCCGCGGCTTCGACGCCGAGCGCATCGCCAGCATCAAGCGCGCGTACCGCACGCTGTATGTGGCCGGCCTTCCGCTGGCCGACGCCAAGGTGCAGCTGGCCGAACAGGCCAAGTCCAGCAGCGACGTCAAGGACCTGCTCGACTTCATCGAGCAGGCCGAGAGGCCGCTGCTGCGATGACCGGCAGCGGCGGGCACGTTGCCACCGTGGTCACCCTCGGATCGGCTCCGCTGACCGCGGTGGCCGATGCGCTGCCCGGTCCGGTGACCGGCTCGGGCCGGCCCCTGCGGATCGCACTGGTGGCCGGCGAAGCGTCGGGCGACCTGCTCGGTGCCGGGCTGATCCGCGAGCTGGCGCAGCGCTTCCCGAACGCCGAGTTTGCCGGCATCGGCGGCGATGCCATGCGCAACGCCGGCTGCCTGACCTGGTTCGACAGCAGCGAACTGGCGGTGATGGGGCTGACCGAGGTGCTGCGCCACCTGCCGCGGCTGCTGAAGCTGCGCAAGGAGTTCCGCACCCGCGTGCTGGACTGGCAGCCAGACGTGTTCATCGGCATCGACGCGCCGGACTTCAACCTGGGCGTGGAGCGCTGGTTGAAGGAACGCGGCATCCGCACCGTGCATTACGTCAGTCCATCGGTCTGGGCGTGGCGCGAAAAGCGCGCCGAGAAGATCGGTGCGAGCGCGGACCTGGTGCTGTGCCTGTTCCCGATGGAACCGCCGATCTATGCGAAGCATGGCATCGACGCACGCTTTGTCGGCCATCCGATGGCCGACGACATCCCGCTGCACAGCGACCGCGAAGCGGCACGCGTGGCGCTGGGCCTGCCCTCCAACGCCAAAGTGCTGGCGGTGCTCCCCGGCAGCCGCCTGGGCGAAATCAGCAAGCTGGGCCAGGCGTTCTTCGAGGCGGCCTGGCAGGTCTCCGAACGCATTCCCGGGCTGCACGTGGTGGTGCCGGCGGCGAACCCGGCCTGTCGTCGCCTGATCACCGAGCAGCTGTCGCGCTCGGCGTTGCCGGTGGCGTATTCGCATGTGCTGGATGGTGAAGCACGCACCGCGATGATCGCCGCCGACGTGGTGGTGCTGGCCTCTGGCACGGCCACGCTGGAAGCGATGCTGGTGAAGCGTCCGATGGTGGTGGGCTACCGCGTGGCGGAGCTGACCTACCGGATCGTGAAGGCGCTGGGCCTGATCAAGGTGGACCGTTTCGCGCTGCCGAACATTCTGGCGGGCAAGGACCTGGCTCCGGAACTGATCCAGCACGACTGCGTGCCGGACCAGCTGGCGGCGGCAATCCTGCAGTGGTTTGACCACCCGCAGCGCGGCGTGGACATCCAGCCGACCTACCAGAAACTGCATCAGCAGCTGCGCCAGGATGCATCGGCACGTGCGGCCGATGCGGTGGCGGAACTGCTGAACCGCCCGGCGCAGGGTGGCGCGGCGGCATGAGCCGTCGTCATGCCGCAGAGGCATCGCTGGCACTGTTCGACGGTGCAGCGCTGGCCACGGTCGCGCCGCGCTATGTCGCGGGCGTGGATGAAGCCGGCCGAGGTCCGCTGGCGGGCCCGGTGGCGGTGGCGGCCGTGGTGTTCTGCCCGGACCGTCCACGCCTGAACGGGCTGGACGATTCGAAGCAGCTGACCGCGCTGCGCCGCGACGCGCTGTTCGACAAGATCCAGCAGCGTGCGTTGGCCTTCCACATCGTGATGGTGGACGTGGATGAGATCGACACGCTGAACATCTTCCAGGCGACGATGGCGGGCATGCGGCGCGCGGTGGAAGGCGTGGCGCACGTCGCCCAGTTCGCGCGCATCGACGGCAACAAGATTCCCAAGGGCCTGCCCTGCCCGGCCGAGGCCCTGGTCGGCGGCGACGCCCTGGACCGCGCGATCATGGCCGCTTCGATCCTGGCCAAGGTCAGTCGCGACCGCTACATGCAGCAGTTGCACGAGCAGCACCCGCACTACGGTTTCGACCAGCACAAAGGCTACGGCACCCCCGCCCACCTGGCCGCCCTGCGCCAGCACGGCCCCTGCCCCGCCCACCGCCGCAGCTTCGCCCCGGTCCGCGACTGCCTTTCTCCCGCGCTAACTGCCTGATACTGCAACCATCGCGCGCCGCCGGGCGTTGCCCGGCTGCTGTTGGTTTTGGGCGAACAACCGGTGGTTCACGGTGACCCTGGGTTGGCGGATCAGGATGGGCGTTCCGGGGGACGCTGCAAGTACGTCCATGTAAGCTCGATCGCCGCATCCATGCGGCTCACGCCCCCTCCAGCCCACCCCGACCCGCCACGACAGTGCATCGG
>NZ_JASCOZ010000247.1 GCF_029960115.1 Stenotrophomonas sp. PS02289
GCCCTGCGTGGCTTCGACCCTGTTTAACACCGCGAAGCCACGCAGGGCGTGGCTCTACGGTAGCCGGAAGAATTCGCGCGTGGCGGCCGTGGCATTCGCCGCGGTCAACGCTACATCCTCGCCGCGATCGCGGGCCAGCTCTTCCACGATGTGCGACAGGAACATCGGCTCGTTGCGGCGGTCCTTCGGCATCGGCTTCAGGGTGCGCGGCAGCAGATAGGGCGCGTCGGTCTCGATCATGAGGCGATTGGCCGGCACGTGCTTGACCAGCTCGCGCAGGTGCGCGCCACGGCGCTCGTCGCACAGCCAGCCGGTAATGCCCACGTACCAGTCCTGATCCAGGTAATCGAACAGCTCCTGGCGCTCGCCGGTGAAGCAATGCACCACGGCCGGGCCAAGGCGGCCTTCGAAGTTCTTCATCTGCGCCATGAAGTCGGCATGCGCGTCGCGCTGGTGCAGGAACAGCGGCTTGCCGTTTTCGGCGGCCAGCTGCAGCTGCCGCTCGAAAGCACGGTGCTGGGCCGGGCGCGGCGCGAAGTCGCGGAAGTAGTCCAGCCCGCACTCGCCCACCGCAACCACTTCAGCGTTTG
Source organism: Stenotrophomonas sp. PS02289 (assembly GCF_029960115.1). Classification (GTDB taxonomy): domain Bacteria; phylum Pseudomonadota; class Gammaproteobacteria; order Xanthomonadales; family Xanthomonadaceae; genus Stenotrophomonas. The sequence goes on from NZ_JASCOZ010000247.1 coordinate 591, forward strand.
CATGCAGTGCGCGCATCTCGGCGTCGCACTCTTCGGTGTATTCCACCGCGTGGTGCGGGTGCACGCCGGCAGTGGCGTACAGGAAGCCGGGATGCTGACGGGCCAGTTCCAGCGCCATCGGCGAGTGCTCACGGCTGGCCCCGGTGATCACCATCTGCACCACGCCGGCCGCGCGCGCGCGCTCCAGCACCGCGTCGCGATCACGGTCGAAAGAGTCGTGGGTGAGGTTGGCACCGATATCGATCAGTTGCATGGGGCAGTTCGCACACTCAGGTAAGCGGCGCATTGTAAAGCACGGCCCTGCCCGTATCCTTGCCGCATGCGTACGCCTGTTTTCCCCATTGCCGAGCAGCTGCCGGCCATTCTGGATGCCTTGAGCAGCCATGCCCGCCTGGTGCTGGAAGCCCCGCCCGGCGCGGGTAAGACCACCCAGGTGCCGCTGGCGCTGCTGGACGCGCCGTGGCTGCAGGGGAAGAAGATCATCATGCTGGAACCGCGCCGGGTAGCCGCGCGCAGTGCGGCGCAGTTCATGGCGCGCCAGCTGGGCGAGGACGTGGGCGAGACCGTGGGTTACCGGATCCGCTTCGAGAACAAGGTGTCCGCGCGTACCCGGGTGGAGGTGGTCACCGAGGGCATCCTGACCCGCATGCTGCAGGACGACCCGCTGCTGGAGGGCGTGGGCGCGCTGCTGTTCGATGAATTCCACGAGCGCCATCTGGCGGCAGACCTGGGCCTGGCCTTGGCGCTGGACGTGCAGGCGCAGCTGCGCGATGACCTGCGTATTGTGGTGATGTCGGCCACGCTGGACGGCGAGCGGCTGGCGCAGTTCCTCGACGCGCCGCGCATCAGCAGCGCGGGCCGCAGCTATCCGGTGACGATCAGCCATTTCCCGGCGCGACGCGACGAGGCGCTGGAGGCACAGCTGCGGCGCGCGGTGGAACAGGCGCTGCGCGAGCATCCGGGCGACGTGCTGGTGTTCCTGCCCGGGCAGCGCGAGATCAACCGCGCCCTGGCCGCGCTGGACACGGTGCTGCCTGCTGAAGTGCAGCTGCTGCCGCTGCACGGCGAGCTGCCGGTGGAACAGCAGAGCCGCGTGCTGCAACCCGACCCGAACGGGCAGCGCCGGGTGGTGCTGGCGACCAACGTGGCCGAATCCTCGGTCACTCTGCCGGGGGTGCGGGTGGTGATTGATGCGGGGCTGGCGCGCGAGCCGCGCTATGACCCCAACAGCGGATTTGCACGGCTGGACGTCGTGCCAATCGCGCAGGCCTCCGCCGACCAGCGCGCCGGCCGTGCCGGACGCGTGGCCGAGGGCTGGGCCTGGCGGCTGTGGCCGCAGTCGCAGCGGCTGGAGGCACAGCGCCGGCCGGAGATGGCCCAGGTGGAACTTGCCTCGCTGGCGCTGGAGCTGGCGGCTTGGGGCAGTGCTGACCTGCGTTTTGTCGACACGCCGCCGGTGGGTGCATTGGCAGCGGCGCGTGAGCTGTTGCAGCGACTGGGTGCATTGAGCGAGAGCGGCGCGTTGACCGCACTGGGCCGGCGCATGCTGTCGCTGGGCACCCACCCGCGACTGGCCGCGATGCTGTTGTCGGCGGCCGCCGGCTCTGAACAGGCACTGGCCTGTGATCTGGCAGCGCTGGTGGAGGCCCGCGACCCGCTGCGCCAGGGCGGCGATGCCTTGGCAGCGCGTTGGCGGGCGCTGGCCGCGTTCCGTCAGGGCCGCACCCCGCATGACGCCAATCGCGGTGCACTGGCCGCCATCGATGCGGCGAGCAAGCAATGGCGGCGACGCCTGCGCTGCGACACCGCCCCGCCCTCTTCGGTGGAGGCGCATCAGCTCGGCGACCTGCTGGCGCATGCCTTCCCGGACCGGATTGCCGCCCGTCATCCCACCGATCCGCTGCGCTACCTGCTGGCCAACGGCCGCAGCGCGCGCCTGTTCGACCCCAGTGATCTGCGCGGCGAGCCGTGGCTGGTGGCGGTGGAACTGCGCTACGAGGCCCGCGATGCGCTGCTGCTGCGCGCCGCCCCGGTGGACGAGAACCGCCTGCGTCGCGACTTCCCGCAGCGCTTCGTGCAGGAAGACGTGGTGCGCTGGGACGGCGACAAGCGGGCGCTGGTGGCACTGCGCGAGACCCGCTTCGACCGCATCGTGCTGGACAGCCGCTCGGCCGGGCGCGTGGACCCGGCGCAGGCCGCGCAGGCGTTGACCGAGGCGGTGCGCGAACTGGGACTGCAGTCGCTGCCGTGGACCGACGGGCTGCGCCAGTGGCAGGCGCGCACGGTGGGGTTGCGCCACTGGATGCCGGAGCTGGAACTGCCCGACGTCTCCGATGCGGCGCTGCTGGCGAGTTTGTCGGACTGGCTGACGCCGGCCTTCAACGGCAAGACCCGGCTGGACGCGCTGGATGAGAGCACCCTGGGCGAGGCGCTGAAGTCGCCGCTGCCGTGGGCGTTGCGGCAGCGCGTGGATCAGCTGGCTCCGGTGCGGATGGCGGTCCCGTCGGGGATGGAACGGTCCATTCATTACGCACTGGAGGCCGATGGCAGCACGCCGCAGCCGCCGGTGCTGGCGGTGAAACTGCAGGAGCTGTTCGGGCTGGCCGACACCCCGCGCATCGCCGACGGCCGCGTACCGCTGACCCTGCACCTGCTCTCACCCGGCGGGCGGCCGCTGCAGGTCACCCAGGATCTGCGCAACTTCTGGGCCAATACCTATGCGGAAGTGAAAAAGGAAATGAAGGGGCGGTATCCCAAGCATCCGTGGCCGGACGACCCGTGGACCGCCACCGCCACGCACCGCGCCAAGCCGCGCGGGACGTAGAGCCGGGCTCTGCCCGGCTGCTTGAACGCACGGTCAGCATTCAGTCACGATGCGGATAACACGCTCTACACGGCGAACGCGCCACACTGGATTTCGACCCGAGGCAAAGGACCCCACATGAGCAGACTGACCGTGATTACCGACCGCGCTCTCGAGCGCGCCCTGGATTTGGCCAGCAGCGCCGGCGACGGCCTGAAGCATGCAGGCAGCAGCCTGGGCAGCAACCTGCGTCATTTTGGTCCGCAGGCCACCGACTGGATCAAGACCGGTGCCGCGCTGGGTGCGGTGAAGACCGGCGGCAAGGCGGCCGCCAAGGTGGTGCGTCGCAACCCGGCGGCCACGATCGCCGTGGCGGCAGTGGGCGTGGGCCTGTTGGGCTATGCGCTGTACCGCAAGCAGCAGAAGAAGAAGGCTGCACAGGGCGGCGTGGTGGATGGACAGGCGCAGCGCATTGCCGCGCGCAACCGTCGCACCAGCACCGTGATTGATGAGCACAGCGATATTGGTAGTGATGCGTGATTGTTGATGTTGTGAGGTAACAGCAGAACCGTCGACATTGTTCGGCGGTTTTGTTTTTTGGGGTCGGGACGGTTGTGCGAGGGCCGGCCAACGGCCGGCGCTACCGGTTACCGGCTACCGGATCTCGCGCCACTCGCCCGGTAGAAGACCGTTGAGCTGGTGCGGGCCCATCGAGACGCGGACCAGGCGCAGGGTGGGCAGGCCGACGGCGGCGGTCATGCGCCGCACCTGGCGGTTGCGGCCTTCGCGCAGGGTGATCGCCAGCCACGCATCGGGGACGGTTTTGCGGAAGCGGACCGGCGGGGTGCGTTCCCACAGTGATGGGGCGTCCAGCATCTCCACGCCCGCCGGCAGGGTCGGGCCGTCGTTGAGCTGCACACCGCGGCGCAGGGCCTGCAGGGCTTCATCAGTGACCGTGCCTTCCACCTGCACCCAGTAGGTCTTGGCTTCCTTGTGCTTCGGGTCGGTCAGGCGATTGGCGAGGCGACCGTCATCGGTGAGCAGCAGCAGGCCTTCGCTGTCGTAGTCCAGCCGGCCGGCGGCATAGACGTCAGGCGGCAGCCCGAACCCGGCCAGGGTCGCGCGCGGCGGCTGGCTGCGGTCGGTGAACTGGCACAGCACATTGAAGGGTTTGTTGAAGGCGATGAGCATGGACGGTGCAACGGCGGGGATGGGACATTGTCCCATCC
>NZ_JASCOZ010000248.1 GCF_029960115.1 Stenotrophomonas sp. PS02289
CCCCCCCCCCCCCGGGGCGGCGCGCCCCCCCCCCCCCCCCCCCCGCGCAATCCCACCGCCCAAGGTAGCGCCGGCCGTTGGCCGGCCCTTCGGCAACCCGGCGCAGGCCCTTACCCCAACAACGTCTCCAACACCGCCATGCGCACGGCGACGCCGTTGGCGACCTGGCGCAACACCCACGACTGCGGGCCGTCGGCGACTTCGTCGGTCACTTCCACGCCGCGGTTGATCGGGCCCGGATGCAGCACCGCCGCATCCTGCGCTGCGCGCTTCAGGCGTGCTGCGGTCAGACCATACTCGGCGTGGTACTGCTCGATCGACGGCACCAGGCCTTCTTCCATGCGCTCGCGCTGCAGGCGCAGCATCATCAGCGCGTCTGCACCTTCCAGCATGGCGTCGAAATCCTGGCCGACGATGCAGCCCTTCAGCGTTTCATCGTCGGGCAGCAGCGACTGCGGGCCGCACACGCGGATCTCGCCTGCACCCAGGGTGCGCAGCGCGTGCAGGTCGGTGCGGGCCACGCGCGAGTGCTTCACGTCGCCGACAATCAGCACCTTCATCTTCGAAAAATCCGCACCTTTGGCCTGGCGCAGGGTCAGCATGTCGAGCAGGCCCTGGGTGGGGTGGGAACTGCGGCCATCGCCAGCGTTGACCAGCGCGGTGCCCTCGCCCGCCGCTTCCGACAGCGCAGCCACAGCACCGTCATCCGGATGGCGCACGACGAAGCCACGCACGCCCATCGCTTCCAGATTCTTCAGCGTGTCGCAGGCGGTTTCGCCTTTGCGCGTGGACGAGGTGGAGGCATCGAAGTTCAGCACGTCGGCTCCGAGGCGCTGCGCGGCCAGCTGGAACGAACTGCGGGTTCGCGTGGAGGGTTCGAAGAACAGCGTGCATACCGCCGACCCCGCCAGCACCTGGCGCTTGTTGCCGACCCGGCCGACGGCCGCATCGCGGATCTGGCCAGCACGGTCCAACAGCTGCAACAGGGTCTCGCGGGGCAGACCTTCCAGGGTCAGCAGGTGGCGCAGGCGTCCATCGGAATCAAGTTGCGTGGCGGTCATGGCAGGGATCTGAGGGGTCAGGAAACAGGAGTGGCGTCATCCGGCGCGGACAACCAGCGCTCGATGATGACGGCGGCGGCGACCGCGTCCAGGGTGGCGGCGTCACGACGACGCTTGCGACCCTCGGCGCGTTCGACCGCGAACCGGCGGGCCGCCTCGACCGAGCTGGAACGCTCGTCGACCAGCACCACCGGCAGCTTGAAACGTTCCCGCAGCTGGCGGGCGAAGCCCTGCGCACGCTTGCGGTTAGGCTGGTCCTGGCCGTCCAGGGTGAGCGGGTCGCCCACCACCAGGCCGTCAGGCCGCCATTCTTTGATCAGGCGCTCCACCGCGCCCCAGTCCGGGCCATTGCCGTGCACGTCCACCACCGCGATGGCGCGGGCGTGGGTGCCGAACGAACTGCCGATGGCCACGCCGATGCGGCGCGAACCGACATCAAAGCCCAGCACCGTGCCGTCGCGGCGGATGCTGGCCGGCTCAGACATGGCCGCTGTAACCGGTATGGTGGAACAGATCCACGCCCAGCCGCGCCGCCGCACCCTGCCAGCGCTCATCCAGCGGCGTGCTGAACAGCAGGTCGGCATCGGCCGGCACCGCCAGCCAGCTGTTCTCAGCCAGCTCGTTTTCCAGCTGGCCGGGGCTCCAGCCCGCGCAGCCCAGCGTCACCAGCGCATTGCGCGGACCTTCGCCGCGGGCCATGGCCTCGAGGATGTCGCGCGAGGTGGTCAGGAACAGGCCTTCGCCCACGGCCAAGCAGGCATCCCATTCACGCGGGTCGTCGTGAATCACAAAGCCGCGTTCAGGATGGACCGGGCCACCGTTGAGCACCAGGCTGTCGCGCAGGGCGACATCGTCGGTGCTGATCTCCATCTGCGCCAGCACTTCGCCCAGCGTGTATTCGGACGGCTGGTTGACCAGCACGCCCATGGCACCGGCCTCGTCGTGCTGGCAGATCAGCGCCACGCTGCGGGCGAACGTGGGATCGGTCAGCGACGGCAGCGCTACCAGCAGGTGATCGGCGAGGGACGTGGGCAGCTGTGACATGGCCCCATTCTAACCGCAGGCTCCCAGACAGGGGCGTGAGCGGTGGGCTAGGATGCGCGTTGATCTGCACGGACGCATTCCATGAACGACACCGCACTTCCTGCCCTGCCCCTGTCCTCGCGCAGCACCATCGTGCTGATCGCACTGCTGCAGGGGCTGGCGCTGTATGCCGTGCAGCAGGCCAACGACAGCTGGCCGTTCCAGGACATCGCCAGCCGCTACCGGTGGTACACCTGGGTACTGACCATTCCCACCGCTGTTGCGCTCACCCTGGTGACACTGCGCGACCGTCGCCTGTGGCTGCACGCGATCGTCGGCTCCTTGGTGGTGCTGGCACTGGCGAGCTGGATCGGCTGGAACCTGGGCGGCGGCGCGACCGGTCTGGTCGACGGCCCCCTGCACTGGCCGTTCTCGCTCAGCATGGGCATTGCCGTCTTTGTCACCCTGCCCTGGTGGCAGTTCCGGCTGCAGCATGGTCATTGGCGGGCCACTTACGACGCGCTGTTTGAACGCGCCTGGCAGAACGGTCTCACCCTGGCGCTGGCCCTGGCGTTCACCGGCCTGACCTGGCTGCTGTTGTGGCTGTGGGCGGCGCTGTTCCAGCTGGTGGATATCGACTTCTTCCGCGACCTGTTCCGCGAAGAGGCATTCATTGCCCTGGCCACCGGCTGCCTGTTCGGTTTTGGCGTGCTGATCGGGCGCACCCAGCACCGCGCCATCCAGGTCACCCGGCAGGTGCTGTTCGCGATCTGCCGCGGCCTGCTGCCCCTGCTGTCGTTCATTGCCGTGCTGTTCGTGCTGAGCCTGCCCTTCACCGGCCTGGAGGCGTTGTGGAAGACCCGCTCGGCCACCTGGCTGCTGGTGATCGTCTCGCTCCTGCTGGTGGCCTTCACCAACGCGGTGTACCAGCACGACAGCGCGCGCGCGGCCTACCCGATGTGGCTGCGCCGGCTGGTGGATGCGAGCCTGCTGGCACTGCCGGTCTATGCCGGGCTGGCGCTGTATGCGATGGGGCTGCGCATTGCCCAGTACGGCTGGACCCTGGAGCGCTTCTGGGGCGCACTGGTGGTGGTGATGGTGCTCGGCTACGCGGTGGGCTATGCACTGTCCGTGCTGCGCCGGCGGGGCCGCTGGCTGCAGCCGATTGAAACCGTGAACCGCTGGATGTGCTGGACGGTGCTGGCGGTGGCGCTGCTGGCCAATTCGCCGGTACTGGATGGCGTGCGGATCAGCATCGCCAGCCAGGTGGCGCGACTGAAAGCCGATCCGGCGGCGATCAACGCGGCCGATGCAATCGCGCTGCGCTTCGAGTTCGGCCGTCGCGGCGTGGATGCGCTGCGCGCGCTGGAACAGGACCCACGGCTCAGCGCCGACGCCCGCGCCGTCAGCGTGGTCAAGGATGCCTTGGCGCGGAAGGAGCGCTGGGGCGGCGAACGTCAGGTGGATGACGGCCTGCGTGACCTGACCGTCCTGCAGCGCCAGGTCGACCTTGCCAAGGGCAGCCCGGCGGCCGACGCCGACTGGTGGCAGGGCCTGCTGGACCGCAAGCTGGACGCCGGCGGCTGCCTGGAGAGCGGCGCGTCCTGCGTGGCCCTGCGCCGCGACTTCGACGGCGATGGCATCGACGACATGCTGCTGTGTGATCTGTCCGAGTACATCGGGCCGTCCTGCCGACTGCACGCACGCCCCCCGGGCACCAGCGCGGCCGCGTGGCAGAATGCCGGCCAGATCAGCTTCTACGACGGTGGCGGCAAGGATCAGGTGTCCATGGCCAACGCCGCGTTGCGGGAAGGCAAGCTGGAGGCGCAGCAGCCGCGTTGGCCGCAGCTGAAGCTGGCGGGCATCAAAGCCAGGTCGCTGGACGAGAGCAGGGTGGAGAACGTGGAGGACGACAGCCCATGAGCGGTTACTGCAACATCGCCCCCGGCCACCCGGTACACGGGCACTACCATGACCATGAGTACGGTTTTCCGCAGCGCGACGAGCGCGAACTGTTCGAACGCCTGATCCTGGAAATCAACCAGGCCGGGCTGAGCTGGGAAACCATCCTGAAGAAGCGCGAAGGCTTTCGGGCGGCGTACAGCCAGTTCAACGTGGACGCCGTGGCGGCGTACGGCGAACGCGATGTGGAGCGGCTGTTGAACGACACCGGCATAATCCGCAACCGCTTGAAGGTGCACGCGGCCATCCACAATGCGCAGGTGATCCAGCAGCTAAGGGCCAGCCATGGGTCGTTCGCCGACTGGCTGGATGCGCATCACCCGCGCAGCAAGCCCGACTGGGTGAAGCTGTTCAAGAAGACCTTCCGCTTCACCGGCGGCGAGATCACCGGCGAGTTCCTGATGAGCCTGGGGTATCTGCCCGGGGCGCATGCGAAGACCTGCCCGGTGTACAAGCGGTTGGAGAAAATTGCCCCGCCGTGGACGAGCGCCGGATGAATCCTGCGGGCCGGCCAACGGCCGGCGCTACCGGGCCTTGCCGACATGGGTAGCGC
>NZ_JASCOZ010000249.1 GCF_029960115.1 Stenotrophomonas sp. PS02289
GGGCTTGCCCGGCTGCTTTTTGCGCGGACCCTCAGCCGGGCAAGCCCGGCTCTACAACGGCGCGCCCCAGACATCGCGTCGAGAGCCCCTATTCACTCAACTCAATAGACGTCATCTATCAAAAAGTGCGAACTCGATAGGCAAAATCTTCAGTGAAGTTAAGAATGGGTGTTGATTGTCAACTGAGAATCATTATCATTTAACTCGTCCCACGCACGAGTCCAGACAATGAACACTCAAGCCGCTGTACTGCTGCGCCCCGAAACCCTGACCCTGCGCGACCGTCCGGTTCGCGCCGTCCCGGCAGAAGATGTGATCGACAGCGAGGCCCTGCTCAAGGGTCGCCGCGAAATCCTGATCCAGCATGGCGACCGCTTCTATCGCCTGCGTCATACCAGCAACGACAAGCTGATCCTGACCAAATGACGTCGGCGGCGGGGCCGGCTTCCCTCCCACCGGTCCCGCGCCGCGCACGGCTCTCTCCCCCTCGACGCTTCGCCTGCGCGCCGCGACCTGTGGTCGTGGGTGTCGGTCGAGGGCCCTCCTTCTGTGTCCAGCCGAATTCCGCCAACCACCATGACTTGTCCTGATCTGCCGGCTCGCGGCCGGGGTTCCCGTTTGCCGACCAACGGCCGGCGCTACCTGGCTGCGGCAGTTGCCGTGGCCCTGCTGCCGTTGACCGCCCACGCCGCGCCTGACGGTGCCGCCGATGCGCGCGAGTTCGATCGCGTACAGGTGACCGCCACCCGCACCGAACGTGCGCTCAGCGACGTGGCCGCGACCGTCGATGTGATCGACCGCGAGCAGCTGGACAATCATCTGGTCAACAACATCAAGGACCTGGTGCGCTACGAACCGGGCGTGTCGGTCACCGGCAGTCCGGCGCGATTCGGTCTCGGCGGCTTCCGCATCCGCGGCCTGGACGGCAACCGCGTGCTGATCCAGACCGACGGCATCGCCTTGCCCAAGGCCTTCAGCATCGGCAGCTTCTCCGACGCCAACCGCAACTTCACCGACCTGGAAACGCTCAAGCGGGTCGAGATCGTGCGCGGCCCGGCAAGCGCGCTGTACGGTTCGGACGCACTCGGTGGCGTGGTAGCCTTCGTCACCAAGGACCCGAACGATTACCTGAAGGACGACAAGAACAGCTATGTCGGCCTGAAGTTCGGCTATGACGGCGAATGGAAGGGACTGCTCGGCAGCGTCACCACCGCGTTCGGCGGCGACCACTGGAGCGGCATGGTGAACTTCAATCACCGCCAGGGCCAGGAAACCGAAAGCATGGGCGAGGTGCGCAGCAATGACCGCACCCGCACCGCCGCCAACCCGCAGGACCGCGACGGCCGCAGCGTGCTCAGCAAGCTGGTGTACGCGCCCAGCAAAGACCAGCGCTTCAAGCTGACCGTGGAAGGCAACGAAGACAGCGTCGACACCAACGTGCTGTCGTCGATTGACCACACCACCACCACCGGCATGCAGGCGCGCGACCACCAGACCCGCGCGCGGGTGTCGTTCGCGCATGAGATGGACAACCTGGCCGCCGGCTTCGCCGACAGCCTGTCCTGGCAGCTGTACCGGCAGGACAGCGAGACCACCCAGCGCACCGACGAAACCCGTGCCAACCGCACCTCGCGCCACCGCGAGTTCAATTTCGACCAGCGCGTGTACGGCCTGCAGGCGGTGTTCCACAAGGGCCTGGAAACCGGCAGCGTCAGCCATGAACTGACCTACGGCCTGGAAGGCACCTGGACCGAAACCCGGCAGAAGCGCGACGGCTACCAGGTACTGGCCAACGGCCAGACCAGCACCAGCATCCTGCCCGATGCGTTCCCGGTGCGTGACTTCCCGATCAGCAAGACCACCGAGCTGGGCCTGTACGTGCAGGACGAAATGCGCTTTGCCGACGGCCGCCTGTCGCTGGTGCCGGGCGTGCGCGTGGACCATTACGAACTGCGCCCGGATGTGGACGCGATCTTCGCCGCCGACAACCCGGGCATGGGCGTCTCTGATCTGACCAAGACCAGCGTGTCGCCGAAGCTCGGCATGGTGTGGCGCTTCGCGACCGACTGGTCGCTGTTTGCCGGCTATTCGCACGGCTTCCGCTCGCCACCGTACAACGACGTCAACCTGGGCTTCACCAACGTGATGTTCGGTTATACCGCCATCCCGAACCCGGACCTGAAGCCGGAAACCAGCGATGGCTTTGAACTGGGCGTGCGTTACCTGACCCCGGCGGCCTACGTGAGCGTCAGCGGCTACTACAACGACTACAAGGACTTCATCGAATCCCAGCGCCAGGTCGGCATCAACGACCAGGGCCTGATCGTGTTCCAGTCGCAGAACGTGGCGGACGCCGAGATCTACGGTGCCGAACTGAAGGCGGGCGTGGACTTCGGCGAACTCAGCACTGCCTTGGCCGGCTGGTCATTGAACGGCGCGGTCGCCTGGTCGCGTGGACAGAACAAGACCGAAGACGTGCCGCTGGCCTCGATTGACCCGCTGCGCGGCACGCTGGGCCTGGCCTACGACCGCGACAGCTGGGGCGTGGAACTGGCCGGCACCTTCGCGCGCCGCAAGGATCGCCTCGCCAGCGACACCACCTTTGCCCCGGGCGGCTACGGCGTGCTGGACCTGATGGCGCACTGGGAGTTCGCGCCGGGTGCGAAGTTCAACGTCGGCGTGTTCAATCTCGGCGACCGCAAGTACATCGATTACTCGGCGATCACTACTGCGCTGGCGACCAACAGCACGGTGATCGACCGCTACACCAATCCCGGCCGGAATGTTTCGGCCAGTCTCTCCGTCAGCTGGTAGCCGCCATGAGCCGAGCCCTGTCCGCCCTGCGTTCTTCCGACCGGTACCTGCGCCCCGCCCAGCTGCCTTCTCCGGCGCAGCTGGCAGCGCTGGGCACGGTGCTGTGTCTCTACCGCCCTGAAAGCAGTGAGCTGGGCGGCTGGCAACATGCGGTGTCCGCCCACGCCTGCCAGGGTGTGGACAGCGAGGGCATTCGCGAAAGCCTGTGCTTCGCCGATGCACGCGGCCGCTGCTGCTGGCGGCTGTACCTGCTGCCGGACAGTGACTTCCTGGCCTGGGACCGACTGGTCTCGGCCTATCCGGCGCGGCCGGAACAGGCGTTTGAAGGCGGGGTCGCCGAGCGCCTGTGGCGGCGGCTGGCGACCAAGCTGGGCAACGAGACCTGGCGGATGTGTGCACTGCGGCTGCAGGTCGGCGAGGGCAATCGTCTGGCGGCAAGCCTGGCGTCCTTGTCCACCCTGGGCGCGGCGACTGCACGTCGTATCGCCGATGTGGAAGGAGCCGAAGGCGAGTTATGGACAGACACGGCCGGCTTCAGCGCGGCGGCAACACCGCTGCTTCATCTTTCCTCACTTCGTCCTTCCTGAGGCTTTTCAAATGAAATTCCCGACAGCCAGCGCGTGGCTGCTGCTTGCCGCCAGCGGCATGGCCCACGCCCAGCCCTCCGACCTGAAACGCGACCACGACAGCATCCTGGCGATGCAGGGTGAGTACATCGTGGACTTCGCGTTCGACGAAACGGTGCTGCTGAAGCCGGGCTACGAGCGCGCACCGGCGGTGCGCAGTGGTGGCAATGAAGTGGTGATCGTGGTCGAAGACACGCCGCAGCGGATTGTGCTGCAGCACATTCTGGTCGACGGAAAGAGCGGTCATGTGACCAAGCACTGGCGACAGGACTGGGTGTATGAAGCACCGAACCGCTTCGAGTTCAGCGCGGACCAGACCTGGCAGGTGCGGACGATTCCGGCGGCGGTGAATGCAGGCGCATGGACGCAGTGCGTCTATGAGGTGAGCGACGCGCCGCGCTACTGCGGTACGGGCAAGTGGGACTACAGCAACGGAGTGGCGACGTGGACGAGCGACCTGAGCTGGCGTCCGCTGCCGCGCCGCGAGTACACGCGCCGCAGTGACTACAACGCGCTGGCGGTGATCAACCGGCATACGCTGACGCCTAACGGCTGGACGCACGAGCAGTTCAACACGAAGATTCTGCGCGGAGCGGATGGCAGCCAGCAGGAGATCGCGCGCGAGTTCGGTTTCAACGACTACAACAAGACCACGGACGTGGACTTCAAGCCGGCCTACGATTACTGGAAGGCGACGGCGGACTACTGGGCCAAAGTGCGCCAGCGCTGGGACGGCTTCCTGGGCCAGGCCCCAGGCGTGCACCTGAAGACCAAGCTGGACGGCATGGCGATGATCATCCCGCTGTTCACCCAGGCGCAGGACCTGCAGGACGGCAAGAAGGTCAAGGACGCGCAGATCGACGCCGTCTTCAAGCAGTGGGTAGAAAAGGCCCCGAACTGACCCGCCGCAATTGCATGCAATGTGCGCGTGCTTGCCACGCTGATCATGCTCTGTAGAGCCGGGCTTGCCCGGCTGCTCTTGCCTTGGTGGGATCGGTCGAAAGACGATCGCACGGAACCGCGCCATAACCGGTAACGACTGGAAATCATCGACACCGAGAAGGCACCGGGCTTCACCCGGTGCCTTCATGCATTTTGGCGAACAGCCCTCGGCTCACTGCATCCCCGGCTGGGCGGGTCGGGGTGGGCGTTCC